>JALEGQ010000106.1 GCA_022763385.1 bacterium
CGTGACGTAACAGTTGGTAATCTGAGATCAGTTCATTTAGCTTCCATCCCATGCTCCATCTCTGCTCCAGGTGTTGGAGAGAAAAAGAGGTTAACTCATCAAACGATTTCTCGTTCCGAAGTATAGAAACTACCTCGGAAAGAAGATGGCTCAGATTATTTCGTAACTCGTCAGGAGAATACGACCGCGTCTCTGCTGGATGAAGGCCTTCTTGAGCCGCTTGTGTCCATTCATCGAGAAATTGGTCGATAGAAGCTTCAAGGAAGTCAGCGAGACTTTCCCCATGAGTATCGAGGAGCTCTCTAGGGTGAGGGATTCGTTTCGTCATTTCGAAAACCTTTTCGCAAAAATGCTATGCTGGCAAAAACAATCTTAGGATATTGAATTTTGCGTATGAAACATAGTGTAAGCATATTGAAAACAAAAAGTATCGCTATGATTGGCGGGCGATGTACTATTGTTTCGTCGGAGCACTATGACGTCTGAGAAGCCGTGCCAGTTGACTCCCGGGGATAGGGCCGTGAAGAATACTGGTGGTCGGAGGAGATCTGAAGAGCACTATGCAACGTTGGGGGAAACATATGTATGGCACCAAAGATATTTCGAATGCTTTTCTCGATATTGACCGAGCTGAGAGTGTGTTTGAGCTCTTTTTTGTTTTTGTCCGGGATGAGGGAAGTGCCGTGCAGGATGAGCAGACCTTTGAATCTGCGATGAGGCATATTGTGGGAGGGGTTCATCTCCCTGAAGAGGCGCTTGAACGGGTGCGAGTCATTTATGATCGCACCACCCGAGCAGAACCTGAGCTGTTTGATTCCGCGGTGCAATTGCGGGAGAGCTTGTCTACTGAGCGACCTCTCTTGGTAGTGATCTTTTCGGTGCTTCTCCGTCTTGCAATGGACGAAGGCATGATGTGCCAGAGAGATCGAGAGCGTCTTACTGAGGTATTTCAGGTGTTCATGTTTACGCCAAAGGAGATGACGCTCTTTCCGGATGAGCTGATCAGCACCATTGAGTACTTTTTGTGTACAAATGATATACCAAGAGGTAGTCCGCGGAAGAGCGTACTTTCGGAGCATTTCGAGGTGCTGGAATGTACTCCAGAGTCATCTTCTGAGGAGGTTCGTTCTTCCTACCGACGACTCGTAAAGAGATATCATCCTGATCGGCACACCTCGAAAGAATCTGATGCCGCTCGTCACCGAAAGCAGTTCGAGAAGGTGCAGAGAGCCTATGAGACCATTACTCAAGCGGCAAAGATCCAATAGAGTATTAGCGGTATGAACGCATGTGGATTCAATTTTGATACGACTTATTTCACTCTGCCCGATCAGTTTTATACAAAGCTTCCTCCGGAACCGGTACGTTCTCCCCATCTTGTCATCCTCAATGAAGCTCTCGCCAATGTGATGGGACTAGATTTTTCTGAGCTTCGTACCGCAGAACAAGCTGCACTTTTTTCGGGGAACGAATTGGCCGAAGGGGCAACGCCGTTTTCTCAAGCCTACGCGGGGCATCAATTCGGGCATTTTACCATTCTGGGTGATGGTCGTGCCCATCTCTGGGGAGAACATGTTACTCCAGGGAGGGAGAGGTTTGATATTCAGTTTAAGGGCTCCGGGAGGACGCCTTACTCCCGGAATGGGGATGGGAGGGCCGTACTTGGGCCGATGTTACGGGAGTACGTCATCTCTGAGGCGATGCACGCTCTGGCGGTTCCAACAACACGGAGTCTTGCGGTGGTGAGCACGGGTGAGGAGGTTATGCGAGAGACCGTTCTCCCAGGAGCTATTTTGACCCGAGTAGCAAGTTCTCATCTCCGTGTCGGAACATTTGAGTTCGCTGCTCTTCAGGGTGGAGAAGACGCCGTATCAAGCCTCATGGATTACACCATTCACCGTCATTACCCTGAGTTGGCGGGGCGAGAAGAGAGGGCTGTCGCACTCATTCAAGCGGTGATGGAGAGGCAGGCGGAGCTGATCGTTCATTGGATGCGTGTTGGATTTATCCATGGAGTTATGAATACCGACAACATGACTCTCTCTGGAGAAACGATCGACTATGGCCCGTGTGCCTTTATGGATACGTATGATCCGAGCACCGTCTTTAGCTCTATCGACCACGCCGGACGGTATGCCTATGGGAATCAGCCAAAGATCGCGCAGTGGAACCTCGCTCGGCTCGCGGAAGCGCTCCTGCCCTGTATAGATGACGATCAAGAGAGAGCTGTCAGTATCGCCCAGGAGGTCATCGATCAGTTCTCCGATATGTTTCAACAGAAATGGCGTGCGATGATGTGTTCAAAACTTGGGCTCTCTGAGACGGTGTCGGGTGATAAGCAGCTTATCGGTGACCTTCTGAGGTGGATGGAAACAAACCACGCCGACTATACAAATACGTTTCGTGATCTGAGCAAACAGGAGAAGCCAACCGAAAAGCTGTATTCGCAGAGCTCTTTTGAGGATTGGTATGCACGGTGGCAAAAACGGCGTGAGCAGAATAGTGAACCAAGAAGTTCTTCAATCTTACGTATGAAGAAGGCAAATCCTGCTCTGATTCCACGCAATCATAAAGTTGAAGAGGCGCTTAATGCTGCTCACAAGGGTAACCTGGCACCTTTTCAAGATCTGCTCGGAGCGCTCAAAGATCCGTATGAAGATCCAGCAGAGTTCCTCGAGGGGTATCAGATACCACCGAACCCCTCTGAGCGTGTGCAGCAAACGTTTTGTGGGACGTGAGTGAGATCTCCAGCCAGGAGATGATAAGGCAGGATCCCGCTCCCCCTCATTGTTCTCCGGTAACTATTTGATATTATGGATAGAAAAGATTTATATGCCATACAAAAACAGCAAGTAACCTGCGGCTATTGCAATTGCCTTTAATTTTATTGATTATTATGCCAATGCAGAGTTGTCATTGGAGGAACTCATGTTTTCGGGAAAAGGTCAGGAGCGAAATATCGGTCAGCGAGGGCACTTTGCTCTTCCGTTTGCGATTTTTATCTTTGGTTTTTGCTTTATGAGCTACTTTTTCTTCCCACAGTTTGTCCAGGCGTATGCCCTCATTGTCGGAACGGAGAATCTTGAGGAGTTTGTGTGTACGACTCCGACATACGAGGATTCTCGACATCGTCGGCGATAGTGGTCAGGTTTTGGCTAACCTGTGCAGTGATCGGAAGGTGTTCCGCGAGCGAGAGCGTTTACCAAAGACAGTCGGGGCCTTCTTTCCCCGACATTTTTGATGTCCTTCAGGGGATCACACCTCCCCACCGCTTTGACTCACTTGATTACTGGTTCATCCAGAAAGTTTTTGCACTGTGGAAAGACTGCGGTATAACGAACCACTAGCGTTGTTGTCCCTCTGGGAGCCTTAGCCCTGCACGGAGCGACGTGCTCCGTAGGTGAATAAACTTTTTGGATGGAGTGCTACCTACCATCTCGAGAGTGATGGTGAGCGGGAAAGGTTCCGATGGAGTTTCGATAAGATGATGAAGATCCATGAAAGAGCAAGAACTGCAGCGACTTCTGAAGGGAGATTCTCCGGGATCGCCGCGGTGACGGTTCTTGCGTTGAGTCTACCTTCTGCTGCTGCCGGTGGAGAGGAATCGAAATTGGACGGACTCCGTTGCGGAAACAGCCTAGTACAGAGTCTGGATCGTGATTCACTCGAGGAGATCCGAAGGAGGGTACTCGCTCATCCCACATTCTCCCGGTTTTATCGTGATCTCAATGGGGATTCGTCCCATCTTGCTCAACCTTTTTCGAAAGAGAGGTGCAATACGGTATTAAGAACCGGAAATCGTGATGATGCTCTCCGGTTTGAGAGGCTTCTTTACCTCGAAATGAAGGCACTTCTTACGAACTCTCCCGATGCCGTTATGGAGCAGTGGGACGAAGAACGATGTGAAGAGGCTTTTCAGCTTAGGATTGACGCCCTAGGTCTCTTAGCGAGTCATATGAACGCACACTCATATGATCCGCGTGCAGCTCTCCACCTCGAACTGTTAAGTGATGCTTTTGTGGATCTCTCCGCCATGGTTCAAGCTTTTGGGAGAGTCGCTCCATCATCTGATGATGATATTCTCGGAAGATCTCGAGGTGATCGAGAGCGGGCACTCACTCGCGGACTGTCATATCTGCCCTTTGCTGGGGCTATTGAACGGTTACCGGAGGATCGTCGTGATGATGCGACTCGGATGCTGAGGAGCATGGTGCTGGATGCTGCGGTTCAATGTGAGGGGGTGGAAGACCGTGACCCGCTTTCCTCTGAAGCGGCTCAGGAGCTTGCAGCAGCGTTTCGTATTATCTTACAAGGGCATGATCTCGCTGGTCGGGAAGAAATGCTAGTTTTATCGTGTGTTCCAGCAGCCGAAAAGATGGCTAGTCTTGTAGATGAAGAACTTGCTCCCGAATTTATTCATTTTACCGGTCAGTCCTTTGAAACGCTCGTTGCTCTACAACATGCCTTGATGCAGCGGGAAGGGGGAGCAGCAGCTCCGATCGCGGCGGAGATTCCAAACTTTTTGAGGCGTATACTTGAAGCGTCTGAATCCTCCGCACCAGTTTGCTCCGAGGCCCTTAGCGCGCTGGTAAAGATCGGTGGAGGAGATAGGAAGGTCCTTCAGCGTCAGATATATTCAATTTTCGAGCGGTTAGTGAGCGAAGAAATCCCTGGAAATGTACATCAGGTGATGAAGTTGGCAAGGGTGTGTATCAACTCGCTCTCACTCGAAGGGGTTGGTGAGCGCTCTCGTGAGTATTTAGAGAGTTCCCGACAGCGTCTCCTCGAGATTTTGGCTCGGGCGGAGGATTTCCCGTTAAAAGAACGCATTCAACAGCACATAGGGCGAAGATTTCCGCCGCTTTCGCAAGAGCGACGAAAAAGATAGCGAGGAGTTATACCTGATGGATGACACGGAACTCCTCCAAAGCGTGATGAATCGCGTGGTTGAGTATCTCTCTTCTCGAAAAACTCGAGCTGTTCTCCCTTTTCAATCTCCGGCAGCGCTTCGGGAGCAGCTTTCTTTGGAGCTTCCTGAAGGGGCGGCTTCTCGTGAAGAGATTGCTACTTCGGTCGAAGCTATCCTCAGACACAGTGTTAACACGGGGTCGCCGCGATTCTTGAATCTGCTCTATAGCGGGAATAGTACGCCTGCTGTTGCCGGTGCACTCCTCGCAAACAGTGTCAACGCCACGATGCACACCTTTGAGTCGGCTCCTGTTGCCACCCTCATGGAAGAGGCTCTTCTGAAGCGTTTGTGTGCGCTGGTGGGGTTTTCTGAAGGAGAGGGGGTGATGACCTGTGGGGGGAGTTATGCAAATGCGTTGGGAATTCTTTGTGCTCGACACGAGGTGTTTCCTGAAGCAAAAGAGCAAGGAGTAGAAGGACTTCATCTGCAGGGATTTGTCTCTGATCAGGCTCATTATTCATATAAGAGAGCCTTCAATTTACTCGGCCTCGGAACGAAAAATCTGATAGCAATCCCAAGCGATTCGGAGGGACGGATGATTCCGGATCAACTTCGCCATGCAGTTCAGGCCTCCCGTGCTGCTGGGAACATCCCGTTTTTCGTAGGTGCCACCGCTGGAACTACCGTAACGGGAGCGTTTGATCCGCTGCAGAGTCTTGCAGAGGTGTGCGAGCGGGAGAATCTCTGGCTTCATATCGATGGAGCGTGGGGAGCGCCAGTACTTTTCAGTGAGCACCACAGAGCTCTCCTTGATGGTTGTTCGAGAGCAGATTCATTTACCTGGGATGGTCACAAGGTCCTGGGAGTTCCCGTGTTATGCTCAGCGTTGTTGGTGAGACGTCGCGGCTACTTACGGACGCTCTGTGGAGATGGCGGTGATGACTATCTCTTTCACGATACTGATTCCCCGGAGTATGATCTCGGCGCTCGAACTCTCCAGTGTGGTCGGGAAGCTCATATTTTCAAGATCTGGCTTGACTGGTTAGCAAAGGGGAGCGATGGCTATCGAGAGCGAATAGAAAGGCTCTTCTCGCTTGCTGAGTACGCCACTCATGCCCTTCAAGAACGAGAGTGTTTTGAGCTCCTCCACTCTCCTCAATTTCTCAATCTCTGTTTTCGCTATGTTCCAGCAGGGAGCACCGCTTCGCTGGAAGAGATAAATGACCTTCAGGTGAAGATTCGAAAGCAACTGCTTGCAGAAGGAGATTTTTGGGTGAACTACGCTGACCTTCGTGGGTGTACGGTCTTTCGACTGGTACTTCCCAATCCTGAAACCGAAGAAAGTGATCTTCAAGAGCTTTTTTCACGGATAGAGCGTTCAGCAAAAATAATGACACGAAGTGCCGTTGTTTTAGAGGAGCGATATAGAAGAGATCGGCCGTGAGTGCTGGGGAGAGTAGTACTCTTTACTCCGTTCCCTTTCCATCGTAGAGGAGTCCGGCGTTGTGGAGGCGGGTTTGAAAATCAAGGAAGACGGAGTGGAAGGTATTCTGTTTGAGATCGCGAAAGTGTATCTCTTTTACTTCTTCAGAAGAGTTCCCATCTGAGAAGGTCACCTGCACCTGTTGTATCTGTTGAAAAAGCTCTTCTTCAGTATGTTCTCCGGAGAAGAGCGCAGTAAGCACTCTCTCAATGGCGTTCAGGGCGAGTTTTTCTCCTCGTGCTCCTGAGAGTAGATTTCCGAAAGCTGCCTCCTGTTTCGTTAGAGGTGATGTTCTCGGATATTCTACTGGGGCAGAGGCGCGGTGGGTGATCGAGCGGCTGTCAATGAAGAGCGCTCCCTGAAGGAAGAGTTCTAGAAGTTCTTGGGCGAGTGTTTCTTCTGGTTCATCGTGAGGAAGTTCGGTGAAGGAGACGTTGTTCGGCCACTGGTTCCCGAGGTGTTCGATTATACGTGCGGTCGCTGTATTCTCTACGAGAACGCTTCCCCGTGTTCCCATGGTGAACTTTGTGGACCCATTTTCGATTCGCTCCTTCTGGAGTGGTGTCGAGAGAAAGCTCTCTGTCATACATTTGGCCGCTGACCTCTTTTGAAGCGCTCCTTTCTTCTTTACGAGAAGCGACCTTCTGAGCTGTCTTCCCGTATACAGGTCATATGCTTCTTCATACCTCTCTGTATATCGAAGGTTCTGGGTCAGAGAAGGGGAGTATCCTCTCTGTTCAAGAAAAAGATCGGAGGTCGTCGAGAGGTCTGCATCGGTGAGATAGTACAGTTCACTCTCGGAGACCTCTCTTAAGAAATCTGAAAAGTACTTGGGATCATTTGATTCGGAGAGATACTCATGATGAAGATACCAATCTGGAGCATCGTGAAGAGAGCAAAGAACGGCACCGGTTTTTGGGTCAGATGATGCTTCCTGTTCGCGAGAAAAATCTTCAAAGCGCTGCAAGACTTCGCGAGCCTGGCGAATCTGAGCTCTTGGAGCAGCTTCTCGGTTGGTGGCATTGAGAAGAATTTTTCGGATTCGAAGTTTTTCATGCCAACCAGGAAAGGTGTTGTAGCTGATAAATCCGATTCCATTCTCGGTGAGATGACTTTTTAAGAGAGCGAGAAGAGATTTTTGTGTTTTCTTTGGCAACCAGGAGTAGACTCCATGAGCGATAAGATAATCAAACTTCTCTTGTATCTGATGACTTTCGTGAATATCAAGTTGACGAAACTCCACATTGGAAAGGCCAAACTGCTGTGCCCTCGCGTTTGCTTCCTGGATCGGTTTGTCTGCGATATCTATTCCGAGAAAGCGTGCCTCCGGAAACTGTGATGCGAGTGGAATGAGGTTTCCCCCAGATGAACATCCGACCTCTAAAACTTTTGCTGTTTTTGGTGGAGAAGCAGCAATGCCGAAGATTCTTGCAATGCTGTAGAGTCGATCGGGATGGGCCTCTGGAATGGGGGCGCTTTCGTAGGGGATCTCATTGTAGGAGTCGATCGTATACTGTGTCATAGATATCAGAATGGGAGTTTTGGGCTCGCGGCTTTTCCGAGGTAGGGAAGTCCGAGGAGAAATCTCCTGACGGAATCGAGGGCGGCGTAAGCGGCATACCTCCTGATGTATTCTCGTGTGCTGGGGATAATAAACTTTAGGGTTGTCGTGTATCCTTCGGAGGCAAGCCCTACATAGAAGAGGCCTACAGGTTTTTCCTCTGTCCCTCCGTCAGGACCTGCGATTCCAGTAATCGAGAGCGCGATGTCACACGAGATCTTGTTTCGGGCTCCAACGGCCATCTCCTGTGCGGTTTGTGGGCTTACCGCTCCGTATTGGGCGAGTGTCTCTTCGCGGACACCGAGCAGTGATCTTTTCAGGGCGTTGGTATAGGTCAGGAAGCCACCTTGAAAGTGTTTGCTGGAACCGGGTTCATTGGTCAGGAGTTTTCCGAGAAGTCCGCCGGTGCATGATTCTGCAACAGCGATCGTCTTTTCCTGATCAAGGAGGAGGTGGTGGACGACGAGAGGGATACTGCTCTCTCTGTTCTCACTGAAGATAAACTGTTGAAGCTGTGACCGGAGCTTTGTTCGGGCGTCGGGGAGGGGATCTGAGTCAATGCTTTCGGTTGTTTCCAGTCGAACCTCAAGTTCCGGAAAGTGAGGGCGATAGCCAACGGTGATCGTTTGTGGAAGTTCGAGGTGAGAGATCTTTTTCCCTGCCTCAGACTCTGGAATGCCGAAGAGATGAAAAACTTTACTTCGAGGAACGAGCAGTTGCCCAAGTGATTGGTGGAGGAGGTGGGGGAGCACGGTTGCGGTGGTCATCTCTCGGAGTTCTCGCGGGACGCCGGGAAGGGAGTAGAGCAGCGTACCATCCTTCAATTCTGTAATGAATCCAGGAGCAGTTCCTGAAGGGTTTGGGATTACCGTGGAGCCTTCTGGAAAGTGAACTTGGATGCTGTTGGCATGATCGAACTTGCGCCCCCGCTTTCGAAAGCGACTTTTCAGTCTGCCGAGTTCTTCTTCACTGAGGATGAGCTCTCTTCCGACGAAGGAGGCGATCGATTGTCGGGTAAGGTCATCTGTTGTGGGGCCGAGCCCGCCGCTGGTGATGATGAACGGGGCATGCTGACTGAGGAATGTAAGGGTGTCGAGAATTTCTTCCGGGATGTCTCGGCACGAGGTAATCAGCGATGGGAGAAAGCCGGCAGAGAGAAGTTGTTGAGCGAGCCAGGCGGCATTCGTATTCACGATTCTCCCATCGACTACCTCAGAACCGATAGAGAGAATCGCTACGGGAGGACGAAGAGGAGTATGGCTCTGTTCGGGCATGGATGCTCTAGGCGTTTTCGTGTTGGGACGCCATCTCTTTCTGTCGCGCCAGTTGAACCGTTTGGTGTTGTTTTTCCAGACGCTGGAGTGTTGCTTTCAGAAGCTTGGCGGGAATCGGTTCAAATTTGTTCGGGAGTCGTGGAAGTTTGATCTTCATCGGATCGACATACTTTCCGTTTACGTAAAAGGCGTAGTGCAGATGCGGCCCAGTTGCAAGACCGGTACTTCCGACGCCGCCAATGACCTGTCCACGAGAAACTCGAGCTCCTTGTCGCACTCCCTTGCTGATACGAGAGAGATGAACATAAGCGGATGCATATTTATCGCCGTGCTTAATCTTTACCATGTTCCCATTTCCGCCATAGTATCCAGATTTTACAACGACCCCATCTGCTACGGAGCGCACCGGAGTACCTGTTGGAGCAGCAAAGTCGACGCCGTTATGAGGCCTCCACCTCTTTAGGACCGGATGAAAGCGTCCCTTGGTAAAGACCGAAGAGATCCGGGTAAACTTCACGGGATATCGGAGGAAATGGTTTCCGATCGGTTTTCCTTCCCGATCATAGTAGTGAACTTCGCCGTTTTTTGCCGTGTGGCGGATAGCAACCATCATCTCACCACGGTTCATGAAGGATGCGGCATGAATATCCCCGGGAGAGAGCGCTCGACCATCGGCAGCGTTTCGCTCATCAAAGATCACGCTAAAGGAATCGCCGCGTTGGGTATCACGACTAAACTCTACTCGACCACTGAAGAGGTCAATAAACTCATCGATCACTTCGTAGGGAACTCCTTGCTGTAAACTTGCTGCTGCGAGCGAATGATCAATTGTTCCAGAGACCTCTCGACGGGTGGTGATAATCTCGGGATCGAGAATCTCAGCATCATACCGTCCATCTTTCAGGTAGAGAGAAAGGACCCGGCCTTCCGGAAGGTCTTTCCTCACGAAGGCAATATTTCCGGTCTCGTTGAGCCGAAGAGTGATATCTTCCCCAGCACGGAGGCTAGCGAGTGAGAGGCCTTCTTCTCGAAAAGCCTGCGCCGCGAGGTGTGCATTTCTGACCTCTCCTCCCATTTTCTCCCAGATCCGCGAGAGAGTATCGCCTCGTTTCACCCGGTAAATGACGTCATTCCCGAGTCGCTCCGCAGAAGATGAGGGGATAAGAGCGGGTGTGGTGGAATCTTCCGCTTCGAGATCGAGCTCTGATGAGAGAATCTCTGTGTCTTGATTGGCGAGGAGCGTATGCTCCGAAGCGGAGGATTCGGGAAGGGCCGCGGAGATGTAGGGCTTCGTCTCAGCCGAAGTCCTCGCAGGCTCTTCCCTTCCGGCGTCTGCTCTCTGCTGCTCTGACTGCGAGGAGAAATAGGTGCCTCCGATAAAGACGCACTGAATGACAAAGAGAAGGACGATAAACCCAGTAAGCTTTTTCTTAACCACGTCTTTCTCCTCGCTGAGGACGGCGAAACGGTGCTCGCCATTCGATTAAGGTGCTAATAATATTTAGCTTTTTATGATCCACGGCTCTCTGTTGGTATCGTGTTCTCCATCGATCTGTGGCATTTCTAGCCCCTTATGCCTTCCGATAGAGAATCATGTTGTATATGGTCCTATTCTGACAATGCCCCAATTTCCGAGGAGCGGTGTCAGGTACGACGCAAAATTACCGAATATTTTCAAAGAGTACCTCTTTCCGGGGCTCTACTATAACATGGTTATGGAGTATGAGTCGGTTCTTGGCGCTTGATATCGGGTCTCAGCTCGTTGGATATGCGGTTTTTGAGGGTGATCCCGCCCGGTGTTCGCAAAAAGGGGCCTTTTCGCGTCCCCAGAACCGGGCCCAGCGGGAGATTCTTGAACTTCTCGAGGAGCAGGAGATTTCAACCCTTGTCATCGGAATTCCGCTCGGTTCAGATGGTGGATACTCCGCTCAGGCTGAGGATGCCGTACAATTTTGCCGAAGGCTTTCTCGGCGGTGTTCCGCAGAGCTGTATCTCGTTGATGAGTCGTTTAGTACTCAGGTGGTATCTGAGAGAGAAGAGCTCTCTTCGGCTTCGGAGCGGCAGAAGTGGAAGCGTTCTGGGGCGCTCGATGCGGAAGCCGCTGTTGTCATCGGTGAACGGTATCTGGCGTGGAAAGAGCGGCGAGATGAGAGCGATAAGCTGCTCTATCGAGTTATTCGGTTTTTGGAAGAGGAACCGTTGTAAGGATCAGGTATGTTTCGATTTTTTAAAGTTTTAGCCTATATCATCGTTCCGCTAGCGGTTGGCTTCGGTTCCTTTCAGTATCTGTACAATATCTTCTTTGTTCCCCTTGAGCCCGGGACGGCTCGTACTGAGGTCGTGCTCATTCGACCGAACATTCCGTTCTCGGATGTCTGCGACCTCCTGGTGGAACGGGGAGTGACCCGAAAAACTCAGAGTCTGTGCCTCTATCGTCAACTTTCGGGAAGCACCGCTCCGGTTACCCCAGGAGAATATGAACTTTCTCCTGGGATGACTCCAAAGGAGATCCTTCAAAAGCTCCAGAGTGGAGAACGCTTTCTCCGGAAGGTCGTTCTTCCTGAAGGCTCAACCATCGAGGAGCTCGATCTGATCTTCTCTGAGGCAGGGTTCTTTAAGCCGCGCGAGTTTGATGCGGCAGCTCGCGATCCACAGCTCCTCTCTCGCGCTGGAATTGGAGCGGGAAGCTTTGAAGGGTATCTTGGCATGGGAGAGTATTCCTTTGCGGTTCCGGTAAAGCCGGTCGATGTGTTGTGGGAGCTGATCGAAAGTTCGGAGCAGCAGTGGGAGCCGCGGTTTACTCCGCAACTCGATGTGCTGCGCATCTCTCGGCACGAAATCCTGACCCTTGCCTCTATTATTCAGGAGACGACAGGGGATCCAGAGAAACGCCGGATCGTTTCCTCCGTGCTGCACAACCGGCTTCAGAACGGAATGAGGCTAGAGTCTCCCGAGGCGCTCTCGTACGGTATCCGAGATTTTGATGGAACGATAGATGAGGAAGATAGGGCGAGCCCCTCTCCGTACAATACCTTTTTAAACTATGGACTTCCCCCGGGGCCGATTCTAAATCCCGGGAAGGATGCCATCGAAGCAGCGCTTTTTCCGGCAGAAACAGCGAATCTCTTTTATGGAAGAACTCCTTCCGGTGAGCTCGTGTTCTCTGAAACGGCAGAAGAGCACGAGCAGAAGATCTCACCAGAATCTGCATGACGAGTGCTCAGAAGAAGAAAGAACACTCCGCCGGAGATCCGAGCCTGGATCTGTTGCGGAATACCCTGAAGTCTCGTCAGTGGCGTGCTCGGCGAGAGCTTTTCCTCTTCTCTCTCGTGCTCCTTATCTTTGCCGTTGCGCTCAGTCTCTTGGCGCAGCTTTTCGGGTGGCTCTTTTTCTCCATCGTCCCTTTCCTCCTGACCCTTGGCATTGGCGGATCTGTTCTCTTTCGCTATTGGCGAAAAAGACGAGAGACGCTCTCTTCTGTTGCAGACGAGTGTGACCGATACTGGAATACGCAAAACGGTTACGCGGCCCTGCTTGAAGTGCTTCGGAGACAGCAGGAGGGAGAGCAAAGTGAAAAGTTTCTCTATATCTCTGCAGCATTACACCGCCTTCAAGAAGAGGGACTTGAGCCGCTTCCTCCTCAGCGGCTTTCTCGAGCAGCGAAGGTGCTCTTGAGTCTTATCTTTCTCTTTTCTTTGGTGGTTTTTCTCGCGTGGATCTTTTCTCCACCAGCGCCCCGTTCACTTCCATCGCTTCGGGAGAAGATGAAGGAAGAACTCCAAGAGCTCATGGAGGAAACGCCCGAACTTCCGAGTACCGTGCGTCAAGAGATCGCGGAGTTCTCAGAGATGCTCTCGGATGAAGATATCAGCCACGAAGAGATCAGTGATGCCCTGGAGGGGCTTTCTCACCGGCTCGAAGAGACCGCAGAGCTTTTTGCCGCCCTCGCGGAAGAGAGTCCTTCACCCACACCAACTCCCGAAGCTTCTCCCGCTGAGCAGAAGGATGAAAAGAAGGAGGAGGAACAGAAAAAAGAGTCTGGGGAGAGCAAAGAAGAGCAGAAGCAGGAGCAGGAGAGCGCTGCTAAAAATGACTCGTCGGAAGGTCAAGAGCAGGGCACTCAGCCGCAGAACGGAGAAGATGCGAGTGAAGACGGAGGGGAGTCTTCTGGTGAAGGAGAGGGAAAAGAGGGAGAAGGAGAGCAGCCGGGAGACTCGGGTTCTTCTGGGAAGGGAACCGGAGAGGGCAGCTCTGATTCCTCATCTGACGAAGGAAAAGGGAATGAAGAAGGGGAAGGAGCTCCTGATGGTGCTGGAAAAGAGAGCGCCGGAGCAGATGGAGCGCCGGGTGAAGGTGAGTCGCCGACTTCGGGTTCGCTTGAGAAAGCCAGTGACCTCGTGAATGAACTTCGGAAAGAGTTTCAGCAGGCACAAGAGCAGCAGGAAGGAGGAGAGTCCGGAGAGCCAGGAGCTTCGGAGGGCGAAAACCCTGGAGGGGAGCAGGGGGGAGAAGATCCTTCCTCTGAGAAAAAAGATGGCGAAGACGAAGGAGCGGATCAGGGCCAAGAACAGGGCCAAAAGCCGGATGATACCTCAGACGGTCAGGAAAAGGGCGAGTCTGGAGGAGCGCAAGAGGCAGAAGAGTCTGCCCCGGATCAAAAAGAGAACAACCGAGCAACACAGAGCTCTTCGGGGGAGGGAGAGCGAACCCCACGAGAGGGGGGAGATGAAGGCGGATACAAAGAGGGAGGTTTTGGCTTTCAGGAGAAGCAGATAGGATCCCCCGATGAGCAGATCGATGCGCGGTTTGCGGAAAAAACCGGCAAATTTGCTGAGAACACTGAGACGGTACGATCTCAGATGCAGGCGATCGAGGCAGAGCTCGCTCCCCCGAGTGAGTCGGACTCAGAGCAACGCCAGCGTATTCCGCTTGAGTATCAGAGAATGATGAATGAGTGACGCGGAGAGGAGTCACAGCGCGAGCTGACGGAGGAAGAACAAGTTATGCAACACAGTACACCGCTCTCTGCGACGATAGAGGGATTTCAAGAGGTGCTCTCACAGATCGAGGGCGAGCTACACGAATCAATTGTTGGACTTGATGAAGTTATTGGTGGCGTACTCGCGGGACTCTTCTGTGGAGGACACGTTCTGCTGGAAGGGGTTCCTGGGATCGGTAAGACCTTACTCATCAAGAGTGTGAGTACCGTACTCGGTATTCATTACAAGCGAATCCAATTTACTCCGGATCTCATGCCGAGTGATATCACCGGAACTGAGGTGCTCTCAGAAGATGAGAGCGGAAGACGAGCCTTCCAGTTCACCCCCGGGCCGGTGTTCTCAAATGTCATTCTCGCCGACGAGATCAACCGAGCCACACCGAAGACCCAGGCAGCGCTCCTCGAAGCGATGGCCGAAGCACAGGTGACGGTGCTCAATAAAACATACCCCCTTCCGCAACCTTTCTTTGTGCTTGCAACCCAAAATCCGATTGAACTGGAGGGAACCTATCCCCTTCCAGAAGCGCAGCTCGATCGCTTTCTTCTAAAACTCTCTGTTCCAGCGCCCTCTCCCAAAGAGTTGAAAGAGGTGTTAGTTCGAACGACCGGAGATCAGAAAAAAGAGCTCCACTCTGTTTTTCAAGGAGATGCTGTCGCGGTGATCGGTTCGATGAGAGAGCTCGTTCGACAGGTCGTAGCTCCAGAACCTATCCTCGACATTCTCGTGCGGGTCATCTCTCTTCTCCAACCCACTTCGGCAGAGGCGACTGAGTTTACGAAAAAGTATGTTCGCTTCGGTCCCGGTCCGAGGGGGGCTCAGAGCGTTTTGCTCCTGGCGAAGTTCTTTGCTCTTCGTGATGGCCGTATTCATATCTCGGTAGATGACATGAAAAGAGCGTGCATTCCAGCGCTTCGCCACCGAATCGTTTTAAACTTCCAGGCGGATGCTGACGGAATAACAACAGAGAGTGTGATCGCCGACAGCGTGAAGCGTTAAGAGGCCCTTCATGTTTGAGATTCTTGAGCCTCACGCACTGCGACAACTTGAATCACTCCAGCTCCGTTCTCAGCGAAAGTTTCTCGGGTCTCGTCAGGGAGGAAACGTCTCTCTTCGAAGAGGGCACGGAATTGAATTTGCAGACTATCGGCGGTATGAGCTCGGAGATGATCCTCGCCACATCGATTGGGGAGTATACGGACGCACCGATCGACTCTACGTCAAGCAGTTCCAAGAAGAACAAGATATCACCGTCTACTGTCTGCTCGACGGGTCTGCCTCCATGCACCATCCCGCTGAAGATCGGAAATTTCAGAAAGCCGCGGAGCTCGCACTCGGAGTATTGTACATCGCCCTTGCTCACCACGATCAGGTAAGCCTCGTCATCCCAGGAGAAACTGTCTTTGGCCCCCGTGCAGGAGTCGCCCTCATCCATGAACTCGCAGAGCTCTGTGAAGGGGTAGGACCAATTGCTGCGGAGAAGTCCGAGGAGGGATTCTCTCACTTCCTTCATACCGTGCAGTATCCCGGAGTCTGTCTTTTTATCTCAGATTTTCTCTTTCCGCTCCCTCATGTGCAGCACACCTTTGAGTCGTTGTACTCAAACAACCTCGACGTCATCGCAATTCAGGTGGTTGGAGCTCACGATGAGAATCCTGGCCTGTCGAGAGAGGAAGCGATCTTTGTTGATAGTGAAACAGGCGCAGAGCTCCCGCTCCGATGGTCTCCGAGTGTTGCCGAAGAGTATCGCTACCGGTTTGAAGTTCATCAAGCAGCGGTACGAGAACTTGCGGCAAAGTACCAGATTCGTTTTTTTTCTTGTGGCAGTGCGCAGGGAGTTCTTCCGTTCTTTTCTGAGACACTAGCGGGTTCGGGAGTCCTTCGCACATGATCTCCCTCCTGAATCCCTTCCTTCTCTTCCTCGCGCTGCCGATCACGGGTCTTCTCATCTGGGCCTATCGGAAGAAGGGAGATGGAAAACGTTTTCAGTTCGGTTCGCTCTTTCTGCTCCAGCAGATACAAGAGCGCTCTGTGATTCGGAGACGTTTTTCGCCCCCGCCTCGGTTCTTTGTCGAGCTGCTCTTTCTTCTTCTTACCGTAGCTGCGCTCAGTGGGGTGATGCTCCGGCAAGAAGAGTCAGTTATTGTACTCCTCTTTGACAATTCAGAGAGTATGGGAGTTCGCAGAACCTCAGGAGAGAGCCGGTTGGAAGAGGGCAGGGTGCTCCTCACAGAGTGGATCGCCGATCGTGAGCAACGAGGGGGGGCTCCGCGGTACCGAGTCTTCTCCCTCGCGCCTCAACCTCGAGAACTCTCTGACCTTCCGCTCTCAGCATCAGCCGCACGGACCGTGCTCTCGAAACTTTCGCCTGTTGCCGCAGAGGAGCAGATTGAAGCCGGGCTCCAGATCGCGGCTCGAACTTTGGGAGGAGAAGAGGTCGTTCTGGTTTCTGATCGAGCAGCGGGAGAGGTGGTATTCTCAGAAGGACGGAGGTTTCACCACCTGTATGTCGGGAGCGACACTAAGAGTGATTCTGCGCTTCCAAAAAATATTGCCCTTGCTGGGGCCGAGTACCTCTCCTCTTCCGAGGCGATCGAAGTTCGTCTCTACGTCTCAGAAACCACCACGCCGAAATTTTCAGAGCAAGAAGCGATCGTCACCCTCTCTGAGGTCTCCGAGAAAGATGGGTCGATCGTTCTGAAAGATTTTCGGAGAAATCGGTTTACTTTTGAGCAGAGCGGAGAACACCGCTTCCGTTTTAAAAACATCCGAGATGCTCAATCGCTCCATATTCGAGTGCAATACTCCCATGATCTGCTCGCCGCAGATAACGAGATGTGGCTCAGTATTCGCCCCCACCGCCAGAGGATCGTGCTCTCTGCGGAGAGTTCTGCAGAAGAGCTCGGATTACTGCTCGGAGGAGGAAAGGAGATTCGGAGGAGTCCCCTCGTATTGCCACTTCCACCTGGGGAAGATGGGAGTGTGTATATCTCGGAACGAAGAGTGGTACCACTGGAGAGGGAAGAGATCCCTCCAGGAATACACGTTCTTCCGCTCCGAAAGGGAGATACCGTTGAAGAGATCCTTCCCGTTCAAGCAGCGGGAAAACTGGTGCGTGCGCAGAGAGGTCACCCCGTGCTCGACTATGTTGACCTCCAGGTAACCGATTTTGGCCAAGTCTCTCCCCTGATCGTTCCGGAGTGGGGAGAGCCACTTCTTGAAACTGAGGCCGGTGTTATCGCCTATATCGGAGTTCCGGCAGAAAAGCCGGTCGTGATAACGGGCTTTCAACTCTTTCCGCTCCGTGGGGAGGCTACCCCCTTTTCGACGATCTTTTTTCTTAACGCCATGAAATGGATAACGACGTACCTTCCAGATGAGAGAAAGGAGTGGCGACCTGGAGGACCCCTTCCGGAACGCTTCTCCGCTCGCCAAGCGCTCTCCTTTGCCACTTCGTCAGATCAAGCGCTCCAACAGGTAGGAGAACGACTTCCCTTGGAACGCTCCGTACTCGTTTCTCCCGCGCGGGATGATGTCGAAGGTGAAATTCACTTCTTCTCACCTCAGGAATCTTCTCTTTCTCCACCTCCGCTCGGAGGACAACGGTTTTCTGAAGGGAGTGCGGCTTCACCGGAGCAAGAGCGGCCCCTTCTGCCGTACCTGCTCCTCCTCATTCTCGTCCTCCTCGCTGGAGATCTCGTGGCATCATCTCTCTCGCTCCGATATCGAGGGGAGGCCGCATGAAGATGGTAAGTGTGGAATCGTCCATTCCGCTCGTGATCGCCGGCGTGGTGATGCTCCTCTGGCTTATCGGTTTGCTCTCATCCCGATTTCTGCCGAAGACGGGCCGTGTGTACTCCTTTTCACGCCGTATCCCTCCTTTTCTGGTCGTCCTGTTCACCGTCTTTCTCCTCTTTGCCGGAGCCAGTCCCTACCGTGAGATCGTTATTGAGCGGGACGCTCTGCATATCCTCGTTGACCTCTCTGAGAGCATTGACCGCACCGTGGTTGCACGGGAAGTAGACCGACTCGAAGAGCAGTTGCACGGTGCTCAGTGGGAGTACGAGGTCACGCCATTTGCTGGCGAGGTTGGAGTACCTGCTCCCTCTTTTTCTCGCATTTCTATGGGAGGAGGTCTCGAGCGCGAACGAACGAATATCAGTTCCGCTCTTCGTCGAATGGTAGCCGATCGGACAAGCACATCAGATATCATTCTCTATACCGATGGAGTTGAGACCGATGGAGATCTTCGTGAAGTTGTTGATGAGCTTGTACGCCGGGGAGTTACCGTCTATCCCCAGCTTCCGCCTGACATACGAAAGAAAGAGGAGCGTTTTTTCGTTCAAGATCTCACCCTTCCCCTGAAGCGGAGTGCTGGTGAAACGATACAAGGAAGCATCTCGTTTCTTTCGACGAAGAAGCGAGATCTTTCGGGAAAGCTCTTTCTCTTTCGGAATGGAGAGCTTCTCTCTGATGAGGAGCTTTTGCTCCCCGCAGGGAGCTCAATAACCCGAGCGCTGGAGATCTCACCGAGTAGCCTCGAACAAGAAGAGATTGAAATACGGTTCGTACCATCGGAAGGTGAGGCGATCTCCCGCACCTGGCACGTTCACGCCGATGAAGGAGAGCAGGTGCTCTTACTCGGAAGCTCATCTGGTGAAACCCGTTATCTTCGTCAATCTTTTGAAGACCTTGGGGTACAGGTCTCTGAAGAGCTCTCACCGGAGGCAGGGGAAGGAGCGCTTGGGAAGTATGAAGCGGTTATCATCCATAACCTCCCCGAGAGATCGCTTCCAGCGCTCCTTCGCCGAGAGATGCGGAGCTACGTGGAGGCAGGAGGGCGGTTTCTCCTCATTGGCGGTGATCAATCATACGGACTTGGGGGATACACCGGAACCGCCATTGATCGGCTCCTTCCGCTTGCTTCGCTCACTCCGAGAAAGGAAAAGAAGCGGGTGAACGTAGCCGTCCAGTTAGTGCTCGATAAATCCGCGAGTATGCGGTACGGGCAGAAAATTGAGTATTCCAAGCAGGCAGCGAGAGAGGTCATTCGGAGTCTAAAAGATCCCGACTATTTCGGAGTGATCGGCTTTGACACGACCCCCTTTATCGCCTTTCCGATCCGGCGCCTCGCAGAGTACCGCTCAATGGCGATTCAACGGGTCGGTACCCTCTTTGCCGCGGGGAAGACGAACCTCTTTCCCGCGCTTGATGAAGCACGGAGGGGCCTCGTGAATACCCCTGCAGGAAGAAAGCACATCATCGTGATGACAGATGGAAAGATCCCCGATGAAGGACCACACTACCTACAACTCGTGCAACAGATGCGAGTACGGGGAATTACCGTCTCAACGGTGATGATGGGAACGGAAGCTGACACTGAGCTGCTCCGGAACATGGCGCAGTACGGAGGAGGGAGTTTTTATCGCACGAAAGATCCCCGTTCGCTCCCAAGGATCTTTCTCTCTGATATCGAGGTAAGTACGAAAGAAGAAACGATGAAGGAGCAGGGAGAGTATCCCGTGCGCCGAAGTCGCTCGGCCGCACGGTATTCAAGCGACCTCACCACCTTTCCTCCGGTAAGAGGATTTGTTGAAACAAAGGCGCGCAAGGATGGGTATGTAGAGCTCGTTGTGACGGCTGCCGGGAAGGCCATTCCGCTCTTTGCCTCACGCCAGGTAGGAAAAGGAGAGACCTTTTCACTCGCCACGGATGCCAGCGGCAGATGGTCTGCACCTTGGGTTCGGTGGGAGAAGTTCCGTCAGTTTTGGCAAGAAGTCGTCCTCTCCCGATCGCCGGAGAGCGACTTAGCACGAAAATCAGGGGATGAAGCCGGTAGTGGCACGCTTGATTTTGATCTCCGATGGTTTTATCAGGGCGGAAACCTTATTCTCGATCTGATCCTGTATGAACCTGCTATGGGAGAAGTCTCCCTCAACGTACACTCCTCTCAGAGCTCCGAACCGGAAGAGGGAAGAAAATTTCGACCTGAACTGATAGCCCCCGGCCGCTATCAGCTCCGACTCCCAGAACCGCCATTTGGGGATCTCACCGTATCTGGAAACGTCGGAGAGCGATCCTTCGGACCACTGACACTCCATACCAGCGGCGACGAACTCGATGAGCTTCGCCCCGTGGGTATCCAAAGAGTCCTCCTCTCCCAGCTCGCCCATCAGACCGGAGGAGCCGTAAATCAACTTCCTCCAGGACTCTCCTCCGATGAGGAGGAAAGCTCCGGCTCCCAAACCGTTCAGCAAGAAAGTCTCAGCTGGCTCTTTCTCCTCCTCGCTCTTTTGACCTACGCCCTCCACATCGCCCTCCGAATAATTCGTCCCCGGGATGACTTTTCCCTTTTTCCTTTCGAAGGCACGTGAATGCTTACGAGATCTTGCAGAAAGTTAAGTTACGTATGCGAAGATATGACCTTATTTGCTTATTTTGGGAGTTTACTCCTCTTGAGTGGGAGGGGCTGAAACGGATACCCTTTCGTCATGCGAGCGCTCTGGTTTTCTCTTCCACTTCTTCTTTCCGTTTTTCTGCTGGTTCAGATCTACGATAGGTTGCCGGTGCCCCGTGGCGTTGCTCCGACGAAGACTCGTGATGTGTTCTTTATCTATACAGACGCCTCAACGCTTGCAGCGGGGAGGAATCCCTATCAGCGGATTGAGGGGAAGGGGTTGGAGAAGAATGAGAAGTATACCTTCTACCTTCCGGGCTTTCTCTGGCTCGCGGCGGGGAGTATTCGATATCTCGGATATACGAGTTACGAGGAGTGGATGCGAGGGTGGATCGCGGTTTCGTTCTCCATTCACCTGCTTATCGGCCTCCTGCTCTATGTGTATGCTTGGAATCGGTGGGGGGCACTGTGTGGCATCCTTGCTGGATCGTTTTGGTGGTTCTCCCGGTGGCCGCTCGCACTGCTCCGGAGCGGGCAGATCGATAACATCGCGATACTCTTCTTTGTCCTCGCTCTTATTCTCGTTGAGAGGCGTCGTCTCTTCTCGCTGTGTGCCCTGGGGGTTTCTCTCTCCATCAAGCAGATGGCTGCGTTTACCGTTCCGCTCTTTCTGATCTTTCCCTTTCTCGCTACTGAGGTGACCGGGAGGAAGCGTCTGCTCGGAGAGAAAGAGAAGAGAGCGCAGGTGAGCCCTCGGGCACGAGTGCTGCTCTTCTTCCGAGAGGTCGCTGCTCTTATCGCGGTTCCGCTTCTGGTTTCCCTTCCTTTTCTCTTTTGGGATGTGGAGAGTTTCTTTCAGATGCTCATCTTCCCCCTTACCCGCGAGCCGTCTGGGCCGAGGAGTGTGGAGTACTTTCTGGGGGAGGTCTCTCTGATCGGAAAAATCCCTTTCTTTCTCCTGATCGGGTGTAGCTATCTCTATTTTATTGGTGAGCGGCGCTTCGCTGAGGATTTTCACTTCTCTGGAGTACTCTTTGTGCTCCTCCTCTTCCTCGGCTTTAACCCGGTTTTTTTCTCGCGCTACTTCTGTTGGGCGATCCCGGTTATCCCCCTTGCCGTCTTCGAGTGCATTGAGCAGGCAAAGGCGGCGAGAGACCGCCACCAGTAGCGCGTTTGCCAGAAAGGGGAGCACGAAGTGAGCGTGGTTTTTTTGAAATAACGAATAATATCATGCACTTACTCGGCCAGTCGCGTATTTAAAATTCAGACTTGAAAATTTTAAGGCGCAACTTTAAAATACCCGAAATGTGGATCAACCGCTCTTTATCACAGAAAATTACCAAACTCGTCGAGTCTTTTCCGGCAGTGGTGGTGACTGGTGCGAGGCAGGTGGGGAAGACCTCCCTCCTAAAGAAGCTCTTTCCACAAAATAATTTTGTGTCTCTTGACCTTCCAGCGAATGCGGAGATGGCTGAAACGGCACCGGAGGCGTTTCTGGATGCATATCCGCCCCCGGTAACTATTGATGAGGTCCAGTATGCACCAAAGCTCTTTCGTTACCTGAAGGTACGGATAGATCAAGATCGCCAGAGCTATGGGCAGTACGTATTAACGGGCTCCCAAAAATTCACCCTCATGAGTTCCATATCAGAAAGCCTTGCTGGCCGATGTGGAGTTTGCGAACTCGAAACTCTCTCTTTGCAAGAGTCTCTTTCCGGAGGAGAGATACCACTGAATGAACTTATCGTCCGAGGTGGTTTTCCAGAGCTGCAAGCGAGAAGAGAATTGGACCATCACGATTTCTATAGCGGATATGTGGCAACCTATATCGAGAGGGATGTTCGATCACTTCTCGGGGTGAAAAATCTTCGAGATTTTCAGCGCTTTATGAGGGCCTGTGCCATTCGCAGTGGTCAACTTCTGAACAAATCTGAGCTTGCTCGCGATGTTGGTATCCGATCTCCAACAGCGAACGAATGGCTTAATGTGCTTCACGCCTCGAATCAGGTGCTTTTGCTTGAGCCGTGGTTTTCAAATAAGACAAAATCGCTCGTTAAGTCTCCGAAGCTCTACCTCGCTGATACTGGGCTCCTGTGTTACTTGGCAAATATACGCACTTCATCTGAACTTCTCAAAAGTCCTATGCTTGGTGGAATTTGGGAAACGTTCGTGTATAGCGAATTGCGGAAAGAAAAGACCGAAAATAGTGAGTTTTGGTTTTGGCGAGATTCGCACGGTCTAGAGGTTGATTTCTTGGAGCACCATGGAGGGAAATTTCATCTCTTAGAGTGTAAGTGGAGCGAGCATCCTGATAAGCATGATGGGCAAGCTCTTCTCAAGGTTGCTCAACAACTCGGAGTTGAGAATGTTGAAAAAGCAACGATCGTCTCTCAAGCAAGAGCTCCTTATTATCTGGGTGATCAGAGTGATTTAAGAATTGAAGTTACTTCTCTGGTGTAGGCGGCAAGCGTTTACCGGAAAGGCTTGAAAAGCTTACACTTCCTACGGAGACTCGTGCTCCTCCTTCTTCATGAAAGAGTTTCGGATTGAGGTCTTTATCGAACTGCGAAATATAGTTTCGCGCGGCTTCATGAAAGGCTGAGCCATTTTCGAGTATCCACAGACGTATTTTGGGGAGCGCAGAGACGCAGATGTTATCGTAGACGGTTCGTATGTGAAGATGTGGAACAGTGAGGTGTTGAAATAGGTTCTCTTCAACGCTGTGAAAGAGGTCCGATATGTCTTCGGTAAGAAATTCGAGTCCTCCCAATACATCGTCTGTAACCGAAAGTGCTCCATCGAGGAGTTTTATCCCCCTCTCACTCCGGTGAACTGCCTGTATCCGCTCGAGTTCAAAGAGTACGGTGTGTGGTTTGAGATCTTTGCTAACGGCAGCCACGAGCTGAGAAAACTCGCTCTCGGCCCCTTCGATGCTGAGCACTCTCGGTTTTCCACGAGCGGTGCTAAATCGCCGATCTCCCTGCCACTGTCCAAGAATCTTTGCGAGGAGAGTTGCTTCTCCTTCTTCTGGTGGATTGCTCTGGAGTCGTTTGATGTCTTTTCTCTGAAGGCCGGTAACGACGGATAGCCTGCTAATGTTTACCGATTCGTGTTCTCTCTGCAGAGCCTCCTCCGCCTCGCAGGTAAACGCGAGCTTGGCCGCTTCTTGAAAATCTTGGAACTTGATCCCTCGACCGATACAAAATCGAGCAATTGGCCGCAGGAGAGCGGGGAGGCGCCGATGAAGAGCAGGAAGGATCGGCCGAAGCGGGGAGGGTTTTTTATCCATTTTGTAATAATAGACCAATCCTGTTTCTCAAAAAAGACCCACGCCTTGGTGTGCTAACTCGCGAATCTGATTAGCGAAAAGCGACATGGATAAGCTTATTTTGGAGAATTCTCGAAAAATTGGCGCCGAAGGCTAGACAGACCCACCTTGCTATGCAAGGGTGGGTAAATAACCCGCTTAATGATAGGGATGGAATTATGAAATGGCAGGTGTCTTTTTTGGCTCTCTTTGTATTGGTGTTCACGGGTTCTCTAGCCTGGGCTGATCCTCTGGATCGCGGGATGAGGAAGGGGCATCGACCTCGGTATCGTGCTCGCATACAGGTGGTAGGGCGGTGTGATGCTGCGATTAACAATACGAACGTGATCCAGCAGGTTCAACCGATTGCCGATGGGACGCCGTGTGTTGTTAAGGTGCGAGTGTTTGAGAGAGTCTCTCGTAAGAGAAGACCTCACAGAAAACGAAACTCCCCAATTCCCGGTGCCATGGTGACTCTCTCTCGAGAGGGGTATGAAAGCCGTTGTGCTGGTGATCTAGAGCCTGACCTTTCATCCGGAAGTACTTCGCTTCGGGGAGTGGTTCAGGTGCCGTTCTCATGGATGAACGGTGTCTGCGGATGGCATGTTCGAGTCACACATCCAACAGAGCCGGGGATCTTCTTCTACAGATCGCTTGTTACTGACAACTATGCCGGTCGTAGTCAGAGCTTTGTCGGAGCGAGCTGGAGAGAGAATGCATTTGGGTGCAAGGACGGAGCCTGTTGTTTTAATTTCTTTGGTGGCTCTTGTGTCTGAGGTGAGTTTGCTTGGATCTGCACTTTGATTCATGCCGATAAAGAGGTCATATCAGCCAATAAAAACGGAAACTTTGATCGGCTGGCAGTATAAAAAGGAGATGTAATGAAAAAAGTTTTACCATGCCCAAGAAAAGTCTTGGTACTCATTTTGGTTTTTCTCAGTCTGGGAGCTTTTACCGGATGCGGTGGAGGAAGTGCCGGAACCGGTATATACAGTAGCGGCCTCGATACGGAGCGTCCTCTAAAGACTCTTACGGACGATGAGCATGTTAAGCTCTGTCGATCCATCGCAGAGCAAACCTTAAGAATCGTCCAAGAGGAGTCTTTCTGTACTTTCTTTGGAGTGATTTCCGAGACCGTTTTTTCGGGAGGCTTTCAATTTGGCGATGAAATGTCAGAGGAAACACCTCTGGAGAGTTCTGTAGAGGACGACTTTTCGTTGCTGTGTGAGGATGTCCAATCATCTTGTCAGGAGGGGTTTTCAGACTTAGTAAGTCAACAGAGCGACGAGGAGATTGTCATGTCGTGTACTGTTTCCCCGGTTCCTCAACTTGTTGGATGCGATGTGAGTATTGGTGAGTTGGAGAGGTGTATCGATCAAGATATCAATCAGTTTCTTGCGATTTCCTCGACGTTTACCTGTGATGATGCTGGAGATCTTGACCGACTAGAGACAGCTCTCTCAGAGCTTCAGGGAGTGCCTCGATCTCCGGAGTGTTTGTCGATCGAACAGAAGTGTCCCGGAGTCTTTACCGAATCACTGGGGTTTTAATGGGGGAGAGACTTTCTCTACTGGGAACTCTTTACCGGTTGAGCCGCAGAAAGCGGTTTCACCGGTAAAGAGTGCTCCATAGGGGGTGAGATTTGACAGGGTACCCGACTCACGTAAGATCAGGCGCGTTACGTGAGGGGGTGTCTCGTGAGACCGTTTGTTCCGCTGCTTCAAATTTTTGGCTTGCTCGGTGGTGCTTTCGCGCTTCTGCTCTTTGTTGAGGGAGGTGTGGGGGGCCCGAGAGACAGGACGAGCACGAGTCGCCCTCGCGACCGGTTTGAAGAAGATCTTCTTCGGAGGGCAAAGAAGCGGCCCTACCGACCGTATCATCTCCTGACGGTATATAAGCCGGAGAAATCCTCTCCTGGTTTTACCCTCTTCGGAGTGAATGAGGCTGAAGAGGTGTTGTTGCTCGACCACAAGGGGGCTGTCCGCGCGAGCTGGCCGATTGATTCGGATCGAGCAGTGCTCCTGAAGGAGAGCTGTTCACTGCTCGCTACCCACGGAACGGTTGCCGGATCAAAGGTTGCTCCGTGGGACGAGCTTCGCTATTTCCTCCGCGAGTATGACCTCGGGGGAGATGCTCTCTGGGAATACCGTTCTGAAGATATCCTTCACCATGATGTTCGGGCGCTCCATGATGCGGATACGTTTCTCTCTCTCCGCCGGCGTCTTGTGCCGTACCGAGGTGCGCTGAATTACAAAGAGAACTTTCAGGTGAAGGCAGATGGAATCGTGGTGGTAAACCGTTCTGGGGACGAAGTGTTTTCCTGGAATAGTGAGGAGCATCTTCCCCACGACTTCTGTGGGATTCGAGAGTGTCCGAGTGTGGAGGAGACCGAAGTTTCACGGGCGGAGTTAAAGCGACGGAAGGATTGGACACACGCAAATACCGTGAGTGAGATCCCCAAGAACCGGTGGTTTGATGCCGGAGACGAACGGTTTCGTCCTGGGAATTTTCTTCTTCATGTCAGAAATTTCTGGATGTCTTTTATTATTGAACGAGAATCCAAAGAGATCGTTTGGCAGTTTCCGAAGAAAGAGGAGTTTGAGAGCTCTCCCGAGCTCCGTATTCGGGGAGGGCACGAGTCTCACATGATTGCGCCAGGACTTCCCGGTGCAGGGAATATCCTGATCCTCGATAACGGCAATATTCAGATACGTCCCTATTCGCGGATCCTTGAGATCGATCCGGTGGCGCGGAAGATCGTATGGTCTTATGAGGATCGGGCTGGGTTCTTTACCCGAACCGCAGGCGCGACACAACGGCTTCCGAATGGGAATACCTTGATCTCTGAGGATCTCAGGGGAAGGGTGTTTGAAGTCACCCCTCAGGGCGAGGTCGTCTGGGAGGTTCGGACCCCCTTTCGTACCGCAAGGGCTCGCCGATATCCACTCGATTGGTGTGAGTAAGGGGTGTGAGGTTGAAGACTACCGATCTTCGGGAAAAGGTTCTCGGATTTCTTGGGGCACAGCTGCTCCGATTGTTGAATGCCACCCTCTCTTGGGAGAAAGCCGGTTTAGATCCTCGTGGAGAGCATTGGAGTTACGGGGAGCCGATTATCCTCGCCTTTTGGCATAGTGATCAACTGATGGGGCCGTGGACCTATCTTGGCTTTTCTCCTCCAGAAAATGATCGAGGCCGAAAACGCCGAACGGTGAGTGCTCTGATCAGTCAGCATTCTGATGGAAGGCTGATCGCGTCCGCGATGAGCTTTCTCGGTATTGAGAACGTGGCGGGCTCTTCAACGCGGGGTGGTGCTCGTGCTTTTGTCCAGATGAAGCGGGCAATCGAGGATGAGGGGTCTCATATTACGATTACCCCAGATGGTCCAAAGGGGCCTCCAAGAGAAGCAAAGGTCGGCGCAGTCTCTCTCAGCGCCCACACGGGAGCTCCAATACTCCCCGTAGGTATCGCGTTCGAGCGGTGTTGGCGGGCCCGGAGCTGGGATGAGATGTTGATTCCGAAGCCGTTCAGCCGAGCTCGAATGGTTGCGGGGCCGCTACTTCAGATTCCCAAAGGGGTTCAGGGAGAAGAGCTCGTCCATCATCAGGAGCAGCTTACCGCGGCCTTGAACGAAGCAAAGAGTCGGGCCGAGGAGCCATTTCGTACTGACGGTTCGGTGGGAAGGGGCGGCGAAAGGCCTCACTTTCGTCTGAAAGGGGAATAGGGCCTCCTGAGAGGAGAATAGGGGTCGGAGATTGTTCCACACGACAACTGTGATACCCTATAACCTCAGTTGAGATAGCAATAAGGAATGTTTTCTCTCACGAGAGCAAGTATATATGTCCCATAAATGTAGTGATGCTTCTTCTGGATACCAGGTGCTCACGGCGAGAAACCGGGTGATCGGAACGGGCTCGGCTCTCCCCTCCCGTCAGGTGACGAATCGTGAGCTCTCAACCTTCCTTGACACCGATGATCAGTGGATTGAGGACCGAGTTGGCATCCGCTCTCGGTATGTCTGTGCTGAATCTGAAAGTACGGTATCTCTGGCGGTTGCGGCAGCTCAGCAAGCGCTCAACTCTGCAGGGATTGAGGCTGACGAAATTGAGTTGGTCGTTCTTGGCACCTTTACTCCGGAACGCTCGCTTCCCTCTGTCGCTGCGCTCGTTGCAGAAGCGCTCGATATTCAAGATGTGGCGGCCTTTGATATCCAGGCAGCGTGTTCGGGATTCCTCTTTAGTTTTGCAACGGCTGAGGCCTTGATGAGTTCGCTCGGAGTGAGGACGGCCCTCGTTATCGGAGCAGACACCCTTTCACGAGTCGTTGACTGGAGCGACCGAAATACGGCGGTGCTCTTTGGAGACGGTGCCGGTGCCTGTATTCTCCAACGTCCCGAGGGAGTTGCGGCCCATGAGGCAAAACCAGCGGTTCTTTCGAGCTATCTGAGAACGTTTGCCGAGGGAGCGGAGCTCATCACGTGTGAAGAGATCGAGCGTAAGGGGGAGCAGAGAGTTTCTTCTCTGCTCGGCGAACGGGGGGAGAAGGGTCCGTTTCTTCAGATGAAGGGGCGCTCTGTCTTTAAGGCGGGGGTGCAGTTAATGACGGCTTCGATCTTTCAGGTTTTGAAGAGTGCCTCGCTCTCTATTGAAGAGGTCAGTCTTTTTATTCCTCACCAGTCAAATATTCGGATGATTGAGAGTGTGGCAGAAAATATTGATCTCAAAGATCAGACGAAGATCGCTACGACGATTGACGAGGTGGGCAATACCTCAGCCGCTTCTATCCCCATTACCCTTGACCGCTACGCAAGGGAGGGGAGAATTTCTCGAGGAGATATCCTCCTGCTGACCGCAGTCGGAAGTGGTATTTCGTACGGTTCCCTCCTTTTACGCTGGTAGTATTTCTTATCTTCCAATATTTGAAGGTGAGAGTGAGAAGCACGAACGGTGTTTGTTCCGATTCGATGTTGCCTGCTGCGTTTAAGGATGACAGGTGGCCAGGCTTTTCTTTTTGCCCTGTTGATACGGATATCACTCATACCGCAGAATATCGAAAGGGGGATAGATACCGTATGGCCACTTCTTTTGTTACTCACTCTGTGAGAGTTCTTTTCTTTCTCGTGCTTTGTGTGGCTCCAGCGGTGAGCTTTGCTGAAGAGCTTTTTGGTGTCACGATTTCATTTGGTGCACGTTCTTATGGAACGGATCTCGTTTCCTTTGATGTGGATACCGGCCGGGCGTCGTTTGTTGCCGACCTTCGTCCGCACTGGATTGTTCATGAAAAGGCGATAACTCGAGTCGGTAATAACCGGGTAGCCCTACTGCTGAAGTCCTCTGACCCGAATGCGGATGATGTCCATCTTCGAATTATCAACACCCGTACCGGATTAACGGAGGACCAGTTTCAATTCCCGGCCCCTCTTGCCCACCAGGCGAAAAATTCGGACGAATTCTACCTCGGATGGAATCGCATGGTTCCATCGGTGTATATGGCCTTTATCGATCAGGTAAATACCGATGCCCATATCCATCTTGCTGCTTACCATATGCCATCGAGTACCTTTTCTTACATTGATACCGTTGTTACTCCGAATGCTGGGTATCAGAGCCTGACCTTTGATAAGAGTCGACCAGGTTTTTACGTCGTGAGTCGAGATAGCGGGGGACAACTCGATAAGCAGATCTACTTTGATTTTGCGAGTAGAACGCTTCAACCCCATCTGATTACGCCAGTTCCAGCAACTGCTCGTCTGCTCGAACAGCAGGTTGATCCGAATACCGGAACGTCTCTTCTCCTCTTCCAGGCAACGCAGAATCTCGTTGAAGGATTACAGTTCTTTGCTACTCATTGGTCCCCGCATACGGGAGGATTTATTCCAACTCTTCCCATGCCGAATGAGGGAGGGGTATTCCCTCGCCGTGGTGTCCTCCTGAGAAACTACGTGCACTATACCCAGTTTGTCGCTACGAGTGGTCACGATATCCTTCTTAGGACCAACCTTCTGCGAGGCACCACAGACCACGTGCTGCTCAGTGGCGAGTATCTTGAGCTACTCGCTATTTTTTAGAGCGCTCAGCTTTTGGCAACCAAAGTCGGATATTTTCATCGGGGGCAGGTATAACACCTCGCCGTGGCATTCTCTTTGAGTACTGCTATAGTAGTGGCAGCGTTTCAGGGAGGGTGATATGCGATATTTGGTCTTTGTTCTTATTCTTATGATTGGGGTTCTTGGGGGGTGCCAAGAACAGGGAGACTCTCCTCACAAGAAAGCCGTTGAGAAGGCGTCGTCGGTTGAGAAGGGGACTCCTGTTGTTTCAGAGCGCTCTCAAGAGCAGGAGAAAGAAGAGACCCCCTTGACCAAGCAAACGAAGCATTCTCGAAAGAAAGGGAAAGAAAAGGGGTCCAAAAAGCTTACCGCGGAAGATGTAAAGAAAGAGACGATGGAGGCCGTTCGTACGGCAAAACGTTTTACGGAGCAGACGGAAGCAGAGTATCACGCCAAGCTTGATAAGAGATTTGCTCAGTTTGTTGAGAAGCTCGACGCGCTTCGGGCTTCAGCAGAGAAGCGCACGGAGGCCGCGAAGGCGAAGGTTTCGATGGAAGTCCGAGCAATCGAGAGCAAGATGGAGGTGACGGCTGAGCAGCTTGAGAAGTTTAACGACGGAAGCGGTGCTCAGTTGAAGAAGCTCGCGCAAGATTTCGAAGAGATGCTCAGTGATCTCGATGAAGTTCAGAAGCAGTAAAGACGCGACGTGAGGTTTCGATTTCCCGGGAGTTTGCGAGGACGAGGAGCGCTGCGAGGACTCGGCACGAGTCGGGCGCTGAGGAGCCGTCGGAGTGGAAAGCTCCGCGTGTGGCCGCTGCTCGTCTTTGTGGCCTTTGTCGGTTTTTACTACGTTTCAAACCAGCAAGAAGTTCCCCTGACGGGGAGAACGCAGCTCGTTGATATGACGAGAGCGCAAGAGGTTGCGCTGGGAGTGCAGTCGTATCGAAAGATTCTTTCTGAGCTCGATGTCGTCTCGGTGGGCCCAGAGGTTGAGTTTGTTCAGGAGGTCGCAGAACTCCTCGTGCCGGTGGTAGAGGAGGCAGATTTTTCATGGGAATTCTCTGTTGCTCGCTCTCCGGAGGCGAACGCCTTTGCTCTTCCGGGTGGCAAGGTGGTCGTGTATACCGGAATCCTTCCCATTGTCGGGAACAGAGACGGTCTTGCTACCGTCCTTGGGCATGAGATGGCCCACGCCGTGGCACGGCATGGAGCAGAGCGGATGGCGCAGCAGAAGCTTGCGCAGTGGGCGGGGATGGCAGTTTCTCTCTCTGTCGGAGAGATGGAGCCGGCGACACAGCGGATGGTGCTTGGAGCCTTCGGTGTCGGAAGTCGATTTGGGGTACTCCTGCCTTTTTCGAGGAAGCATGAATCTGAGGCTGATTATATGGGCCTGATCTATCTTGCCCGAGCCTGTTTTCATCCGAGTGAGGCGCCTGAGGTGTGGCGAAGAATGGGGCAGCACGCTGCACACCGTCAGTTGGAGATCCTTTCGACGCACCCGGCACCAGAGACTCGGGTGCAGCAATTTCAGCAGTGGATGCCAGAAGCGCTTGCCGTGCGAAGGGAGTACTGCTCCTCGCGCGCAGAGGGAGAGAGATGAGTACCACGCTTACCGTTTCAGAGGCGGTTCTCCGTTCGATCATTGCTGATTGCCTGAAAGACTTTGACCTCCCACTGGAAGAAGAACGGATACTTACTGACACCCTCCTCGATGCGAACCTGACGGGATACAACTCACACGGAGTGATCAGACTTCCCATGTTTCTCGAAGGGTTAAGAGCAGGAAAGTATCGTCCTGGTTCATCTCCAAAGATTCTCCAAGAGACACCCGTAGCCCTTCACATCGATGGATCGGGAGCGCTCGGTCCGGTAACGGCGACTTGGGCTGTTCAGCAGGCCACGAAGCGGGCAAAAGAGTACGGAATTGGCTGTGTGAGTTGTTGCAATACTCGGTATGTGGCTCGGCTTGGTGGATATCTCTCTCAGGCAGCCGATGATGGCTATGTCACGTTGCTCTTTGTTAACGACGCTGGAAGCGCCCCCTCGGTAGCCCCGTGGGGGGGAGTGACCCCTCTACTGAGCACTAACCCCATTGCAGCGGGAGTTCCGTATACGGGGCACGACCCGATTCTGATCGATATTTCAAGTGCTCTCACCGCTCGAGGAAAACTTCTCGCTCTCCAAGATGCGGGAGAGCAGGCACCAGAAGGTTACCTCATTGATCAACAGCAGCAGAGCATTCGTGAGCCGGAGCGAGTTCTTGCTCGTGAGGATCCAGAGGGAAGTATCTTGCCGCTTGGGGGATTGCTTGCGGGTCATAAAGGATTTGCACTCGGGGTCCTCGTGGATGTCTTGGCGGGCGCGCTGACTGGAGCTGGGTGTAGCAGTGGGTCGTGGCAAGAGCACGATAACAGTGGGGTGTTTCTGATCGCTCTCGCCCCTGAGTTCTTTTCGTCTCGTAAGACCTTTGATCAGGAGATCTCGAACTACGTCACAAATCTGAAGGGAGGAAAGAAAGCTCCTGGAGTAGAAGAGATCTTTTATCCCGGAGAGCGTGCTGCTCGAGAGCGTCGCCGAAGAGCCAAAGAAGGCATACCTCTTGAGCGAGGAACGTGGGAGAAGCTGCGTGACATGCTCTCTCAATTCGGTCGAGAGGAGCGCTACTCCATTACCGTGGACTCACTTGGCGCTGAGCACGTTCAGCTTAGGTAAGGTCCCAACGTTGGGGGTTATGAGGAGTCCTGTTCCTTGAGATCCGCGAGTACGGAGAAATCTTCCAGGGTTGAGGTGTCTTGGGCGATCTCTTCTTTGCCGCTGGCGATATCTCGGAGGAGCCGGCGCATGATTTTTCCACTTCGGGTCTTTGGAAGCGCGTCTGTAAACCGGATAGAGTCTGGTTTTGCGATACTGCCGATCTCTTTGGCAATATGTTCGCGAATCTTGTCGCGGAGTGCTTCAAGGTTCCCCGTTCGTTCGGCTTCCTGAGGAGAAAGAGTGACAAAAGCAGTAATTCCAGTTCCCTTGACCTCGTGCGGCATTCCAACAACGGCAGCTTCTACGACCGCAGAGTGAGAGACGAGGGCAGATTCGATCTCCATGGTACCGAGTCGGTGGCCAGAAACGTTAATAACGTCATCAATGCGGCCCATAATCCAGAAGTATCCGTCATCATCTTTTCGGGCACCGTCGCCGGCGGTATACACCGGTTCTCCGTCGATCGTTACGGTCGACCAGTATGTTTCGAGAAATCGTTTTCGATCTCCGTATACTCCTCGGAGCATCCCGGGCCACGGTTTTCGGATAACGAGCAGACCCCCTTCATTCGGTGCTACCTCTCTTCCCGTGCGATCCACCACGGCGGCATCAATACCAAAGAACGGATGGGCGCACGAACCGGGTTTCGTCGGAGTCACACCGGGAAGTGGAGTAATAACGTGTCCACCGGTCTCTGTCTGCCAGTAGGTATCAACGAGCGGACATTTTCCTGCCCCAATGGTTTCGTAGTACCAGATCCATGCCTCCGGATTAATTGGTTCTCCAACGGATCCGATAACCTGAAGCGAGCTCAGATCTCGCCGCTTTGGAAATTCATCGCCCCACTTCATAAACGCTCGAATCGCGGTTGGAGCAGTGTAGAACTGTGTTACCTGATGTCGTTCAATAATATCCCAAAGGCGATCCTTCTCCGGAAAATCAGGTGCTCCTTCATAGAGAAGGGTGGGGACCCGATTCGGAAGGATTCCGTAGAGGATATAGGTGTGGCCAGTAATCCAACCGATATCTGCGGTGCACCAGAAGGTCTGTCCGGAATCTGGAATAAGGTTAAAAACGTATTTCGCGGTCAGATAGGCGTGGACGAGATACCCACCAACTGAGTGCTGAATTCCTTTCGGTTTTCCCGTTGAACCAGAGGTATAGAGCAGAAAGGACATCTCTTCTGCTCCAAGTGGTTCACACGGACAGGGGGTATCTTGAAACCGCTCCAGGAGAGAGTGATAGTCGTGGTCTCGTTTCTGGTGCGCTGTCGCATTCTTACACCGCGTGAGTGAGATGACGTGTTCTACAGAGGAAGCACCGAGAGTGTCGATTGCTTCGTCCACCTTCTCTTTGAGTGGGACTATTTTTCCCCTTCGGAAGAGCCCGTCCGCAGTAATCACCACTCGTGACTGAGCATCCTCGATGCGGTCTGCGATGGCCTGTGCGGAAAACCCACCGAAGATCACGGAGTGTGCGGCACCGATTCGAGCGCACGCCAGGAGGGAAATGGCAAGCTCAGGAACCATCCCCATATAGATGGTGACGATCTCTCCCTTTTGGACACCAAGGTCTTTCAGGGCAGCTCCGAGTCGAGCAGACTGTTCTTGAAGATCTCGATAGGTCAGCGTGCGGACCTCGGGAGACCCGTCCTCGTTGAGCGGCTCACTCTCCCAGACGAGCGCCGTATCGTCTCCAAACCCCGCTTCAACGTGTCGATCCGCACCGTTGTAACAGAGATTCAGCGTTCCTCCGACAAACCACTCTGTATCGAGAACACTCCCCGCGCTCTTCTGTTCGAGAACTGTCTTCCAAGGGGTAAACCACGAGAGCTCTGAAGCGATCCTCCCATAGAAGGTGGCGGGATCAGAGATAGATTCCTCATAGAGCCGCTCATACTCTTCTTTGGAGTTGATAAGCCATCGTGGTGATCTTGATGAGCTTTCTGGGGGAGGAGAAAACACTCTCTCTTCGTGAAGGACTGACTGAATACCTGACTCTTCCTTGGAACCGTTATTCTTATCCATCGTAAGGCCTCCTCCCTCCCTTTCCGAAGTGGTGTTCACCTACCGTTGAAATGCTGACGGATGAACATCAATTTCGTGCTTCGTCTTCAGGTGATTGAGCAGGCTCTCTTGGAGAAGAAGGGCGAGCCGCTCTGAGCTCTGCTCTTCAAGTCGCTCTGCCGCCTCTTGGAAGCCTTCCTCGGGAGCTTCTTTCAGAGCTGTAACTTCAAGGATGTACTGATTTCCGTTGACTTCAAACGGGGACTCTCGAACAACCCCGGGAGAGCTCGTTGCGAGCACTGCTCGTCGAACTTCAGCGCTGTTCAGCGGAATCTCCCGAAACTCATTGGGCTTCTTTTCCTCAATGGTCGTTACCTCTGCGCCGAGAGCTTTCAGCTCCTCAGTAAGTTCTTCTGAAGAACGCTCCGTGTCGCCTTCTTTTTCTTGAAGGAGGATGTTGGCCTCTTCGGCGAGGGTTCGTGCCAGTTGTTGAGACTCCTGTTTCTTAAAGTCTGTTGTCAGTTGGCTTCGAAGTTCTTCGAAGGCGGGGACTTCAGATTCTCGGTACTCCAGCACCTCGGCTAAAGCGAGGGTTCTTCCGATATCAACCAGTAGCTTTCGTTGCCCAGAGCTCTCGATCGCTTCTCGGATGATTGGTCGTTCGATCGGAGTGGCATCTGCAAGAGAGGTGAGCTTGTCTCCCTCAGTGAGCTGTAACTGCTCTTCTTCCGAGAGATTCGCAAGAGAGCGTGCTTCATCCCCTTCCTCCGGAAGCGCTGTCCATTGCTCGTACAGCTCTCGAGTTTTTTCTGCCGCGTAGATAGGGGCCTCTCTTTCCACGATCTTTGCCCGAATCTCTTCTCGAACGTCTTCAAGCGGCTTGAGCGCTTCGCTCTTCTGTTCGACGAGCTTGACGATGCGGACATTTGCCGGGGTTCGGACGAGGGCCACTTTGCCAACAGCGATCCCTTCGCCGAAAAACTCTTGGTCAAAAGAATTTCCCTGTGTCCCTCGCTCAATCCACTCAGAGGGAGTGCCCTTTCGAACATCATCAGAGTACTCTTTGGCAAGCTTCTCAATATCTTCTCCCTCTTTAGCTCGCTTGAGGATCTCTTCTGCGAGGCCATCTACTCCGATCTGTTCGCTGAGGTCGGCTGAGTTCTGTTTGAGCACGATCTCTTGCACCTTTACCTGAGCCGGAGTGCGAAACTCTCGGGGATTATCCACGTAATAGAGTTCGATATCTTCATCGAGCACCTCGACGAGCGCGCCATACTGCTCCTTCGGTACGGTGGCGTAGGAGATCTTCACCCGCGCAGGAAGCTCATACGAGAGCATGTTCTCTTCAAAAAACTCTCGGAGTGTCTCCTCTGTCGGTTCTTCAACCTGAGAGAGTGCTCTCTCTGGGGTAACGGTAGAGATTCGAAATGAGTAGCGCCGCTCCTCTTGCGCGTAGCGAGCACGAACCAAGAGATCCGGTGGTTGGAGTGCGCTTTGTTCGAGCAGTCCTCTGAGCTGCATCGCGAGGGTATCGTTTTGAAGGCTCTGTTCAAATGCCGGAGCCGAGTTTCCCGTCTGCCGAAGAAAGTTTCGATAGGCTTCGAGGGAAAATCCATTCGGGAAGTACTTCTGGACCAGCTTCTGAATAAAATCTTTGCCCGGAGCAAGACCGAGTTCTCGAGCGCTCTCCTGAAGGAGGGTCTCATCGATGATCTCATCAATAATCCTCTGGTTCATTCCTTCGAGAAGTTGAGGGGCAAACTGTTGGTAGTTCTTTCCGAGCGCCTGGATAAGCTGTGCCGTGCGTTGCTCTTTTCGCTGCTCAAACTCCTGAAAGCCGACCTCGGTATCATCGATCTTCACGGCATAGACCTCCTGCGGTCCCCCTCCGAAATCCACTCCGAGGAAAAGCATCGAGATCCCGATGATCACGATGAGAACGGTACCGAGTACCGAGTTGTAGTACTTATGGATGAGTTGCAGCATGGAAAGAAACCTCTTCGAATGAATACGCCTGGATCACCGTGAATGGCCAGGCCGCGTTATTTTCCTGCTATTAGGGAAGAAATTCAACCCTGAACCCCGTAGCGCCACGGGAGTTCTTCTCGCGAGTATTCGCGCGAGAGAGAGGAGAGCAGGTGTATCAGATCGCTCTTCTGAGAGGGGGTCGAGTGAATAGTGATAAGCCCTCTCGTTTTATCCTCTGTTCGTACGGTCCCCAGCCCCTCGTACGACTCAAAAAGTGCTTGAAAGAAGACGATGCTCGGTCGTGAGACCTCCCGAAAGATCGTGTGGGAGTCTTCACTCTCCGCAATCGCTTCGGCTGGTATCAGGTGCTCAGATTCGTCGAGGGGTGGGGGGGGCACTGTGGGTGGGGTCACTGTGGGTCCCCTGACTTTCGTGTATTCAGCTCTCGATCGAGGAGTTCTGTTACCTTCTTCGGATTGGCACTTCCCTTTGTCGCTTTCATGATCTGACCAACGAAAAATCCTTTGAGCTTCTCTTTGCCCCCAAGGTATTCGGCTAGCTGCCCAGGATTTGCCTCGAGCACCTCAGCAATAACAGCTTGAAGTTCTCCTTCATCAGAGATCTGTTGAAGCCCTCGCTCCTCCATGATCTCTTTCGGTGAGCGAGAGGTCGAAAACGCCTCTTCAAAGAGCTCCTTCGCCATCTTCCCACTGATGGTTCCATCATCGATGAGCCGGATGAGTTCGCCGAGATCCGCAGCGGCGATCGGAGACTCAGTGATAGAGAGCCCCTCTTTTTTCAAGAGGCCGAAGAGCTCACTGGTCACCCAATTACTGGAGGCCTTCGCGTTTCGACAGACCTTGTAGCAGGCGAGAAAATACTCAACATCTTCCTTTTCACTGGTGAGGACCGCCGCGTCATACTCGCTGAGTCCGAGCTCTGAGTGAAGCTTCTCCATAAGCTGTTCGGGAAGCTGGGGCATTCCAGCGCGAACCTTTTCGATCCAGCTCTCTTCCACGATAAGTGGGGGAAGGTCTGGATCAGGAAAGTATCGGTAGTCAGCGGACTCTTCCTTCGAGCGCATGGCGTGTGTTGAGCCATTCGCACTATCAAAGAGTCGTGTCTCTTGGATGACCTGTCCCCCTCCCTTAAGAATAGAGAGTTGGCGAGCAATCTCGTAATTCAGTGCTCGCTCAACAAATTTAAAAGAGTTTATGTTTTTTACCTCCGTTCGAGTCCCGAACTTCAACTGCCCCTTGGGGCGGAGCGAGATATTCGCATCGCATCGCAGGCTTCCCTCTTCCATATTTCCATCACTGATGCCGAGATAGCGTACGATCTGACGGAGGGTTTTCAGATAAGAACCTGCCTCAGCAGGCGAGCGGAGATCTGGCTCAGAAACCACCTCTAAGAGGGGAACTCCTGCGCGGTTGAGGTCGATGAGTGACGACCTGGTCCGGGCATCGTGAATGTTTTTTCCGGCGTCTTCTTCCATATGGATTCGGGTGACACCGATTACTCGCTCTACATTCTCAGTAGAGATCTTCAGTCTTCCGTGTTCGCAGATCGGTTCATCGTACTGAGAGATCTGATATCCCTTCGGGAGATCGGGGTAAAAGTAGTGCTTTCGTGCAAATCGATTAAACTTCCGAATCTCACAGTTGAGCGCCAATCCGAGGAGAATCGCACTCTCTGCAACCTTTCGATTGAGGACGGGAAGGCTTCCGGGAAGACCAAAGGTCAGCGGATCGATATGAGTATTGGGATCTCCCCCGAAGGCAGCGGAGGCACTCGAGAAGATCTTTGATTCGGTTGAGAGTTGAACGTGAACTTCCAGTCCGATAACGGTTTCGTAGTCCATGGGAAGTCTCTCCTTTCTACGCAGCTTTGCTTGGTGTATGGGGTGGTGCTTGAAGGTGCCAATCGGTCTCATCCTGAAAGGCTTGTGCAACGGAGAGGATCCGATGCTCTTCCCAGGCGGGGCCGATAAGTTGGAGTCCTATCGGAAGGTGATTTTCATCAAAGCCGCACGGCAGGCTGATCGCCGGGACCCCCGCGAGACTCGCGGGAATAGTAAAGATATCTTCGAGGTACATCTGTAGGGGATCGTCGCTCTTTTCTCCGATCGGAAACGCTGTATGCGGAGTGGTAGGACAAGCGATGACATCGCATTTATCTGCAAAGGCCTTCTGAAAATCTTGTTGGATTAACGTCCGAACTTTCTGTGCTTTGAGGTAGTAGGCATCGTAGTACCCGGAAGAGAGAACATAGGTTCCCATCATGATCCTTCGCTTCACCTCTGGGCCGAAACCCTCTGAACGAGACTTCGTGTAGAGCTCCATCAACCCTTCGGTTTCTTGAGCCCGGGTTCCGTATCGAATTCCATCAAATCGAGCGAGGTTAGAAGATGCTTCTGCTGAGGCGACGACGTAGTACGTTGCTACCGCGTACTCGGTGTGCGGTAGCGAGATTTCGACTCGTTGAGCTCCGCGTTTCTCAAGTTCTTGAATTCCCGCCTCTACCCGTTCTCCAACGGCGCTACTAATTCCATCGATAAAGTACTCCTTGGGAACACCTATCCGGAGCCCTTCACAGATGTTTTCGAGGGGCTCTTCCCACCGAGAAACCGGTCGATCGACGGAGGTTGAGTCGTTCTCGTCTTTTCCTGCCATCAGTCGACCGATGAGAGCGCAATCCTTCGCACTTACCGCCATCGGCCCCGGTTGATCGAGCGAAGAGGCAAAGGCGATCAGGCCGTACCGACTTATCCTGCCGTAGGTAGGCTTTAGGCCGGTGATGCCACAGAGTGATGCTGGCTGACGGATAGAGCCCCCGGTGTCGGTGCCGAGGGCAACGGGAGCAAGTCGGGCGGCAATCGCAGCCCCGGATCCTCCACTTGAGCCTCCCGGAACTCGTTTTTCATCCCACGGATTTCGAACGGGGAAGAAAGATGAATTCTCGTTCGAAGAACCCATCGCAAACTCATCGAGGTTTGTCTTTCCAAGAGAAAATGCTCCAGCATTGAGCAATCTCTGAACTGATGTCGCCGTAAAGGGAGAACGGTAATCTTTGAGGAACTGACTGGCGCAGCTCGTGACGCCGCTGGAGGTGGTAAAGATATCTTTGATCGCGAAAGGGATTCCCCTGAGCGGCATCTCTTCGGATGGCCCCCCGTCTTGGTCTGCCTGTCGTGCCGCTTTCAGTGCTTCCTCTTCGTTCAGGGAGAGAAATACCCCAAGTTCTGAACGGTTCTTCGCAGAACTCAGGTACTGTTCTGTCAACTCAACCGAAGAGATCTCTCTCTTGCCGAGCTGTTCGATAAGGGTGGTCAGTGGAAGGTGTCGGTCCATATTCATCTCTCGGGAGAATGCTCTGAAGGGGGAAGAGCTTTCCGGTTACTGGTCGATAACGAGTGGAACTTTGATAAAGTTGCCGGAACGGTCTGGAACACCTTGTCGGATCGCCTCTCCAAGCGCACCCGTTTCGCGACACGTATCAGCACGGAAGGTGTTCTGTTGGCCATGCACATGGCTGAGGGGTTCTACCTCAGTGGTGTCGAGCTCTTCGAGCTTCTGGAAGTATTTGATTACACTATTAATTTTCGTACGCAGCTCCTTTCGTTCGTCTTGCTCGAGAGTAAGCCGAGAAAGGGTTGCGAGCTTCTCGATATCGGCATCCGAGAGAGATTTCCCTTTCTGCGCATCGCTTTCGGTATCTGACATATGCCCCCGTCGGTGTCTTCGGTCGAAATTTGGACTTTTCTGCGACCTCAGACGATAGTCCGTGAGGACCCAAAAAGTCCAGCTTTTCGCCCTCTGGCACGGAGAGGAGAGCTTCTCGGCCTCTTGAAGGCAGCGCAGTACAAAATGCTCTCACAGCACCTGATCGGGGGGATCGGACATCTCACAGAGGGGAGTTTCAGAGGGATGGTTTTCCAGCTATGGTCGGAAGGTAGTTCCCTTCGGGAGCAGGAGATCTCAGGAGAAATGTCAAAACAACGTTCTAGTGAAGCCTACGACTTTGATATGCTCATTATTGGGTGTGGGCCGGCTGGGCAGCGGGCAGCCGTCCAGGCGGCAAAGATTCGGAAGCGGGTTGGGGTTATCGACAAGCGTGAGGTCGTCGGAGGGGTCTGTGTTCACACCGGAACTATTCCGAGTAAGTCCTTTAAAGAGGCCGTGGTGTTCCTCTCTGGGTACCGGCAGCGGAGTGTCTATGGGGCGGGATACCGAGTAAAAAGTGATATCGAGATGTCCGACCTCACCTTTCGGTGTAACCGGATTATGCAGATTGAGATCGATGTTATCCACCACCAACTCCAACGCAACGGCATTGAAGTTCTCCCGGGCCACGCTCGATTTATTGATGAGCACACCTTAGAGATCGCCTCATCTTCCGGCACTATTCGTAAGACCGCCGAGAAGATCCTCGTTGCGGTCGGAGCAAAACCGAGACGGCTTCCAGAGATCCCGTTCGACGGAAAGACCGTTTTTGATAGTGACGATATCCTTGAGATCGAAAAGATCCCTCGTGATCTCGTTGTTGTTGGGGGTGGGGTAATCGGAACGGAGTACGCCTCGATGTTTGCGGCGCTCGGGGTAAACGTTACGATCGTCGATGCACGGAAGCGACTCCTTGGATTTGTCGATGAGGAGATTATTGAGTGTTTACAGTACCAGCTTCGGGCACTCGGAGTGACTCTTCGTTTGGGAGAAGAGGTGCTCTCATGTGAACCCCGTCGGGAGAATAAACAGGTCATTACCCGGTTAAAGAGCGGAAAGGTGATCGTCTCCGATGCGGTCCTCTTCTCGGCAGGAAGGGTCAGCGCTACTGATGATCTCAGCCTCGAAAAGGTGAGTATCGTTCCAGATGAGCGGGGCAGAATCCAGGTAAACGAAAACTACCAGACCTCCCAGTCTCATATCTATGCCGCGGGCGATGTGATCGGTTTCCCCGCTCTCGCTTCAACCTCTGGCGCTCAGGGAAGACTCGTTTCCTGTCATGCCTTTGGCATAAGCGGAAATGAGTTTACCCAAGAGGGCCTCATCCCCTACGGCATCTACTCTATTCCAGAGATCTCCTACGTCGGAAAGAACGAGGATGAACTCACCTCGGAGGGCGTTCCCTATGAAACCGGGGTAGCAAGATATCGAGAGATCGCCCGAGGTCATATCCTCGGAGATGAAAATGGGATGTTGAAGCTTATTATCCACCGAGAGACCGAAAAGATCTTGGGCGTCCACATCATCGGGGAGTATGCAACGGAGCTGATTCATATCGGCCAGGCCGTGATGGGATTGCACGGAGATCTGAAATATCTCCGAGATACCGTCTTTAACTATCCAACTCTCGCCGAGTGTTACAAGGTCGCAGCATACGACGGCTACAATAAGATCCGGCTCAGTGCCGAATAGGGAGAGGAGGGTGATGGAGAACGATCTACCACTCCAGCTTCTCTCAAGTTGTATTCGGAGTCTCGGTCACGAGATCAGAAACCCTCTCTCCGTCATCTCAAATGAACTCTTTGTGCTTCAGTCGAAAGGTGTTGACGTGGAGCTCTTAGCAGAAAAAGTTCGTATTATCGGAGAAACCTTCTCTACCTTACAATCTTTCTCAGAGAGTGAGTCTCAACGAGAACGTGTTCGACTCCGTGATTTTCTCGCTGCGCTGTTGACGGATATCTCAGTGAAAGGAGAAGGCGATCCCTTCTGGTTGATGCGGAGGGAGCGGTGTGCTCGGGTTTTTAGCGCTCTTTTTGAGCTGCTCGTAGCCCACACGCCGCTCACCAAGGTGCAGATAGAGATGCTCCCAGGTGGTTTTCTCATTACCCTTCCTTCCCCCCCTCCTCAAGCTCATGAAGGGCGTTCTCTCGCACACCACCTTTTTGGTGCACAGCATGTTGATGACTCCCGACTTCCGCTCAGTGAGGCGGTGCTCTGTGCAGAGGAGATCTCGTTCCGCCTTTCTGGCCAGAGCTCGCCTCTCTTCCCTGGGATTATTTTTGAGCAGGGGGTAATATCATGAGCTCTCTGCTCCTCATTGACGATGATCTCAGTGCGGTCGAGAGTCTCGCCCGAGCATTGAGTGCCGCACTCGAGGGAGTTTCGCTCTTTATTGCGACAGATCCAGAGAAAGCCCTGCAGATTGCGGTAAGAGAGCGGCCGGCAGTGGTGGTGCTTGATCTCTGTCTTGTTCCAGCTCAAGGAGTAGAGAGCGGTTTCTCTCTCCTCCAGAAACTCCTGTACGAAGATCCTCACCTTCGAATTATCGTCCTCACCGGCCACGGTGATACAGAATTTGGGGTACGCTCGATGAAGCTCGGAGCGTCGAACTTTCTCGTGAAGCCGGCGAGTATTCCGCACCTCTCCGCGCTTGTCGACGAAGCTCTGCGCCAGTCTGTATTGCTGAAACAGCTTGAGTCCCACACCAAACGGGAGGAAGAGCGAAAGTTGCATGAGTTTCTCATCGGGGACTCTCGTCCGATGAAAGAGCTTCGAGAGCAGCTTCGATTTCTTGCTGGAACGGTACAGCCAGTTCTTATCGAGGGGGAAACCGGAGTAGGAAAGAGTCTCTGTGCCCGACTCCTTCACCAGCTCAGCA
>JALEGQ010000107.1 GCA_022763385.1 bacterium
CCGAAAGGGAGGCACTTGGAGCGAAGGACGGAAGAGAAACGATTGCTTCTGAGCCACATGAAAGAAAAGAAGCGGCTATACCAGATCGAAGAAGCGGTTTGAGAGCTCCTCTCGGAATGCCTCGTAGCAAGAACCTCCCACTCGAGAGCTCCGCGCCAAGTGCAGCCGAGAACTCTTCCTCGTCCTCAAAGGAGTGTCGAGCGAAAGGGATGAACGTTCCTGAACTGGCGAGGCGGACCACATACGGTCTGAGAGAGTTCTTCGGAAGGCACCGAGAGAAACACCAGCTCAGCGGTACAGTCGGAAGGGCAACTTTTCTCTCACAGTAGGCTGTCATGGTGACGGTGCATCGGTATACTGCTCACAAAAAGAGGCAGAGGCGATCGGCATTCAATAGCCAGATCGAGAGTTTCATGAGCAAGCAGTATAGGACGTGGGAAACAGGATGACAAAAGAGATAGGAATCATCGGTGTTGGTCGGGTTGGAGGAGTGATCGCAGCAGAGTTGAGCACGACCTCATCGAGAATTCACGTTGCCGACACTAGTGCGCAGGCACTCTCGCACCGTTTTCTTCATCACGTGACCTCTCGCACGCAACTCGAAGGGGGGAATGATAACGAAAGCGCATTGCGAAAGTTCATAAGGGATCGAGACCTCATTATCAATTGTACCCCTGGACACATCGGATTTCGTACCTTGCGTACTATCATAGAAGAAAAGCGCCCCTGTATAGATATCTCCTTCTTTCCCGAGGATCCGGAACCACTCCAAGCGCTCGCAGTACAGCATGGTGTTGAAGTCTGGATCGATATGGGACTGGCTCCCGGGATGAGCAATATCGTTGGAGCCTTCCTCGCGAGCAAGCGGAGCGACCAGCGACGATGTAACGCTCTTGACCTCTTTGTCGGCGGCTTACCGGTAGAACGCACCCTTCCCCTTCAGTACAAGGCCGTTTTTTCACCTAGCGATGTCATCGAAGAGTATCTTCGTCCAGCCCGTATCAAGCGCGGGGGAGAGGTCCTCTCTGTTCCTCCTCTTACCGAACCGGAGCACCTAGAATTTTCCGGAGTGGGCACCGTAGAGGCCTTCATCACGGACGGCTTACGGACCTTAGTACAATCACTAGAAGTGCCGAATATGCGTGAGATGACCATCCGTTATCCTGGTCATCGGGAAGTCATGCAGACCCTTCTGAAGCTCGGATTTCTCTCTGATACCGACGTAACACTCCCCTCTGGAGCCTCTTGTGCCCCGCGAACTTTTACCGAACACCTTCTTCGGGATCAGTGGACCCTCAAAGAGTTCGAAAGTGACCAAACCCTCTTTCTCGCACGGGCCCAGTATGACGACGGCACCACAGAAATCGTCGAAATGCACGACACCAAGGATCCCGTAACCGGATACAGCTCTATGGCAAGAACCACTGGATTTGTGGCATGCGCTGCGGCAGAGTATCTGCTGCTTAAGCAACGTGTCGGTGGAATTGGAGTGCACCCACCGGAGAGATGGTGTGAAGAGAAAGAGGCATGTGCTCACCTCATCAACTTTCTTGAGCAACGAAACATCACGTACCGAGGATTTCAGCCGGCCCAATAACGTCAGAGAAGAAGAGATAGAGATGAAACAAGCAGGAGACGAGGTGAGTCAACAGGAAAAGATCATTGCGGTAACAGGAGCAGCCGGCTTTGTCGGATCAGCAGTGGTGAAAGAACTTCTTGAGCACGGATACTCCGTACGAGCGCTCGTTCGGCCGACCAGTAAGCTTGACCAGTTAGCGGAACGGCTCTGCTGTGTACCGAATCAGCTAGCAGAACAGCCCAGGCTGACCCTCTATCAGGGGGACATCACAGACCCGACCTCACTGGCGACATGCTTTTCCTCTGCAGACACCATCATTCACATCGCAGCGCTCTTTCGGCAGGCAAAACATCCACCAGAGGTTTATCGAGCAGTAAACATAACAGGAACCGAGAACGTACTCCAGATAGCTAAAAAGAGCGGTGCAAAGCGAGTAGTGCACTGCAGTACTGTTGGAGTTCACAGCCACATACCACGTCCCCCGGCAGACGAGGAAGAAGCCTATCGACCAGGAGACATCTATCAGGAAACAAAGTGTGAAGGGGAGAAGCGAGCACTCGAATGGTTTCGACAGGGAAAAATCCCGGGAATAGTTATTCGCCCAGCCATGATCTGGGGCCCCGGCGATGAACGAACCCGCAAACTCTTTCGAGGAGTCGCAAAAGGCACCTTCCCATTTATCGGCTGGCGAGAAACAAAGCTCCACTGGGTATCCGTCCTCGACCTCGCCAGGGCCTTTCGACTTGCGGCAGAGGTAGAAATGGGAGAGGGAAAGGAAGTGAAAAGCGGAGAGATCTTCATAATAGGAGGAAAAAGCGACATCACGCTCAAAGAGCTCCTTCAGAAAATAGCCCATGCCGTTGGAGTGAACCCACCAAAACTCAGAATACCGGCACTTCCCGTCCAACTCGCCGGCTCCCTCTGCGAAGCGATCTGCATCCCACTCGGCATAGAACCCCCGCTCCACCGCCGCCGAGTCGACTTCTTCACCAAAGACCGATCCTTCTCAATCCAAAAAGCCCGAAACCTCCTCAACTACGAACCAAGAGGCACCATAGACCAAGAAATCGAAGAAATCGTCACCTGGTACCAAAACCACCACCAACTCACCTAACCCCAAGTAACCCCAAGTGCGTCCCACTTTCCCTCCATACCTCTCACAGTGCGTGGCATTTTTTGCATATTGGAGGGAGAAATGTTGAGGCTCTCTCTCTTTTCGCACTCTGCGTGCTTGTCGAGCGGGAAATTTCTTCGAAAAAACTCTTCGCTTTAAATTTTTCTAAGAACTGAACGTAGACCGGACGCACCTCTGCATTGGAAGTGAGGAAATTCTGGTGAGGGAGGGCTATTGTTATGGTCCTACCCCGTGGTCTCAGACCGTAGCGAGGTTAAACTTCGGGGGGAAG
>JALEGQ010000108.1 GCA_022763385.1 bacterium
GACTGCTTTGCTCCCACAATAGCAGCACATCTTGAAACTTTGATCGAGTTTTTAGACCTCACTGTACGTGTAGTACACTTTCGTCCTAAAAACTCGATCAAAGCCCCAATCTGCACTACTCTTGTGGCTCTACGAACAAATTTTTATGCAACGCTGGGGTATAAAGAGCCCAATCAGATCTTATCTGCTCGGTCATCGAGGCGTTTTCCTCAATCTCTCAATCTTTTTGGAGCAGTCTGAACTCTTCTGGAGCAAGAAGCACTCTGAAGATCGATTCAGCTCGTACTGGAAAGGCGCGCTCCGCTCCAAGACCGGGAATCTCATACTGAACAGACTTTTGCGGCCCTCCAAAGCGGTGAAAAGAAACTCGTAATGCTTCACTTGGAAGAGCAGGAAGCTCTAATGCAGAGGTTCCGCTTACCAGGGCTGGAGTAAGAGCTGAGTTTCCAAAGAGTTGATGAGAAAACGACATCGACCATATCGGTTGGCTCAGCAACCCATCAAGGGTTGTCTGCCGAGAAAAAGAACACCCGATGTCGAGGTCTGAGAGACCCGCCTCCTGTAACTGCCCTTCCATCTCCCTGAGGAGAGCAGAAAAATGTTCAACCTGAACCGCAGAAAATTGTTGAAACTGTACCTCACCCTGATGAGCATTCAAAAATCGTACCTGTGCCGCCTGGCCTATCGATTCATCGTACACTGCCATCCGTTCCCGTGGGCGACAGATATACAAGACATCTCTCATCAGAAAGACACCCACTTCATCAACAGAACTGGTCGAGTGAAAACCAAGATCCCCTTCGGTGAAGATATGGACCGCATGAAGTGATGAGCTCCCATCATGATGACAACCCGTAATCTGAAGAGCTTTCTTTAAAGAGACCCGTTCGCGATAGGGCTCTTCTCCCGCGAGCACTCGTTCTGGCAGATCCGCTTTTACAAGTTCTACCTCTGCGTACCGGATCTCTCCATTTTCTTGAGGAAGCCGATCTCGCAACGTAATACGAATTCCATCGTATCGTTGAGGATCCACTGAAAGAGAGATATTGCCCGAGAAACTCTGTAGAGAACCACCAGATCTCGAACCTCTCTTCCCATCTTTCCCCTCGGAATACAGTTGCATCCGAAAGACTCCATCTCGGATCTCTGTCTGAAGCTCAAGTAAGATCTCATGGGCAAGAACGATATTAATACTCTCTCCCGGATGAATTTGACGACGCTCAAAGTGGAGTGTGGTCGGATTTCCATCACGCCGAGCAACCACTTCAAAATACCGTCCCGGAGCAACACATGGCAGAGATGTTGTCGGATCGTTCACATTCTCTGCTCGAATCTCGTAATCACTTACCGGAAGAGAGAGGGAAAAGAGTGAGAGACCGGTTTGCTGTTGCACGGCATATCCCGTTACCTCCTCAAGAACAGCAGCCGGCCGAAGGAGCAGACCAGAGGAGGTCAGCTCCAGCGGATGCAGAGAAACGTTGAGTGCTCCCCTCTTAAGGGCCAAAGAGGGAGTAACGTGAAAATGTACCGGGATAAGGGGCTCAAGAAAGATATCGGCTGAACGTAACTGAGGCTCTTCCACCACTGCGAGTTGGGGAACATACCCTTCCGCCCAGACGAGTATACCCTCGGGCTTTTCCACCAATGATCGTCCAGTAAGCGCTACTTCTCCCTGCTCATCTGCCTCCTGAACAGAAAGTCCCTCCAAGAACTCTCCCCACACCAAACGGGGAACGGCATCTAAGAATGGAGAGAGCTCAACCCAAGCCACTTGAGAGCCAGAAATCGGCTCGTTGGTGGTCACATCGTGTATCTGAAGCTGGCTGAGGGCAAGGTGCGGATCTCCTGGAAAATGACGGCTCCGCGATTCCTCCTGGTCAACGATCCTTCGAATCTCGGCAGTGCCATCTCCCTCAGCAGTATCACCTCCCAGCGATGAGATCGCGACAAGCTCTTCTTCTGATGAAAAAGTCGGGGAACGAGTAGGCCCCTCTTCCTCTTCTCCAACACAGTAGGCCAGGCCCAAAAGCGCAGTACTCACCGCAAGGCCAAAAGTCGTCTTTCTCGGAAAATCTGGTTCGGACGAGGCCTCTCTCCTCCCTTGCCGTGTGATATGAGGACTCATAGCTCTCTCTTTTCAACACCAGTAGTAGCTCTTCACCAGTATACCCCCATCTACCGGACTAATCACGATGCCCTACGGTGTCGACTCTATTGGTGAAAAAACCCTTAGAATACGGTATTATATTGAAAAACAAAAAGAACGACCTGATGAAAGAACAACCCGTGGTGAGTGCTGCTGAGACAAAGCGTTACCGAGAAAATCTTATCGCTGCAGCAGAGCTTTCCGATTTTGGTATCGCCCTTATGCGGCAAAATATTGCACGGGCTCTTCCAAACTCTTCCAGAGAGATTATTGACCGCGAACTTCTCCGCTGGCTCGTCGAACAACCCTCACATTTTGTCCCGAACGGTGATTAAAAAAGAGCTTTATGAGCGGCATTCTCACACAGCTTCTACAGGGATAGAAAAGATCGAAGAGCGAAGTTTTGCTCAAAAAAAGACCTCTTATCAACACTCGAAGGATATATTACATAACGGGAGCAACTGGTAAGATTACTCTGGTCTTAATACTGACATCTCTACTTCAGCAGCGTGAACTTCCAAGTCAACTCCAGATTGAAATTCAAATAATAGATTAAAATCCTCATCGGAATTCCAGTCAGTCCTAAATCCAGAGGATTTATCTTGACCGCGCTCTAATCTTGATATTCCAAAGAGGGTCTCATCTTCTGAAGGAGGCAATTCGGGATCCCTCTCCGTCACGGTAAAGAGGTCTACTCCGCGGAAGGTCAGCTTACACCCACAGATATGATCATCTCGGCGCTCTTCTCCAGAAAGCTCCCAAACAAGTACCAGACGTCTTTGTTTCACATCGAATTGATATCCGGTGAACCGAGCGCCGTTGTGCAGATCCCACTCTCGGCCGAGGCCTGAGAGCCCTCCTGCTTGAGGGAGCTCTCCATGAGAAAAGTTAAGAAACTTCATACTACGTCTCCTCTGCAGCAATACGAAGCTCCAAACATTTTCGCGCAAGGGGGTGAAAGTGGCTCTTGTCAAATTTGGCGAGACGACGTTTTCCAATACGAGCATCGAGAACTGCTAATGTTTGAATAAGAGGATCATCATCCTCAAGGGCCTCTTCAATAGAGAGATCATGAAGAAAGGCCCAACACGCCTCATATGCGTCTTGCCGAGAGAGCTCTCCATACTCCACCGGCATTTTGGCAAACTTTTTCTCTGACTCTTCACTCGGAGTATGAACCTCTGCATCCTTATTATAATAGGCCCGGGTGCAGAAGTTTGCGATCTCCTCCTTGTCGAAGGTAAGCCACGCCCTTCCACAGGTACAGCTACCATACCGTGCGCTATTAATCGTCATCCGTTTCCGAATGCTCTCTGCGAAGCGCTCTTCAATGAGGCTCTTTACCTTTGTCCACCGCATGGAAACTTTTCCTATAGGCCCAATTTTTATGCAACGCTGGGGTCTACTTTCAAATGAGCAAACGATGGTCCCACTTTGGCTGGGATAACTTCCACCCTTTGCCACACCTTTCCAACAACATACGGCTCTTCAGCAAGCCACTGATCGAGTTCTTCTCGAGTCGAAAATTCTCCAACCATTACGGAGCCACACATCTGCCCCTCATCACTGAGCATGGCAACGGCATAGAGCAGCTTTCCTTCATCTCGAAGTTTATCCCCCAAAGCAAGATGAGCATCCCTCACCGCCATTCGGCGGTTCACTGCCTCGCTATCACTCCCATCATATCCAAGAACTAAAAACTGCATCAGAAACACCCTCCAAGAAGACAACCATCCCAATATCAATATCTCACATTCTCCATGGATCATAATCCCAAAATGGCGTACATTTTGGGATTATGATCCCAAGATTTATTAACATATCGAAATCACGAAGTTTCTTTCTCTTTGGTGCGAGAGCAACCGGTAAAAGTACCCTACTCCAGGAGCAGCTCTTCCGTCCCGAGGAGAGCTATCTGCTCGACCTGCTTGATCCACAACTTCACGATCAACTGCTTGCCTACCCGAACGAGATCCATGGTTATATCGAAAAACCAGTCAGTGAGGGAAAGTTCATCATCATTGACGAAGTCCAGAGAGTGCCAGCCCTCCTTGATGTGGTGCACCAACTGATCCAACGGAAAAAGGCAAAGTTTGCTCTGACCGGCTCAAGCTCACGAAAGTTAAAACGAGGTGCTGCCAATATGCTCGCTGGTCGAGCCTCGGTATATCGTCTCTTTCCTCTCCTCTTCTCTGAGCTCGGTGAATATTTTTCTCTTCAGCACGCCCTGGAATGGGGAACCCTCCCGGAACTGGTGGAGATTGTCGAACCAGAAGAAAAAATTCGCTACTTACAGGCGTATTCAAACACCTATATTCGAGAAGAGATCATTGCAGAGCAGATTGTGCGAAAGCTTCCCCCCTTTCGTCGTTTTCTCGATGCGGCGGCTCAGATGAATGGAAAGATCATCAATGCCTCTCGAATTGCCGCTGATATTCAGACCGACCCATCAAATGTGAGAAACTACTTTGAGATACTCGAAGACACCCTGCTCGGTTTCAAGCTTCAGAGCTATCACTCCTCTATACGAAAACGTCAGCGACAGGCTCCGAAATTCTACTGGATTGATACCGGAATAGCTCGAAGCATCGTGAAGACCCTCGGGACTCCTCTCCGCCCTTCCACATCAGCCTTTGGTGATCAGTTCGAAAATTTTATTATTACTCAGATTCACGCCCTTCTCTCCTACCAGACAAGCCAGTTTGAACTCTCCTATCTTCAGACAAAAGATGGGGCTGAAATCGATCTCATCGTTGAAAGAGCAGGAGAACCAACGCTCTGTATAGAGATAAAATCAGCAGACCTTGTCCGAGAAGAGCAGCTACAAAACCTCTCTCAACTTTCGGCAGATATCCCAAAGGCTCAGCCACTCTGTCTCTATCGAGGGAAAGACTCACTCCAATTCGGAAAGGTGCAGGTTGAGCCGTGGGAGGCTGGAATTAGGAAGTTTTTCTGCCCAGCATAATGCATCACTGCCCCACTGCGCCCTCCACACCTGGCATGATCGCTCCTTCGAGGTCAGAAGGGTGAGAAACGTTCTCACTCACCTTCCTCAGCGCATCCTCGATAGCAGCGGAAAAATCTTCTGTGGTTCTCGCGTAGCCCTCACAAACAACCTCATTTCCCCGCATGAGTGAAACAGAGAAACGTTGGGCAGCAGCCCTTTTGTAACCCTTGGAAACTCGGAGTGAAAAATCGCGATCACCGCTGCTGTCTTCTAGCGGCAGAACGAATCTCTGTTCCTTTCTGTCATTACACTCAACAACAATATCCTCTCTCGACACCCCAATCCTCTGAAGTATCGGATCTACCAGAGCGGCGACCTGTAGTTCGTTAAGCTTGACTGCGAAGAAAAGCATCAACCGTAATCCTCAAAAAGAGCGCCACGAAGTGGCTGTATCATGGAGGAGCGCTATACACATCTCCTCCGCAAAAGAGCCTGTAAAGGTTATGGGCTCTTTACCCCTCCACGGAGCGTAAAAAGAACCGCCTTTTTGCTCGATGGGGAAAGAGCGTAAGACGAGGATCGAGCATTTCCGGTGGAGGGCTTTTCAGAGACACTCCGCAGACGAGCCAAAACTTTCCGTTATCATCATGATCCGCGTACTCGTCGAGGACTATTGCCCGGTAGCGCTCGCCTCCATCTTTTTCTCTTCAAATTCCGAGGGTCTATCACAACGAAAACTATAGTCATGTCATTTCAGTTGAAGTTGCCGGAAGCCTCCCAGAGGGACAGCACAGAGCAGAGAGCTGGCCAAGACAGCAGCAAAAAGCTGAGTGTTTAGCGTTTCCACCCCTAAAATAGTCCCCTGAGGGGATCTTTGTTCGTGAAGTCTTCCTCTGGCTATTCAGAAGAACTCGGTAAGGACGTGAATACATGGATCTTGTGGATTAGCTCCTGAAGTACTGATATTTTCTGTGGAGTAAAGGAAAAACGAATAGGAGCTGATCGTCATATGGAGACACAGATAGCAAAGACAAACGCATATCTCATCGGAGGTGGATCATATGATGGAGACACAGGCCGGATGGCTCGCCACCATGAGGATCTGATTCAGCATGCGAAAGAAGTTTTTAACGTCGAAAGACCACGAGTAACGGTATTCCCTGCAGCACGACGAAATGGGCTTCATGAAGGTATTCGTGATTGGTCTGTTTACCAGCGAGATTTTGAAAACCACGGAGCCGACGTATCAGAGTTATTGATTGGAAGAATTCCTTCAGGGGGAGAAGCTACTCCTGAGAGTCAGAGGGCTGAGTTGATTACCGGGGCTCATGTCATCTGGGTTCCTGGTGGCGATACCCAATGGATGCTGGAGGACATACGAAACGAAGGCCTCGAGGAAGAATTTCAGAAAGCTCGAGAAGCGGGGGTTGTCATCTCAGGAACAAGTGCGGGAGCACTTTGGGCATTCGGACGAGGAGTGAGTGATTCAGAGTCTTTTAGCACGCCAGAGAGCTGGCGATACATCGAGATTGAGGGGCTAGGTTTAGTAAGCCAGGCCGCCATGAATGTGCATGACAATAAAGTTACCGCCAGTGGCCTCCAAGAAGAGATTGCTCGAGCCGATCGTTTTGATGGTATGCTAGAAAATCACAGCATTCCACGCGGTTTAGCCCTCGATGAGCATACCGCTCTTCAGATAGTGAATGGTCAGGCTCGCATTCAAATATATGATCCGAAAGACCAAGCTCACCTCGTCTCTCTCGAAGGCGGCAAAGCAAAACGGCAGAAGCTTGAGGAGGGAGATTTCGACTTGGCGCAGCTCAGTTTTTAATCCTCACTTACGATACGAAATTGAGGTACTGGAAAGCTTCTCTCCACGGGAGGATCAGTACTCCGTCCTGTTTTCGCGCGCTCGGTTCTCGGCTGATGCAGATCGCTTCGAAGTCGTTGGATTCTTTCAGAAGGCTCTTTACATATCAAGCATGTAAAGCTTGATGTGCTGTTCCGTTACCTGCTCAGATGATTGTATCTCTACGAGGAGATCTTTTTCCCCTGGTCGTTCAATAATAAGGTCAACCTCTAGACCTCCTTGGGTGGTGAGATATGAGAGGGAGTAGTCCTTTCGAAAATAGTCATTCAGTCTGACAAAGTACCTACCCCGAAATTCGGATAGAATTTCGGGGTAGGTACAAGAAATCCCTCATCCCCCAACCCTTTCGGAGAGGTGTTGGGAGATTTCGTTGAGAAACTCTTCGGTGTTGAGGTAGTCATCACGGGTTGCAGCAGCACCGTGGAGACAGAGGGCGAGGTCTTTGGTCATCTTTCCACTTTCAACGACCTCGACACAGACCTGCTCTAGGGTTTCAGCAAAGTCACGCAGTGCGGTGTTGTTGTCAAACTTCGCACGGTACTTTAGCCCTCGGGTCCAGGCATAAATGGATGCAATAGAGTTCGTACTCGTTTCTTCTCCCTGTTGATGCCTTCGATAGTGCCTCGTAACGGTTCCGTGTGCGGCTTCCGCCTCAACGGTTTTTCCATCTTCTGTCATGAGGACCGAGGTCATAAGCCCGAGTGAACCAAATCCTTGCGCGACGATATCGGATTGGACATCACCGTCGTAGTTTTTACATGCCCAGAGATATCCCCCCTCTCCCTTAATGGAAAAGGCAACCATATCATCAATCAGTCGGTGCTCGTAGAAGAGCCCCTCGTCTGAGAAAGCGGCTCGATAGTGGGCATCATAAGTATCCTGGAAAATATCCCGAAACCTTCCGTCATACGCTTTTAAAATCGTGTTCTTTGTCGAGAGGTAGACGGGAACTTTTCGAGCAAGAGCATACTCAAAACAGCTCTTCGCAAAACTCTCAATGGAGTCGTCGAGGTTATACATTCCAAGCGCTACTCCCCCCGAGGGAAAGTCAAAAACGGTGTGTTCTTGGCGCGGATTCTCCGGTGATGGATTTTCTGGCTCAAAGGTGAGGGTAAGCTTTCCCGGACCCGGGACGACAAAATCGGTCGCTTTGTACTGATCTCCAAAGGCGTGGCGCGCGATAATAATCGGTTTTTTCCATCCAGGGACGAGGCGAGGGACGTTGTTACAGATAATCGCCTCACGAAAAACGGTTCCACCGATGATGTTTCGTATCGTGCCGTTCGGAGAGCGCCACATCTTTTTGAGTCCGAACTCTTCCACGCGCTTTTCGTCTGGGGTAATCGTAGCGCACTTGACTCCGACTCCGTATTTCTTGATCGCTTCAGCAGCCTGAACGGTTACCGCATCATCGGTGGCATCTCTGTTTTCAATCGAGAGATCAAAATACTTGAGATCAAGATCCAGGTAGGGAAGGATCAGTTGTTCGCGAATCATCTGCCAGATGATCCGGGTCATCTCATCACCGTCGAGTTCAACAAGTGGGTTCTGGACAGCGATCTTTGCCATAGGGGATTCCTGGGTGAATTACTCTTTTGCTGAAGCACGCACCCGCACCTTCCCCTCCTGAACAACGACCTTGAAGGAGAGCTTCTTCTTTCCGTTTTTCTCCTGGAAAGATTTCGCTTGCTGTACGAGCCGTTTCTGAAACTTATCATAGTCAAGGTTCATGCGCTTGCCTGTTTGTTGCTCAATGGCCTGCTGATAGGTGTCAAAGAGTGCTTTCACCCCGGCTTTTACCTGTCCTCTCTGTGTTTGAGACTCTGCGTCTTCGGCGGCGATCCGTTCTCGAAGCTCTGCCTTAAATACATCCCGGAAGTAGGTTCCGGCTTCTCGCTCCCGCATCACTCGCTTCCAGTAGGTGGCATAGGCCTGGTAGCGCTGCTCAAGCATCCGAAGTTGATAATTTGTTTGTGAATTTCGGAAGGGAGCGCTCTTTAACCGGCGGAGGAGGCGCTTCATCTCCTGGTGCTGCTTGTCCGGGGGGAATTTGTGAATGCCAATAAAATACTGTTCGTAATAGGTCCGGAGCTGTTCGAGGTCCTGCTGAGCCTTCTCAAGCTCGGCACGAACAGATGCCGCATTCTTGAAGTCGTCAACATTACTGGTACTTCCGAGCGACATATCCCCTTGAAATCTCTTGAGAAGAAGTACTTTTGTCCTCTTTCTCAGTATTTTTCGTACTTCCGTGTGTCTTTTGAAAACCTTAGGTATTATCGAGCGATTCTCGAGAACAATTAATACATGGTGGAAAAAACGATGGAAAATTCTGTCGCGGTCGTAATTTTAGCTGCTGGAAAGGGCTCCCGGATGGGCGGAAAGGGAGCAAAGGTGCTCGTGGAGACCGCGGAAGGTCCCCTGATCGCTCCAGTGCTTCGAACAGCGTGCTCTCTCCACCCAGCGAGGGTAACGGTCGTCGTTGGCTTCGAACGAGAGGCAGTAGAACGCCGTGTTCGTGCCTGGTGGGAAGAGAATCCCTCTCGTACGAGCGGGGAACTCCGGTTTGCCGTCCAGGAAGAACAACGCGGCACGGGGGACGCCGTACAGGCAGCGATCCCTTCCCTGGAGGGGTTTGTCGGTGAGGTCGTTATCCTCTGTGGTGATGCACCACTTATTTCAGAAAAGAGCCTTACCCGATTACTCGAAACACACCGCCAAGAACAGGCAACGGCCTCCGTTCTTACGGCGATCCTTCCTGAGCCCGGATCTTACGGACGAATCCTCCGAGATCCGACGACTGGCCAGATTCAGGCGATCCGAGAGGCAAAGGACGCCTCCCCCCTGGAGTTTCTCTGCCATGAGATTAACTCCGGCGTGTACGTGGTGGACTCAGCGTTTCTTCCTGGAGCTCTTCAACACCTCCGTGCAGACAACGCTCAGTCCGAGTACTACCTCACCGATATCTTTCAACGGGCAACTGAAGAGGGGCAGGGGGTCGCCTCAGCGTTTGCCGAAAGGGCAGAAGAGGTCTGCGGGGTAAATACCTTTGCCGACCTCCACCTTATTGAACGATATCAACGACTTTCTCGATGCGAACACCTCGCCGCTACAGGGGTCCGGTTTACGGACTCCTCCTCAGTCTATATTCACCACACGGCCGAAATCGCGGAAGGAGTCTCACTTGGGCCAAATACGGTGATCGGGGAAAACGTTGTTCTTCACCACGGGGTTACTGTTGAAGGGCTCTGTCATATTTCGAACTCAACCGTCGGAGCAAATACGACGATTAAATGGGGGGTAAAGATTTCTGGCGCAGAGATCGGGGAGGCGGCAGCGGTTGGACCGTTCGCCCACCTCCGAGAGAAGACCTCGCTCGGAGATGAAGTAAAGGTTGGAAACTTCGTTGAGGTAAAGAAGAGTTCGCTTGCAGCAGGAAGTAAGGCCTCCCACCTCAGCTACCTCGGTGATGCCGTGGTAGAAAAGGAAGTGAATATCGGCGCTGGTACGATTACCTGTAACTACGATGGGGAAAACAAGTTCACAACCACCATTAAAGAGGGTGCATTTATCGGGAGCAACTCTGCCCTTGTCGCTCCGGTGACGATCGGAGAGGGTGCAGTAGTGGGGGCGGGTTCTACGATCAGTAAAGATGTAGCCCCAAATGCGCTGGCGCTTACTCGAGCGCCACAGAAAGAACTTCCGAACTGGAGAACACGGAAAAGGCGGTAAGGTCTCTTCCCGTACAAAAATAAGGAGTGCGTATGACACGAAAGTTCAGAGACACTCCAGAGGGAGCAAGACTCAGAGAGAACCAGAGTCGAGAAAAGAACTGGCAGCGGTGGGGCCCCTACCTGAGTGAACGTCAGTGGGGAACGATCCGAGAAGACTATTCCAACGACGGCTCTTGCTGGACGTATTTCCCCCATGAGCAGGCTCGCAGCCGCGCTTATCGGTGGGGGGAAGACGGTCTCCTCGGAATATCGGATCGCCAAGGTCGGCTCGCCTTTTCGTTTGCGCTGTGGAATGAAGCTGATCCGTTTCTGAAAGAACGCCTCTTCGGCCTTACTCCTCCTCAAGCAAACCACGGGGAAGATGTAAAGGAGTACTACTTCTACCTGAAGTCTTCTCCCACCCACTCCTTCATGCAGGGGCTCTACAAGTATCCACACCGAGAGTTTCCCTACGAAGAATTGATCGAAACCAATAGAACACGCTCTCTTCAGGAGAGGGAGTATGAGTTAGCAGATACCGGGATCTTCGGTGAAAACAGATATTTCGATATCTTTGCCGAATACGCGAAGGCAACTCCCGACGATATTCTCATCCGTATCCGACTCTGCAACCGTTCAGCAGAAGCAGCACCACTCCACCTGATCCCACAGCTCTGGTTTCGCAATAGCTGGTCGTGGGGAAGGACGGGAGAAGACTATGGAGAAAAACCGCTGCTTTCAGCACGCTCTCCTTTTCTCGTGCATGCCTCACATAAAAGCCTCGGAACATTTCTCTTTGCAGCCGATCCGGAAAACGAATCGTACTGTCGCCAGACTCCTCAGCAACTCTTTACCGAGAATGAAACAAATTTCGAGAAGAGTTTTGGATTTATGATCTCTGAAAAGCATCGCAAAGATGCTTTTCACGAGTATGTCGTGCACGGGAAGAAGGAATCAGTAAATCCAGATAGGGTAGGCACAAAGCACGGAGTACACTATTCCCTTCTTCTCGCTCCTCATGAAGAAAAAACGCTTCAGTTTCGTCTTTTTTCATCAGCAGGGACAGACGAAGATGTTCGAGTAGAGGAGCTCTTTGGAGAGAACTTCTCTGCCATCTTCGAACAACGCGAGGAAGAGAACTCAGCGTTCTTTGGGAGTCTTGCCGGAGAAGAACTTTCCGATGAGGACCGAGAGATCCAAGAGCAGGCTTACGCAGGACTGCTGTGGAGCAAACAGTTTTACTGGTATTCCGTCAAGGAGTGGCGAGAGGGAGATCCTGCTCATCCCCGGCCAAAGCCGGCTCAAGATCGAGCTCGGAATGGAGGTTGGGAACACCTCTACAATCGAGATGTCATCTCTATGCCGGATAAATGGGAGTATCCCTGGTATGCGGCGTGGGACTCAGCCTTTCACGCCGTTCCCCTTGCTCGGGTTGACCCCGAGTTTGCGAAAGAACAGCTCATTCTCTTCTTAAGAGAGTGGTATATGCATCCAAATGGACAGATTCCCGCCTACGAGTTTTCATTCTCTGATGTGAATCCACCCGTTCATGCCTGGGCCTGCTGGCGGGTGTATAAGATGACAGCGCCCCTCGGAAAGCGAGATACGCATTTTCTGAAGCGGGTTTTTCACAAGCTCCTCCTGAACTTTACGTGGTGGGTGAATCGGAAGGATGTCGTTGGAAACAACCTCTTCTCGGGAGGATTTCTCGGCCTCGATAACATCGGTGTCTTTGACCGTGGTGCACCAGAATCGGTTGGTGGTGAGCTAGAACAGGCAGATGCTACCGCCTGGATGGCATTTTACTGCGGGACGATGCTCTCTATCGCTCTTGAGCTTGCACGTGACGATCGCTCTTACTCTGACATCGCTTCGAAATTCTTTGAGCACTTTGTTGCGATTACTGATGCCATGAACTCTTTTGGGGGTGATGGCTTGTGGGATAGCGAAGATAACTTCTACTACGATCAGCTCCATCAGCACGGATCATCGGTACGTCTGAAAGTACGTTCGCTCGTCGGTCTTATTCCGCTCTGTGCTGTTGAGGTCATTGAAGACTGCTTAATCGACACCCTTCCCGGCTTTAAAAAACGGGCACTCTGGTTCTTGCGAGAGAAGCGAGAACTTCGCCAGTACGTTACCTCACTCCGACATACTGGCCCAGAAAAGGGGGGAAAGAATTTACTCGCCGTTCCATCGGAAGAGCGGCTGCGCCACATGTTGCGATACATGCTTGATGAATCTGAGTTTCTCTCTCAGTACGGAATTCGCTCCCTCTCGAAAGCCCATGAGTCACATCCGTATTGCTTTTCCTCGAATGGCCATACCTACTGCATTGGATATGAACCGGGAGAGTCTCAATCAACGATGTTCGGTGGAAACTCCAACTGGAGGGGGCCGATCTGGTTTCCGATTAACTTTCTCATCGTCGAAGCACTCGAACGATACCACCATTTCTATGGTGACTCTTTTCAGATCGAGTGCCCCACACACTCCGGGAATATGATGAATTTGCAGGAGGTTTCTCGGGAGCTGGCCAGACGACTCGTTTCACTTTTTCAGTGCTCAGAGAAAAAGACTCGGCCCTTCCACGGAGAAGAAGCGCTCTTTTCTTCTGATGAACACTGGCAAGAGTACCTCCAGTTCTACGAACACTTTCACGGTGATACCGGACGGGGTCTCGGCGCAAGCCATCAAACGGGATGGACCTCCCTCGTTGCCCTCTGCCTTGAAAAGCTCAATACCCCGTAGAGTTTTCCTCAGATGTGATGCTCCGCTTCTCCTTGGAGCCCAAGCCGTGCTCGAAGATGCCGGAGAACATTCATATAGTAGATAAAGGCGTCATACGGTGAGTCGTAGGGGCTGAAATACGCATGAACGTCTCCATCTGCAGCCCACTTCGTGCACATATAGTAGAAGTGATCTGAAGTTTGGAGCCTTCGCGAAATATCAAGAAGCTCTCGGTCTCCTCGCCGGAGGATCTCCTCGTGGATCTCATAGACCTCTCGAAGGGCCCTCTCTTGAATCTCATTTCCATTCCACGCAGTGAGGTCTCTCTTCTCATCGGCCCACGAGGTAAGTCGCTCCACCGGCAACGCTCCTCGTGCCGGATAGCGGTCTGCCACCTCAGTCGGAGTGGCAAAGTCCCAGTCACCTTTGGCGAGTATCTGCTCGGGAAGATGTCTGAGAAAATCAAATATCCCAGTGGAATCCCACTGATGTTCGCCAAAGGTTTCGTAATCCATAAAGAGATTTACGACTTCGGCGTTTCCACTTCCCCGGTGAATCCACTCGGCAAAGGTTTCAGATCGTAACGGATAGCTCTTCCACCCCCGATCACCGAATCGAAAAGCGATATCATCTGAGAGTCGATAGTTCTTCAAAAGGAGCTTGAGGGAGCCTCCTGGAAGGTGGTGGAGAAAGTTGGGGCTTCTCCAATCGAGGATATCATCTGCTCCCTCAGCAATAATCGCCTTATACCCGAGATCTTGGATGATCTCTCCGATTGCATCGTTATAGATAAGCTCAGTATTTCGAAAGACCGTTGGAGAGACTCCAAAGAGCTCGTTCAGCAGATCACGGTGAAGTTTGATCTGCTCGAGAAACTCGGGGCGGTGATACACTCCGGCGAGGGAGTGATAGTAGGTCTCTCCGAGAAGCTCCACACATCCGGTTCTTACGAGCTGTTGAAAAGAGTCAAGGACCTCTGGCGCGTAGCGCTGCATCTGCTCAAGCGCTACTCCAGTAATAGAGTACGAAATCCGAAATCTTCCCTCAAAACGGTGGATGAGTTCGAGGAGTAGCTGGTTTGTCGGAAGATAACACTTCTCCGCCACCTTTTTCATAATGGAGCGATTCGCCGACTCATCAAAATAGTCGGCTGAAGGGGAGCTCTCAAAAAAAGAAAAGGGACGGATTCGGTACGGTTGGTGAACCTGAAAGTAGAAACAGACTGAGGGCATGGTTCTCGCCTCCTAACGCGAGAGCACGTAAGCGTTCAGCTTTTTGTCGCTGTTTGTCCTTCGCTGCCAAGGCAGCTTGGCCAACTCTCTGCTGGACGCTTTTCCAGAGGAAAAACTACGCAGAGAGCTTCGTCAGCGGGTACGGGGCCGTGCTCAGTGTACCAAACGTACGCCTCCGCTCGTCCCCGTACCCGCTTCCTCGACAGCAACAAAAATCTGAGCGCTTACATCGAGTTATCTCCTCCTTCGAAAGCACGTGAATGCTTACGAGAGTACATCGTAATAGAGTTCTCTCGTCTTAGATGCAGCCGTATCCCAACGGAGTCGCTTTAATTCCTCTCTCGCCATGAGGACCATATCTTTTCTGAGCTCTTCATGGAGGAGCCCGTTAATGATGAGGTCCGAGAGACGATCTCTATCCCAAAAGTCAAACTTCAAGCTGTGAGCAAGTACCTCTGCGACTCCCGACTGTTTTGAGATAAGAGACGGTGTATTAAAATCAATCGCCTCCAATGCTGAGATCCCGAACGGTTCAGAAACCGACGGCATAACATAGAGGTCCGCTGCAGAAAACATCTGTTCTACTTCGTGTTCTTTCAAAAAACCGGTAAAGTGAAAATTCTCTGATATGCCAAGCTCATGGGTGAGGCGGATCATCTTCCCGAGCATGTCACCGGTACCAGCCATCACAAAGAGCACCTCTGGGATATGTTCCACCACCCGTTTTGCGGCCTGCACAAAGTAGTCTGGGCCCTTTTGAATGGTGATCCGTCCGAGAAAGAGCACGACTTTCCGCTTTCCTTTCCACTGGGTGCTGTAGTGGTTCCGAACTTCCTTCGAGTAGATCCCATTGTGCACCACCGCGATCTTCTCTTTTGGAATGCTGTGCTCTCGGTGAATAATTGATTTCGTATAGTGGCTCACCGCGATGACCTTGGTTGCGTGAGTAACACCGAGCCGCTCAATACCTCGAATCCGCTCAGAGCCGTGATGGCCTCCACTCCGATCATACTCAAGGCTGTGAACGTGGGTAATCAGCGGAATCTGAAGTTCACGGGCCAAGGACACCCCGGCTGGAAAGGTGATCCAGTCGTGCGCATGGATGAGATCATACTCTTTTGTGGTTCCCACTGACGGGAGAACCGACTGGAGAACTCGAGCGGTAAACCTGCCTATTTCTTGAAAGATATCAGGTCCATACCCTGACTTCTTCTTCACTGCACCACCTTCGGTGCTTTCGGTTTCCTCCTCAAAAAAACCGCTTCCAAGGTCAGCAAGCTGCTGAAAGGTCTCTTTCAGATCAGAACGGGTACTCAGGTAGTATTCAAAATCCTCTTCGTTCCAGTACGGTTTGAGGAGGGCAGGAATACGAAGAGGTGAACCCCCTGCTTCATCCTCCCCGAACAAAGAATACTCCTCGCTGGTCAATTCCTGTTTCGCGAGAGCAGGAACTCTTCTCCGGTGGGGTTCTTGGAGTACCATGTGCTCCGCATCTTCATCTCCAAAGAGCTGCGGAACGATGAAGTGTATCTCGAGCTCCTGTCTCGCCAGGGCTCGGGTAAGTCCCTCACACGCGATTCCGAGACCACCGGCGATGTGGGGAGGATACTCCCATCCCAACATAAGAATTCGCATGACGTGCTTCCTACCACGTGACAGCTTCACCTTTTGCTGCTGTCTTCATTTTGGTGCTATCCTAGCGGTCTTTTCATTGAATCAACATCATTCATCAGGAAAAATTTCCTGTGCCTTCTCTCGACAGAAAAGACCTTTCAGTACTCTTTACCTTTCCTTTGAAAATTTCAAAGGAACTCGGTTCGACGATTCCTCGAAAAGAGTTTGAACGACGAGAGTGGCTCGAGACCACACGTGGTGGGTGCTGGGCGATGAGTTCTCTTCAGGGAATCCATACGAGGCGGTATCACGGTGAGTTCATCAGTGGAGAGTCTGCCCACCGATATAACCTTGTCTCATCGCTCAACGAGACACTACAGAGTACACACGGAAGCATTCCACTCCGATCCACGTTTTATCCGGATGCTATTCATCCAGATGGATATCGCTTTCTCGAACAATTTTCCCGAGAATTACACCCGGTTTTTACCTTTCGAGCCGGTGAGATCACCGTGCGAAAGTCCGTAGTGGCACTGTCTGAGAGAGACCTCATCCTCTTTCAGTACGAATATGATGGTCCACCACAAGACGACCTTCGCCTCTCTCTTGAGCCCCTCTTCGCCTTCCGAGAAATTCATGCACTGACCCACTCAACGGTCCACCAATCGCTCTCCATCGAGAAAACGGATGAATCGATCTATCGGGTTTCCTCCTCACCTGACCTCCCTTCGTGCTCTCTCCTGATTCCGGAAAGTGACTTTTCTTACCATCCACTGTGGCACTACGCGGTTACCTATCCGATGGAAGAGGAGCGAGGTTTTCCGGCCAAAGAAGACCTCCGGTCGCTTGGAAGCTTTACCTGTCCCTTTCCCGCTTACCGTCCACTCCTGATCGCCATAGGGGGAAGAGATCTGGAAGCCTTTTCTCAGGAAGAGCTTCATAAACGGTATCAAGGTGAACTTCGTCGGAGGCATGATCAACGAAAGGGTGCTTTTCATCACCGTACAGAGTGCCTCACCGAGAGAGAACGGCTGCTTCTGGAGACGCTCGTTCAGGCAGCCGATCAGTTTCTGATTACTGATACCGCTGGCGATGTACGACTGCTCGCTGGTTATCCGTGGTTCTACGAGTGGGGAAGAGATACCTTTATCTCGCTTCCGGGGTTGTGTTGTGCCACGGGACGGTTTGCAGATGGAGCAGCCCTCCTCACCCGCTTTGCTCGCAAGATCCAGTACGGTCTTATCCCAAATAGGTTTCTTGAAGAGAGCACCGAAACAGCGGAGTACAATTCGGTCGATGCCTCACTCTGGTTTGCCGTGGCTGCCGGGAGTTTTTGCCGAGAACAACCAGAAAATACGTCGCTCTCTGATCTTCTTTTTGCGGTGATGAAGGAGATCATCACCGCGTTTCGAGCAGGGACCCTGTTTGATATTCAGGTCGACCACGATGGTTTCCTCCGTGCCGGGAATGCGAATACCCAGCTTACCTGGATGGACGCAAAGGTTGGCGATGAGGCCATTACTCCTCGACATGGAAAAGCGGTAGAGCTGAATGCGCTGTGGTATAACCTGCTCTGCTTTTTCAGAGAACGGTGCACCGTTCGCGGAGAAGACGATGAGCTTCTTACATCGGTGTGTGCAGAGCTCTCTACATTCCAAGAGCGCTTTCAAGCGATGTTTTGGAATGAGACGGATCAATGCCTCTTTGATCTCATCACTGAGGAAGGGAAGGACTCTTCCATTCGCCCGAACCAGATCTTTGCGCTGAGTTTGCCTTTTCCC
>JALEGQ010000109.1 GCA_022763385.1 bacterium
ATGATTTGAGCAAGGAGAGTTGATTTCCCACAACGTCTCACCCCCTGAATGACAGTAGCGAGATCAGGCTCAAGTTCTGGGAGCGAAGCCACCACCCTACGTGTAATGCTGGATGGAGGAACTCTATCAAAGTAGCTCCAATCGCGAATGACAGGAGACAAAAGGCTCTGGTAAGTCATAGTGGCACTCAGATACGGGAGGTTCTATTGTCCTCTCAATGTTTAGTATAGCTTACATCGACAATTCCGTCGAGTTTTGTCGACAAGATTATAACCATTCGATATTATTAGTGTTTTTCTCCTATAAGATACTCCACACCGGCGGCAGCGTCAGCAGATTTACCGCCATACGACCTGGCGATGTGCTATCGTTCTGACACCCGCAACGATAGCTGCCAGAACAAGGGGGACAACCAGTCGTGAACCCAACATTCGACAAAGGGAGGCCTGTAGCATCAGCGACCCTTGCGCTTGCGCTGGCCTCGTTCTCTCCGGCGACTTCACAGGATGGAGCAACTTCCCCCGAACAGATCCACCACACAGGTGAGAGATTTCTCACTGCTATTGATCGGGGCAACCTCAGTGACGGGGAGTTTCATCGTGCTTGTAACGAAGTTGCGAAAATTGGAAGCGCCGGTGATGCATTCATCTCGCAGGCGGCTGAGCATCTTGCCAGAGAAGCAACCGGAGAAGCTGGCTCTCGTGAACATACCACCCTGATGAATCAAAAGGAGCGCCTTCTGCTCGGCCTCAGGTATATTCATACCTACAAAGACACAGAGTCAAAGACGTATCCTGCCCACCTCACTACCTCCCCTTCCAAGCGAAAAATTGCACTCGCAGCACGTGACACCGTATACGATGAGGGCAGTACCCCACTGGTTGTAGCAAAGGCGGCCCGTGTCATCGTGTGGACCGGTGAAGTCGATGTGGATCCGTCGTACCTCTCTGCACCTCTGAGCGACCTGATTACCTCGCAGGCAGCCCGAGAAGAGACCGACAAGGAGCAAGAAGAACAGCTCCGGAGAGAGATCATGGTCGAGGCGATCATCGCAGTCGGAGGACTTGGGCACTATCCCAATATCGGACTCCTCCCCGACCTGATCGAGCACGAACGAAATCCTAAAATCGCTGCTCAAGCAGCAAAAAGCTTCGCCCAGCTTGTTGCCCGCATGCCGCAGAAAGTACTGGAGAAGAAACCAGAATTACTCAAGCAACACTGCCAACTGCTCCACGATCGACTCGAACAGCTCTCGGTGAAAAACGACGATGATGTGATCATTCTCGAAGGAGTCCTCCAGGCCTTCGGAACGATCGGAAAACCCGCGGCCAACGAGATTCCAACCATCTGCGAAGCCCTCGTTCAACTCGTTCAAGAAAAACCGAACGGTTACGAAAACTGCGCCCGAATCGGTATCACGAGCATCGCCGGCATTTGCCGTGATCCACGAGCAGAAGAACCAATGAAACTCGCCGTCCAAGAGCTCACAAAGGTCAAAAAGAAGGCAAGCGGACGAGTGGCCTCAGATATCAGCCGAATGCTTGCCGCACTGGAAACTCGCCTGGAAGCGATATCAGCCAAGGAATAACGCCCTCCTGGCCTTCCTAGAGGAGCGTGCTGCTGACTTCAATTCATCATAGAACTTTGTTTTGTTTAGCGCCCCTTTTTTTGCTTAAATGCCCTCAGGCAGCTTGCTGCCGTTGGATAACCATTACGGGAGTATGAGCTATGTTGAAAAGTCTTCCAGTTCTCTTTGCACTCGCGTTCAGCGTGACGACAACCGCAACGACAGCACTTGCAGAGGACTGTCCACACCTCCTTCGAGAGGATTGCGATGTCGACATCTATTCTGTCAGCCCAACGCAACACCGACAGCACTCAATTGCAGAAGGCACAGCCGCTTACGGCTGCATGATGGCCGTTAGAGCTGCTACGGCCGAGTGTGAAGCGATCGAACCGCAACAGAAAAATCTCTGCCTCAGCGGCGGGGATATCTTCAATTACCGTTGCCTCTACGAAGAAGCGAGTCCGATGACCAAACCGGTATGTCGACAACCAGTATGCTACGCCTGGAGCCCCTTCGAGCCGTGGTATCCTCCAACGGGAGAGACGCTTCCCACGGATCGTCCAGCCATTTGCGCTGATCCAGGGACATTTGACTGCGAAACCATCGTGACAGGAATCGGGCCAAATGGAGACCCGATTGAAGAGGTCTCCTGTGTTTCAGACACCTACTACACCTGTCCGAACGCAGATCCACAAGACCCGTGTAACTGCACAGCCCAGGAATCGCAAACGATTCCAAATTACGATCCAGAGTCAAAAATGGCGGTATGCTATGCACGAAAACGGGATGGCTCTGCCGGCGGTGGATTGTGTCGCGAAGAGTACTTTAACAATCCCCCATTACCTGTACTCAATACTGATCTCGATCTCGTCGAATAGTTATTTGATCTGATCGTTTTCTCGCCAAACACGGCTGTTTGGCCAGCTCCCTTCGAGGTGCCCTGGCATCTCGGAGGGAACTTTTCCCTTCCTCACCTCACCGTGCCGAACGGCTACCCGACGCTCATCACATACTGATATGCTAATCGCAAAAGAAGCGCTGCGATGCCCAATACTACCCCCAAGCGAAGATAGTAACCCATCTCAAATCTTTTGTGGTCGCTCTGACTTTCGACTTCCAGAGCAGTTGGCGTGCCCCCCCTTCCTCCTGTTGAGTGAGAACCACCTGAGATCTTTGACGCCATTTTTCTCGTTTTACCTGCATCGCCGGTATATCTATCCCCCGATTCAGCACCTGAGGAGTAGGGGTCACACCAACCTTCAACATGATACTGACATCGAGTATCCAATCACTCCTCCCTTCTTGGGGGCGATCACGAGCCTCGGCCAACTCCATTTCCCGAGCGATATACTCCTTAGCCTCATCCTCGCTGTAACCCGAAAGGGCTCGAAACTTCTGAAAAGGAATCGTCTGTGAAATCTCTTCAAGAGAGCCCCCGAGAAAGTTTATATGCTTGATATCATGACAATCCTTACAGAGGCACTGAAGCTCTCGTAGGATCTGTCTCCGCGTCTCATCGTCATAGTGCCAAACCTCGTGACAATGAAACCCTGGTTCGCTTTCACTCTCCCTTTCGTATCCACAGCTCTGACATTTAAAATCTGCAGACCAAAAAGTCGCTCTTCTCAGTCTCTGCCAATCCTTATTTGATATGAGATTCCGTATATGGAGCTTCGCCAGAATCTGTGGGTGTAAATTATAGAAAAACCTCCTGATCGTAGTAAGAATGTCATTGCAAGATGATATTCAGATCAGGAGGC
>JALEGQ010000110.1 GCA_022763385.1 bacterium
AGCAGAGACTTCGGTGTGAAGCTCTTTGACGAGGGTAACGAGCTCGTCCGTGGAACGGAGTGAGAGAGGTGATTCTTCTGGAGCCCTTAGGAGGAGGGCCTCTGCGAGCTCCAAAAGTTCCTCCGGATCCGCCCCCCGTTGAAGCAGAAGATTTTGTAGCCGGCTGAGCGTCTCTCCCTTCGGGGTTTCTCCGTGTGCATCTCCCATAACTATAGAAATTCCTTCACTTTATCTGAAACGTCTCGTCTCGCAGTCTACTGAACTGGGATGAAGAATTATACTCTTTCTCGATAGCGGGGACAGCCCCGCAGAGAGTGCATGGTGGACGCAAGGACTCTGCAAAAACATCAACTTTTCCGACGCGCCCCGCAAACTTTGCGGAGTTTTTTGGTGCGTGGCACCTCTCGGTTGGTGCGTGGCACCTGCGGGTCGGATTGGTAACCTGTTGAATATTTTGGAGAAATGGGAATTGGGGGTGTTTCTGTCAAGGAACCGGCGTGAAGTTCTTATGGTGGTATGGAAATTGCCAACTTGTTGACGGCGGCTGGTGGATTCCGGTTCGTCAGGTTGTCCAAGGATTCGGTTCGTTCGCTAAGGAGAGCGTTTATGCAAGGTTCACTCGGCTGCACTGCAGCTTCCCTTCCCTCATTTTCCGCACCCACCGTTCAAAGAAGTGCCGCGTCTCCTTCGCAGCATTCTTTTGTGGGAATCATGAGTCGGTGCCCCAAGATGAGAAAGGTGTTCTCTACGCTCGAGAAGGTGAGTGGTACGGACGCGACGGTACTGGTACTCGGAGAAAGCGGGACGGGGAAAGAGCTCGTTGCGCGGGCTTTGCATCGCCTCAGTGGGCGTAAGGGGAAGCTCGTTCCGGTGAACTGCGGGGCAATCCCAGAGGAGATCCTCGAGAGCGAGCTCTTCGGACATGAAAAAGGCGCATTTACCGGAGCAACGGGATCGAAGGTTGGACGCTTTCAGCTCGCTGATGGGGGAACGATTTTTCTCGACGAAATCGGAGAGATGAGCCCAAAGTTGCAGGTGAAGCTGCTTCGCGTTTTGCAGGATCAAATTATTGAACCCGTTGGTTCTACGAAGTCAATTCCGATCGATGTTCGAATTGTTGCGGCGACGAACAAGGATCTTCGACAAGAGGTGAAGGCAGGAAACTTTCGTGAAGATCTCTACTATCGCCTCCAGGTTGTTCCGGTTCAGCTCCCTGCTCTTCGTGAGCGATGTGGTGATGTAGAGCTCCTCTCAAATTACTTTCTTGAGCGTGAAGCTGAGTCTCTCGGAAGACCAGGTCTTCATTTTACTCCGGATGCACTGCGGACGCTGATGCAGTTTCAGTGGCCTGGGAACGTACGAGAGCTAGAAAATCTTATTCGCCGACTTGCTGTTCTCTCCGATGGGGACGGAATCACTGATGAACATTTTCCAGAGTATATTATGGAGAGTAGTGGGGGTCCGAGCTCAGATGAGACCGAGGTGTATGAGCTTCCAGATAGTGGTCTCAATTTTAATGATGTTGTTGATTCGTTTGAATCAAACCTCATCCTTAAAGCGCTTCACCGTACAGAGTGGAATAAGAAAGCCGCGGCAAATCTTCTTCAACTGAACAGAACCACGCTTGTTGAGAAGATAAAGAAGAAGGGGCTCGAGAAGTTTCGTACTGAACATGAGGTTTCTCATGATCCGATTCGCCCAGACTTCTCGATGGCAAATTAAAAGAGAGAATTTCCAATGAAGTTCGTTTCATTTCTTCTCTTCTTCTGCCTCTGGTCTTGGGATGTGCTTGCTGAGCACCCGATCGAGGTCCAGCGCTCGACTGCAAATGCGCAGTACTTTGAGGCGCTTACGCTGTACGAGAAGTTGCCTCGGAGGACGTTGACTCCTGCAACGGTGGAGGCAGCGGCAAAGAGCGCGTGGGGGCTCGGTCTCGCAGAGCAAGCTATTGAGCATCTTGAGCAGTTACACCGTCACGATGACTTCTCGCCAGAAAAAAAGGCACGCCTTCACCTCATGCGGGGGACTATCGAGCTCCAGGAGGGACGACCACGAATAGCACTCCTTGCTGCTGAGCGCGCCTTTCAACATTTACCAGAACCTTCGCAACTTCGAGGGGCGGTAAGTCTGCTCTGGGGAGATGCGTTTGCTTTTCTCCAGCAGTACGGTATTGCTGAAAAGCGGTACCGTGAAGCCCTTGAAGAAGTTGCCTATGAGATTGTGCCAGATGTTGCCTATCGACTAGGGGGGGTCTATCGCAAACTTGGTGACACGACAAAGGCGATAGATGCGTTCAAGAATGTACCGGTCTCCCATGAGCGGGCACCAGAGGCGATACGCTCTCTCGCCCAACTTTCGCTTCAGGAGAAGGACTACCCTGCACTTCAGCTCTGGATTGAACGGGGAAAGGAGCTCTACCCAGATCGCTTTATCGATAGTTGGAGCGAGTACGCCCTCGGACGAGCGGCGGCTGAACAACGAGATCTCTCGGCTTTGCGAGAGATTCGTCTCAATGCCCTCAAGAAATACCCTCCTTCCGACCTTTGGATTTCACTTTTAGATGCCCTCGCGGAGAAAGCCGAATGGAACAGCAAAAGATAGTCTCCGGCCAGTTTATGAGCCGTGGAGCGCCAGTTTCTGACAGGGCTGGAGGTGATGAGATGCTCTCGATTCGGATGGAGGAGTACGAGCACCTTTCTCAAGCTTTTCAGAAGTTCAGCGAAGCAAGTATGCTCCTTCAATCGAGGTATACAGAGCTGAAGGAAGAGAGTCAGACTCTCCGGCTCGAACTTGAGAAGAAGGAAGCAGAGATTAAGCGAGGTGAGCGTTTAGCGACCCTGGGAGAGACTGCAGCCGCTCTTGCGCATGAGATTCGAAATCCCCTCGGCGCGATATCGCTCTATACTTCACTCCTGAAGGATGATCTGAGTGGACAGCCGGAGCAACAGGAGCTTGTGGTCGCCATTGATCGAGGTATTACTACCTTGAACCACGTGGTCAGTAATATTCTCCATTTTGCAAAATCAACAACCCCTCCGTTTGCTCCCATCTCCCTCGAGTCGCTTCTGAGAGAGGTGTGTTCAGAATTTCAGGAAGTTCATAGTGAGAGTACGATACGGTGTTGCCTGCGAGGGAATCTTCGAATTCTGGGGGACGAAACGGCTCTTAGACAACTATTTTCAAATCTCATCCTCAACGCGCTACAGGCGCAACAGTTACGAGGTTTTGTCGCTATTGTGGCCTACGGAACAGAGGATGGTGTTCGAGTAAAGATCCGAGATCACGGCGAAGGAATACCCTCAGATCATATTCAACAGATATTTGATCCCTTCATGACGAGCAAGCCTGAGGGTACTGGTCTTGGCCTCGCGATATGTAAAGAGATCGCGAAGACCCACGGCGCGGAGCTTTCTGCACAAAACAGAAGAAATGGGGCTCAGTTTCTCATCTCATTTTCAAGGCAGATCTCTTCAGTGCAGAGGAGAAAGTACGCGACGACACCTTTAGCAAGAGAGAGTTCTCAGAACGAGGTATTCGAGGAGGAAAAAATTCATGGCTGAATTACAGGTATTGGTGGCTGACGATGATCCTCAGATGCAGCTCGCTCTGAAGGCTGGACTCTCCCGTGGGGGACACACCGTAACTATTGTCCCAGATGGGCTTGCCGCAGTTGAGGCTCTGCGTGAGGGGCAGTTTGACCTTCTCATTACCGACCAGCGGATGCCAAAGATGACGGGTTTAGAGCTTCTCGCTACGGTCCAGGAGGAGTATTCGCACCTCCCAGTAATCATGATTACTGCTCACGGAACCATTAATCAGGCCGTTGACGCCATGCAGCGAGGAGCCGCAGATTTTATTTCAAAGCCTTTTACGAATGAAGAGCTTCAGCGAGTTGTTGATCGGGTTGTGGCTCCAGAGGTTGCCGCTCACCGTGAATTTAAGCGCGAAAGTGGTGCCATGGGGAGGCCAATTGTGACCCACGATCCGCTTATGAAGCGAGTTCTAGAGGTTTCAGAGTCAGTCGCACGAAGCGACGCTACCGTTCTTGTCCAGGGAGAGTCCGGAACCGGAAAGGAGCTTATTGCACGACTCATTCATGATGCAAGTCCACGGGTACACCAACCTTTTGTTGCGGTCAACTGCGCAGCACTTCCTGATACACTTCTTGAGAGTGAACTTTTCGGTCATGAGAAGGGAGCTTTTACCGGAGCACAGACGCGAAAGATCGGAAAGTTCGAACTCGCTCATGGTGGGACTATTCTTCTTGATGAGATCTCAGAGATGGAGCTTGCTCTTCAGGCAAAGCTTCTCCGGGTACTTCAAGAGCGTGAGGTCGATAGGGTCGGAGGAAAATCTCCGATCTCGGTTGATGTACGGGTTGTGGCAACAACGAACCGAAATTTAGAAGATATGGTGAAGCAGGGAAAATTTAGAGCGGATCTTTACTACCGCCTCAATGTTATTCCCCTTACCCTTCCTCCACTGCGGCAACGTCAGGGAGATGTCATTCTCTTGACGAACTTTTTTCTCAAGAAGTTTCTCGGAAACGACGCTCCCGTCCTTCCTTCTGATGTCGCCAAGGCTCTCTCAGAGCATAGCTGGCCTGGAAATGTGCGCGAGCTTCAGAATGCAGTAGAGAGAGCGGCGATCCTCTCGTCTGGAAGGGAGCTCCATGAGAAGGACTTTCTCTTGGCCGGAAGCAGTCTTTCGACGATGCTTGGGGGATCGCTCAGTGGGGAGGGTCTCTCTTCGTTCTCTCATACAGCGGATGGAGAGGAGGAATCTTCGCTAGATGGAGAAGAGAATCTTCAGATTACGCCGGGAATGACCGTTCAGCAGGTTGAGCGGACACTTATTCTTGAAACACTCAAATCAACGAGTGAGAATCGTACGCAGGCTGCAAAAACGCTTGGCATCAGTATTCGTACACTTCGAAATAAGTTGAACGAGTATCGTGAACAGGGATACTTTTCGTAGGTATTCTTTTTCGAGGTGTGAGGATGGGGAGCTTTCAAGGACTTCTCTCACAACAGTTTGTCTCTCAGAAGGTCGGAAGGATTGCGGCTGAGCCGGTCTGTGCGGTACGTCCAGAACACCCTACACTTGAGGTGGTAGAGCTTTTGGCGGAAGAGAGCTGCGGTGCTGTTATTGTAAACAGTGAGAATGATGAGATCGTTGGAATCATCACCGAGAGAGATTTTCTTCTTCGAAAGATCGATTGGGAGCAAGGAACAGCCGAAGAGATCATGACGGCAGCGCCCTCTGTTATTCGGAAGTCAGGAAGCATTGCAAAGGCCCTTCACATGATGAGTGTCGGTGGGTTTCGCCACCTCCCGGTTGTCCACCGAAAGCGGTATGTGGAGGGAGTGATCTCAGTAAAGAATATAGTACAGGCTATTTATGATATCTTGTTGAAGCTTCATGTTGGAGAGCAGTGTGAATTGATCGGTTCTCACCGTTCCATACAGCGATACTTCTGTAGCACTGTTGAGATCTTTCAACCGGAAGTGCCGATTTTTGTTCGCCCGGAGAGCTCTGTTCACGATGCGTTGCAGAAACTGAAGAAGTCTCGGAGTGGTGCGGTTACGGTTGTTGATGAAAAGGAAGTATTAGTAGGC
>JALEGQ010000111.1 GCA_022763385.1 bacterium
CAGTGAGGTCTAAAAACTCGCTCAAAGTTTCAAGATGTGCTGCTATTGTGGTAGCAAAGCAGTCTACGGGCAAATTTTTATGCAACGCTGGGGTTTACTATCTGGCCTACGATCTTACCGCCCATATCCAATCAGGATCGTTGCGATTCTTGATCATGGTTGGCCTCTACTTCAGCAGCTCTCTCATCGGCGGTGTTCTTCTTGCGAAGCTGGTAGAATTCCCTGTGCTCGCCATTCGCGACCGTTTTTTCCCATCAAAAAGCCCAGTCATTTGATGTGGAGATCCCTTTCGATCGATTCCAAAACTATTCTTGAAGGAACTGGCTTGAAGGTTTTTTGGAAGGTGGCGGTTGAAGTCAAAGAGTGAGGCACCCTAAGCGCCCAACCTCCAAAAGAATCCTTCATCATCGGATGTCGGCAATGCAAAATACCCATTGAATCTATCGCAGTAGAAGAAAATATATCTTGGAGTCTGCGGAAAGATGCTCTTGTTCAAGTCAGTCGGCCACCACGAAGCTTTGAGTGACGGCCACTCTACGTCAACAACTCGCCGCTGTTCACAAGACTCAGCAACTTCCTTGTTTAGTCCACCAGCATGTCGGAAGTGAAGAATGGACATGTTTGTATCGACGTTGTGTTTCTCGCGAATATCCACAGCTGAATCGGGTAGGTTTGGTGGAAGCCAACCAGCTTTCAGTAGACCCGCACTCTTCGCTGCAGCGAGATCTTTATGATGAACCTCTATGGTCTCGCCGCAGCCAAATAGGGATAGAGTCAATAATATGAGTCTCAGCATGTTGAAGTCTCACTCAGGTCGAACAGTAGCCGACCATTTAGAACATTGGCATCCTCGTACGAGAATGAAATTTTCGTATCCCCTCGTGATATTCCGTTGTCTAGTGAAACATCCTGAGCTTGTCGATTGCCATCAACCTCCATCACAAGTTGCCCACGAGCACCAGGAGCAACTTCTACTTCCTCGTACAGTGTGGCACTGTTATAGAGCACATCGGAGAGTCGAATGATCTGCTGATCTAGCTCTAAATAAATCCGTATGTTCGGAGAATAGTTTGAAGACGTTGAGTTCATAACAATGACCTATGACAAGCAAAAACTTGAAGCTCAAGCTGACACTTACTGTGAGCAGCACCACTCGAGCGTATCACGAATTCTGGGTTTTGGCACTCAAGGTATAGTCTTTCAAACGACACATAATACAGCTCTAAAGGTCCATGCTCGCGAGGAGGCATATCTGCGAGAACGACTCATTTATGAGCGCCTCAAGGACAGAAGGATTGAATCGGTGAGAGGTCTACAGATTCCAAGAATTTTAAATTGGGACGATCGCCTATGCTCCTTCGAGATGAGTATCGTTCACGTTCCTTGTGTCTTGGATTTTGGAGGCGCCTATCTCGACGAAGCTCCAGAGCATATGAGCAGAGATGAGATGTGGGTAGCTCAAAAATCTTTAGAATTCGGCGATCATTGGGAAGAAGCAAAAGTCGTGATTCGGCAGCGAGAGCACAGAGCTGATATTTGGTTAGTGGATGTCAACAACGGCAATATTAAATTCGCAGAACCTAGCTAACTTGCTTCGCCGTGTAGCGTTTAGTTTTGCCGGCCGTAAGGCACGGTAAAAACGCATTGTGTACGCCCGGCATGTGCGCGGGCTAATGAGGTGAAAGTCCTCTATAGGAGAGTCGCCTCGGTGTTAATGATATCACCGAGTTAACTAGTAGTCGAAGGCGACTGCGTCGCTGCGAGGCGGGGTGGAGAGGAAGCCGGAGGACAAAACTGTGAGGACGTGCCGCAGCAGGCGAGGCCTGCAAAGAGCGGGAGGTAATATGGCAAACGTGAGCCGGCGAGCGTTTGATGCCTTGAAACAGAAACTGGATGAGAAGGCTTAGTGGCTGGGATGAGGCAGCACAACTCTCAAACGCTTCGCGTTTGCCGCCCTGATCGGGCGGACCGAGGGTCGTGCTCGAGAGATTTGTTTAATGAAGCACAACATGTTGAAGTCCCGTGGACTCGAGGTCATAGAGTAAATCCAGCGCTTGTGTAGCAGCAACCGCTCCACGTATTCGCGTTCGGGAGGAATTCGCTCCCTATGGTCGCGATATCCGGGGAGATCTCACAATCTGTCTCCGGAGGAGACTATCGGTGAGGTAACGAACCGAGATGGGTTGTGAGAAGTCAGCAGACGGCATAGAAGCCCAATGCCGAAGGTAATGCTTCGGACATGGTGAAGGCCTGAACTGCAGTAGCTACGACTCTCGCAACTCACTCCGGGCTCACCAATGAGTGGTTCTCCAACCAAGGACTCTGCTCTATGAAAACAATTTGGGTTCAGATTCACTACCCTGCTTGAATCGCCGAGTGCGGAGCCGCACGCTCGGTGATGTGGGGATCGGGGGACTAAGTGCCCCTGATTACCCGATTAAGCGCAACTACTATCAACTATTGGGCATTTGTTCCCAGCTCTTCGTCCAGGTAGGATATGGCGGGTAAGCTATATCAGGCTCTTCGCTTTCTCCATCTCGGACGAATGCATGCCATATCAATCGCTTGTAATCGCGAATGGCAGAGGCTGGAACGCTTGGAGTTACTACCTCCTGCTCCGCATCAATATTGTTGTACACCCCCAGGTAGTTATCAGGAACGATAACCGCGTGCTCAAGTCTCTGAACGCAGTAACAAAACGACACCTGCAAGGCAATCTTTACCGAACCGCCACGAAGTGTGTTGAAATTAACCCAATCATCTTCAGGCATGGAGAAATGCCAAGCAAACTGTTGGGCATCTTCCTCTGAGATCCCCATTTCGCCCAGTCTTGAAATAAGGTTCTCCCGGTTAGGTGTGTAGTCAACCACGTTAGCAATATCTATCTGGCCTCTCAGAAACCCCTGCTTGTAGAGCCGTGAATTGTCCACATCCAAGGTACAAGACACCAGATTCCCACTGCCTTTTGATCCATCTGCGCTGTGGACCAGAAGGCCTCCTGCAACTTTTTCGGGATTTGGTAAAAAGCCAACCGAGGAGACCTCTTCCGGTGGGCGAATATCGAACCGTCCCAGTCGGACACCCTCTACAGGTCTTACTGGTGCACCGAGTAATGCTGCTTGCTCGCGGAAAGACTCAATGGGAATTGGATCTCCACTCTTCGGGGAACCTGAAAGCCTCATGAGCACTTCGTCAAGTTTTGCTCGTTGGGGTAGTGTGTCTCGGTCAGCCAGTACTTGATCCCGGAACGAACCATCCAACGCAAAACGAAGAGCTAGTTCGTCACATCCCTTTAAATCAAGGGCATCAACGCCCGGGGCGGGGCGATATTCCGCTCCCTCCAACAGAGAGGAGACAGAGGCTGAAGAGTGAAATCTTGCCATATGTTCCTATCGGCTGTCCGCCAAGATTCCATAGATCCGGTTGCGGCGAAATCCTGCTGCGCTTAACAGATAGTGACCCTTTTAACCACCAATTCTCACCCCAATAATCCGGCTATGCAAAAGATGTGATATGCTATTGGAAACACTCGTTTTTTCTGAGCGCAGAATTTTGCAGACCGGATTATTGGGGATTTTTAGCTGGATATTGGTTGTAAACCGGTTATTGGCAATACCCGGTTTGGGGGCTGAAATGGTTCCAGAAGGGGTGGTTTTGCACCTATTCGGGGGTATTTCCATGTTCACTTGTCGAAACTGTGGAAGAGCGAGAATCTGTTCGGTTTTCTTGGTGGGTGATCCGGTGGAAATCTTGGTTTGATACATCGGTGATGTCGGTCTGAGGGCATTTTCGCGGTGCTAGGCTTTGGGAGTTTTCTGCTCTTTTCCTCATTATTGGGAACAGGGTATCTCGGAGTGGTGTTTCTTTCGGGCCTCTACTAGACTCGGGCGGGTAGGGGAAATACGCCTGCATCCGATGCCAAACGAACTGAGAACATGAGGTAAGATATGTCTTTTGAACTTCCGAAGCTCCCGTATGACTATGATGCTCTTGAACCGGCGATTGACGCCCGGACCATGGAGATACACCACACGAAGCACCACCAGGGGTACACGACGAAGCTGAACGACGCGATAGCGGGAACGCCGCTCGCAGACCAGTCTATCGAAGAGATCCTCGCTGCTTTGAAAGGGTTGCCTGCAGATCAGCAGGGAGCGGTCCGGAATAATGGGGGAGGGTTTTACAATCACTCGTTGTTCTGGAGATGTCTGGCTCCAGAGGGAGATAATGCTCCTTCGGAGGGGCTCTCTCAGGCGATTACCGCTGCATTTGGGGACTTCGATACCTTTAAAGAGCAGTTCGCCGCAAAGGCTGCTGGTCAATTCGGTTCCGGGTGGGCGTGGCTCGTGGCAGATAAGAGCGGGGCGCTCTCTGTTCAGTCGACCCCGAACCAGGACAATCCTCTGATGGACCTGGTGAGTGAGAGTGGAACGCCTATCCTCGGTCTCGATGTGTGGGAGCACGCTTACTATCTGAACTACCAGAACCGCCGGCCGGATTACGTGAAGGCCTTTTGGAGTATCGTAAACTGGGAGCAGGTTGAGAAGAATCTTGAGGCGGCAAAAGAAGGCCGCTCACTGCTCTGTTAGGTCCCCTCTCGATGATGGAATGGTTCGTTATCGCAGGAGGAGCCGGAGGGCTCCTCCTCTGTGTGATTCTGGTTGTCCGGGGAGAGCGGTCTCGTGCAAAGGGAGCTCAGGCGATTGCCACCCTGGAGACGCAGCTTGCTGATCGTGAGACTCGAATTGGAGAGCTTTTGGCTGAGCGAGATCGCCTTCGGGGAGAGCTCGGCGCTGCTCGTGAGGCAGAGGCTCGTCTTGGGGCTCAGCATGAGGTGTTGGAAGCTCAGATGGCGAAGCACGGTGAGGAGCTTCGAGAGATCCAACAACAGAGCGCGGTCCAGTTTGAGAATCTTGCGAACCGTATCTTTCAAGAGAAGAGTGACCACTTTACGCACCGTTCCCGAGAGAGCCTCTCGCAGGTGCTCTCTCCGCTCCAAGAGCACCTGAAGGGCTTTCAGGAGACCATTCGTCACTCGTTGCATGAGGAGACCCGAGAGCGGGTCTCTCTGAAGAAGGAGTTGGAACGGATCTGTTCCCTCAATGAGGCGATGCAGGTGGAGACCGGGAATCTCACCCAGGCCCTGAAGGGAGATATCCGCGCCCAGGGGAGCTGGGGGGAGATGATGCTCGAGCGGATTTTGGAGGAGTCTGGTCTCCGACGAGATGAAGATTATCTCCTCCAGGGGAGGGGGATGAAGTTAAAGCATCCAGAGTCCGGTTCTCCAAGTAAACCTGATGTGATCATCAAGCTGCCGGAAGAACGACACCTCGTGATTGATGCGAAGGTCTCTCTTGAACCGTATCGACGGTTAGCGACTGCACCCGATGAAGAGAGTCGTGCTGAGCTGGTGCAGAGCTTTCTCGCTGCGGTTCGAAAGCACGTGGAAGGGTTAGAGCAACGCCGCTATCAGGACCTTGAAGGGCTCTCGACTCCGGACTTTGTGCTCCTCTTTATGCCGATTGAGGGAGCGTATGCCCTCGCGCTCCAGGAGGACCCGACGCTGCACGAGTTCGCTTGGCGAAGGAAAGTGATACTCGTTGGTCCGTGGAGTCTCTATGGGAGTCTGAAGACGATCGGCTCACTCTGGAGTCTCGAGCGCCAGAACCGGAACGCTGAGGAGATCGCCAAGCGGGGAGGGGCGCTCTACGATAAGTTCGTGGGGTTTCTCGATGATCTCAAAAAAGTGGGTTCACAGATCGATTCCCTTCAGCGGAGCTATCACGCTGCTCGCTCCAAACTGAGCGATGGGAGAGGGAATCTCGTGCGTCAGGTAGAAGAGCTCAAGTCCCTCGGGGCAAAAGCGGCTAAGCAGATCCCGGCTGAGTTTGATTCCGAAGACGCGCAGAACGCGCCCGAGAAATCGCAAAAAGCGATCGGGGAGTAAGGGGACTCTATCTGATGCGAGCGATGCCGAAGTCGTCGTAGGGTGGACGAAAGTCTCCTCGATCTCCGTTTACAAACTCAGGGGAGAGGCGTTTTGCCTCTGCCTCGGTGAGTTCGAAGCGTTCGATGAAAGCCGCACGTCGTTCTTCTCGCTCGGTGGTTTCACGCTCCTTTAGTTCTTGCACGGTGGAGTCTTCGTCGAGTTGTGCGTTCAAATCGGTGCGTATCGAATCTCTCGCCTCATCGATCTCGGAAAAGAGATCGAAATCTTCGCGAGCTCGGGAGAACTCCAAGGAAGAGGTTTCAATATATGCCGTGAACTGTGCGTGGTAAGTACGTTCTTCTTCACTCCCACGGAGGGCACCGAGACATCGTATGGGAGCAGCGGGCTCTTTCTCGGCCAGGTGTTCTAGAAATGCCTTCATCTGAGGGTACTTTCGCCAGATCTCCTTTTCTGAGAGGGCCTTCCAGATTAAGATCTCTTGTTGTTCCACTTCATAGCGTGATCGTTCAAGGTTCGCTGGCACCTCGTCGTAGAGAAGCTTTCCGAAGGCAGTAAGGAATGTCGCTGCCTCCTGAGCACTTCGCTGAAGGAGGGCTGGACGATTGAGAACGATACGTTCGCCGCCTTCGTCATCCGGTTGAGAGAGAAAAACCTCCCGTTTGTCGGGGAAGTCTACGAAGCCTTTCTCTGCCCAGTCCGTTGAGACCCCGACCCCCTTATTGACCTGCACCACCTCGCTTGCTGCCATTCGAACGAGTGGAGTAAGTGCAAGCGCCGTCTCTCTCAGAAATGAGTCCATGGCTTGCTCAAACGTTCTTTTGTTCCGAGAGGAGAGCCCCTCGGTGATAGCTTCTTGGGTGAGTAGGCTCTCCCGATATTTCGTTGGAATCTCTGCTGGAGGAACTCCGTCTTTAAGGAAGCAGAGCAGTGGATCGATCAGGTCCATTACTGTTGCTGGATACCGCCGTGTCTGGTCTGGAAGAAGATTACGGCCGTCAAAGTTTTCCATTGGTAGATAGCGGTCGCCAAGGAGAAGACCTCCATCTCCAAGTCCAAAGGCGGTAAACTCTCTGTTGTCGAGCACACCGCAGAGGAGTGTTGCTGAGAGGAGCTTACTGAAATGTTGGGGTGCTACGCCACATGCACCGACCTCTTTGACAACGGTGGTCACGAGTTCAGCATAGAACTCGTCTTGAAATGCGGGGCTAGAAAAATCCGGAGCCTCTTCCCGGAGGCAAGAGGTGCGAAGGAGGTGGGCGGCCGTCGTGGCAAGCAGCTCTGCACCGAGATCGGAATGGAGGGCCTCAGAGACTCCATCGCTGACAACCACGATTCGGTACTCACGTTCCCCGTGCTGCACGGCGGTTGAGATCGCTGCATCTTGGCAGGGTTGTTGGCTCTCTCGGTCAAGGTCACCTGGATAGCGATGGTGATACCCCGTGGCCGTAGCACTCTCTTGAGAGACCGACTCCAGTGATACCCTTTCGCCTCCAATAGAGGCTTCCTCCTCTTCAACAATTCCTTTGGCGCTCAGGATGCTCGCTGGTTGTCGCTCTCCTTTTCGGAGCTCATTCAGGACGGCGTGTACCGCATCGCAGAGGTCGTTCATCTCGCGAGGAGGGCAATTGCCAAAACGGGTCGTTATTGCCGTACGGACCGCCTCACGCTGGAGAGCGATCTGCGCTCCTTCTCGGTCGACTTCTCCAGAAGCCCCTCCAGAACTTCCAAATGATTCTGCCGCCCAGGGTTGTGTATTTACGAGTCGGTGAAACATCTCACTCCTGATTTTTATTCCTTCCTGTTATGACAATTTCAGTCGACAATGAGACCGAAAGTTAAGTTTTTTGAAGCAAAAACTTTCTCTTTTTTCTTCGGCAGGTACGATACCGTTAGGATCTATCGCAAAAAGGAGAGATATGGCCCTGGAAGAAGGAAAGAAGGCACCGGCGTTTACCCTCTTGGGGAGTGATGGAGAGAAGCACTCGCTGAAGGACGCTCTGGGAAAGATCGTCGTGGTCTATTTTTATCCGAAGGATGACACCCCTGGATGTACGAAGGAGGCGTGTGGTTTTCGTGATCTTCACGGAGATCTCGAGCAGGAGGGTGTCGTGGTATACGGAGTGAGCAGAGATGACCTCGATTCTCATACCGCCTTTATCGAGAAGTATGAGCTTCCCTTTGTGCTCCTCTCTGACCCGAAGGGCACCATGATGGAGAAGTATGGGGCGTGGGGAGAGAAGAACATGTACGGCAAGGTTACCGTCGGAGTGATTCGTTCTACCGTCATTATCGGAGAGGATGGGAAGCTCTTGAAGCGGTGGAAGCGGGTGTCGAAGGCTGCTGATCACCCCCAAAAAGTAGCGGAGTGGATCGAATCGTACCGGAAGGGTGAGTAAGGTCCGAACTCATGGCACTATGATGCGGCGAACTCGTAAGTGCTGATGTCATGAGAGAAGATGTTTCCAGAAGTCCAGGGGGGGAAGGTCTCGACTCCTCCTCTGAGCCACTCCACCTTTCGCCGCTTTCAGCGGGACAGCTCGCGAGTCGGTTAGCGCTCTGTGAGCGGCTGGGAGTCGGGGAGGGGGAGCGACAGGCACACCTCCTGCAGCGTTTTCAGGAAGTACCTGGGTTGTATTCGGCCCTTCGAGCGATTCGTCCGGAGTTGCGAGAGGGGGACCTCACACCACTGATCGATGTGGTGTTGCGAGCAGAGCTCCCTGAGGATCTTCTTACCGCACTCGAACGTTCGCAGGCGGTCTGTTTTTCTCGCGGCTCTTTTGCTTTTGTATGGGAGGCCCTGCGCGAGCACTGGAGCGATACCGACTTTCTCGCTGACCTGAATGCTCACGTTGACAGCCTTGGGGATCTCTACGCTCTCCTGGGTGAGTATCAGCTGCGGAAGTCCTTTCCGATCGAACAGGCCCGGAGTGCGGCGGTGGTGGTCTCTTCGTCCAGTGCGGTTGAGCATGATCTCCGGCATCTCCTCTCTCTGGGTCCAGAGAATCGCTGCCGCGATCCGATACATCTCCGACGACACTACCGAGAGTACTCTCACCTCCTTCCATCTCGATATGTAGTGGAGGACAACTCGCTTCAAGAGGTCGCGAGGGCCATCAGTCGCAGAGAGGGGGGATTCGACCCCAAAATGGGAGAGATGTTTATTCGAGGGATTGCGCGCCTTCCCACCCGGTTAAAAGCGCCCGTGGAGAAGGTGGCGAGCAGAAGAGAGCTCTCTTCTGCGGCACTCTCCCTCCTCAAAGCACTTCTTCCTCGACTTCAACAACTGAACTCGGGACCAGATCAGCGGGAAGTTGCGACAGCGCTCTGGAGGTTTTCGCGAGATCTTCCAGAGCAGGCTCAGCTCGGTTTGCGCCTCTGCCACGCGCTCTTCGATGGTCAGGAGTCTGCACGAAGGGATTTTTTTTCGCGCTTTCAAGAGGGGGACTACGAAGGTCTTGAGCGGGAGGTGTATACTGCCCGTCTTTTAGCCGAGCGGGAGCATTTCAGCGAGCGTCCCGTGGAAGAGCTCGTTCAGGAGCTTGAGGAGTATCGGAGCGAGGGGCGAGATGTTCCTCCATCCCATATCGTAGAAGGGAGTGCTGCTGCGGTGGTTGCTATTCGGGAACGGGGAGCCTCGCTCCACCTCTTGCCCGATGAAGCCCTGATTGCCCACCTTCGAGAGCTTCGCAGTACGGCCGAGGAGCGAGCGGCAGCGGATCTCATGGCGTTTCGGATTGAGCTGCTCGCGGGGCTAAGCGAGTTGGTTCGAAGGCAGTACCAGATCCTGCCGAATGCCTCGCAACTGCTGACGATCGTCATGAGTGATGAGATGGCAGAGGAGTTTGGCTCCGATGCCGTTCGGGGGA
>JALEGQ010000009.1 GCA_022763385.1 bacterium
CATGAGGGGAGACTTCTCTCTTCGGGTTTAAAACAATAACTCCATCCACCCGACATCTCCGCTCCTCAATTGCACGTCGCGCCTCTGTCTCATCAGAAAAGAGCTTCTTTTCGAGGAGTAATGTCAGGAGTCTTGTTCGTTTCATGCAGACGCGCGCTCTCCTCCAGGGAAGACACGTAAAAACTGTTACGGATACCGTTGCGTAATCTTCCACTCGCCTGACGACGAACCGCTGTCGTAGCGGAAGCGGTCGTGTAAGCGACTCCGACGAAGCTCCCAAAATTCAAATTGGGAAGGAGAGAGGCGAAAGCCTCCCCAATAGGGCGGACGAGGGACCTTCTTCCCGCGAAACTTCTGCGAAAATTCCCGGTAGCGCTGCTCTAACTCTTCCCGAGTTTCTAACTCCGTGCTCTGAAGCGAGGCCCATGCGCCGATCTGACTCGGCCGTGGTCGAGTGGCGAAATAGGCATCAGATTCTTCATCAGAAACTGATGCAATCATTCCTCGAATGCGAACCTGTCGCTGAAGCTTCTCCCAAAAGAAGGTCATTGCTCCCCGCGGCTGTTCAGCGAGCTGATTTCCCTTCTCAGACTCCAAATTCGTATAGAACACAAAACCGTCATCATCAAAACTTTTGAGAAGAACGATCCGAGCATCCGGACTCCCCTCCCCATCCACTGTTGAGAGACAACACCAATTCGGGAACTCCCCCCACAATCGACGGTGAGCGTGATCAAACCACTGCTGAAACTCAACAAAGGGAGAAGAGTTCAGTTGCTCAATGGACCTTGATTTTCGAAACCAGATCGCGGGATGGGTTAGAAAAAACAGAAGCTCTCGCTTCGTGCTGAAAATTTTCATCGTTTAAACGGTTAACTTGCGATACTTAACCCGCTTCGGCACGAGAGCCTCTGGTCCCAGTCGCTTCTTCTTGTCTTCTTCATAATCTTGAAAGTTCCCCTCAAAGAGTCGCACCTCACTCTCTCCTTCAAAGGAGAGAATATGAGTAGCAATTCGATCGAGAAACCACCGGTCATGGCTGATCACGAGGACACACCCAGCATAATTCAAGAGCGCATCTTCAAGTGCTCTCAACGTATTTACATCGAGGTCATTGGTCGGCTCATCCAGCAACAGAACATTGGTGGGCTGCTTTAAGAGTTTTGCCAAATGAACTCGGTTTCGCTCTCCTCCAGAAAGCGAAGCGACTCTCTTCTGCTGATCAGAACCGGTAAAATTAAAGCGAGAGCAGTACGCCCTGGTGTTGACTAATTTACCACCAAAATCGAACTGCTCTTGTTTCTCAGAGATCTCCTCCCAAACGGTATTATCACCCTTCAGGTCGTCACGGAGCTGATCAACGTAGCCGAGTTGTACGGTCTCACCCCGCTCAATCGTCCCGCTGTCCGGGGTTTCTTTCCCCGTAATCATCCGAAAGAACGTCGTTTTCCCCGCCCCGTTCGGCCCAATGATCCCCACAATACTTCCCGGTGGGATCGTGAAACTAAAATCATCGATCAGAAGTTTTTCATCGAACGCTTTCGTTACATGCTCACCGTTCAGCACCTTGTTGCCGAGCCGAGGGCCAGGTGGAATGAAGATCTCCAAATCTTGAATCTGCTCTCGCTTCGCTTCAGATTGCAGCTCTTCAAACGCCTTAATACGGGCCTTGCTCTTGGCCTGTCGAGCCTTCGGACTCATACGAATCCATTCCAGCTCTCGCTCCAGCGTTTGCTTTCGCTTCTTGTCCTGCTTCTCTTCTTTTGCGAGACGCTCTTCCTTCTGCTCTAGCCAAGAGGAATAATTCCCTTCCCACGGGATTCCCCTTCCTCTATCTAACTCAAGGATCCAACCGGCGATATTATCGAGAAAATAACGGTCGTGGGTAATGGCAAGTACTGTTCCTTCATACTGTTGAAGATGCTGCTCCAACCAGAGCACCGTCTCTGCATCGAGGTGGTTGGTCGGCTCGTCAAGCAGCAACACATCAGGCTTCTCCAGGAGTAGCTTACACAGCGCCACACGCCGACGCTCACCTCCAGAGAGATTCTGTACATTACTATCCCCGGGAGGAAGCCGGAGGGCATCCATCGCCACCTCAAGGGTGTGGTCGAGCTCCCATCCGTTCTGGCTATCAATCTCATCCTGAACGGTTGCCTGCTCCTCGAGCAGTTTTTCCATATCATCCGGAGAGAGCTCGGGATCTCCCAAAGCCGCACTAATCTCTTCAAACCGCTTTAAGGAGTCAACGACGGAACCAAGCCCCTCCATCACATTCTCTTTCACGGTCTTTTCATCATTCAACCTCGGCTCCTGCGGAAGATATCCGAAGGTGACCCCCGGCATAAACTCCGCATCTCCGGTAAATTCCTTGTCTTCACCAGCAATAATCCGGAGGAGTGTCGACTTTCCTGCTCCGTTTAACCCGAGAACCCCGATCTTCGCCCCGTAGTAAAACGAGAGGTTGATGTTTTCCAGGACGGTTCGATCCGGCTTGTAAACCTTTGAAACCTTTGAGAGTTGAAAAACGTATTTCTGATTCATTGCCGTATTCCGTATGTACAGTGCATGGTGCTGTCCCGTGAGAGGCTACCAGCTTCTTTGGATTCGCTCCACCGAGCCACTCTCAAAAAGCCATTCTCCTCTAATCTTTTTGGCGAGCAGGCGAAAGGA
>JALEGQ010000010.1 GCA_022763385.1 bacterium
CCGCAGGATGAAAACCTGCAAAATCCTGTTCGGAGAGACCCTTTGACTCCAAGAGGCTCATCGCCAGCGCATCCCCGATAGCAAGCATCGCGGTGGTGGAAGTGGTCGGAGCCAGACCGAGTGGCCCTGCTTCCCGGTGTTTCCCGAGCGAGAGAACTACGTCAGCAGCCCGTCCGAGGGTGGAGTCTTCGCCCGCGGTAACCCCGATAACTGGGCACCCAACTCTTTTGATAAAGGGAAGCAGGGTGACGATCTCTTCGGTCTCTCCCGAATTTGAAAGCAAGAGGGCCACATCGTGTTTCGTAAAACGGCCAAGATCTCCGTGAACAGCTTCCGCTGGGTGAAGAAAGAAGGATGGGGCTCCGATACTGGCAAAAGTGGCAGAGATTTTCATCCCGATGAAGCCGCCTTTTCCCATTCCTGATATTACGATTCGCCCGACCTCGGAGAGCTCAAGCAACGTATGAACTGCATTGGAAAAGGAATCATCGAGGCTCTCTGCGAGTTCGCGGAGCGCTGTTGCCTCATCAAGAATAACCTGTTTCCCGAGGGCGATAGAGGAGGGAGCTGAGGTTTTCATTGCGAAAGAGTCTCCTGCGGAGCGGATGTGGGCTCCAGTGAAGTAGACAGAGTTCCCGAGAGGAGCAGTATCGCTGCAAAGCAAAAGTAGAGAAAGGCTCTACTCTCACGGCGGCGATACCCGATCAGCGCCCCGGCGGCTGCCGAGGCCGGAAGGACAAGCATTCCAAAGAGTGAAGGGGCGTCAGTGCCTCCGGGAGATGGAGAGAGGGGGAGGGCGATCAGGAGCCCTGTGAGTGTCCCAAGAGCAACCGCCGCCACCGTTTGAAAGCGAATGCCGGTGGCATTAAATCGCTCAAAAGAGCGCTCCTGTTTCTGTTTTGATGGGACTTCATTCATATCGATACGGTAGACACTTTATCTCACTAAGGAGCTCACCCGCTCAATGCCGATGAGAGTTCCCAGAGTTCCAAATAGATTTGTGAGCACAACGACGAGTAGGATACGTGATACTCGATTCTTCCATATTCCCTGAAAGTGAGAGATGTCATCTGCAATGGTTTCAAGATCAGAGACCTGTGGTTTTCGCACCAGAGCTTCAACAATTCCCGCCACCCATCCTCCCGCAATCATCGGATTAAGTGAAGTAAAGGGAGACGCTACAAAAGCAGTGAAGATCGTTACGGGGTGAGCGAGCGCCAGGAGGGAGCCGAGCGCTCCAAATACCCCGTTTACGAGAAACCATGCGGTCGCCATCTCGAGCGTCTTTGATGCCCCAGAGGTTGAAAATCCGTAGGCAAAGAGCGAGAGCACCAGGATTGGAATAAGCCAGCCGATAAGCTTCCAAACTGGATTTGGTTGAGGGATAACCTCAAGCGCTTCAATGTCGATCTCTTTATCGATCCACTGTTTGATGCCGGGGACATGTCCCGCACCAACGATGGCAACGACGGTTTTCGCATCACCTTCGCGAATCTTTGCTGCGAGATACTGGTCTCGCTCATCGATGAGAGCAACTCGGACCTCTGGGAGCGCCTCCGAGAACTCCTTCATGACCTCTTCAAGAGCATCGCTCTTCTTGAGCCGTTCGATCTCCTCTTCATCGATCTTCTGGTCTGAAAAAAGGCCGAAGATCATACTCATGATCAGTCGAAAGGTGCCGAAGAGGCCGAGCGCTGACCAGCTTCGCTTGAGTGTTGTTCTCACATCTCGGTCGGCGAGCAAGAGCTCAGCGCCGATCTCGTCTGCTACCCGAGCGCTGGCGATCATCTCGCTGCCCGGTTTGACCTGGAGCTGATCACCCAGCTTCTTCTGAAAGCTTGCAAGGGCCAGTTGAGCCATGAGCACGTATGCCTTCCCGCTCCGGATAACGGAGAGGATATCGGTATTTTTCCACCGATCCGGATCGAGAAGCGAGGCGTGTCGTCCCTCACACAGCTCGATAGCCACCGCATCAGGAGCCTGTTCTCGGATTACCCGTTCAGCGAGCTCAACGCTTGCCTGAGAGATATGCGCCGTGCCCACGAGGTAGATGGTTTTCTCCCCCAATAAGATACGGTCGACATTTTCTTCAATCTGAGTAATCTCTGACATGCAGCTTGTTTCACCCTATGTTTGTAGACACCGTGTATGGGAGTACGTCCTGATATCTCCGCCTCGCCGGCTTCTTCTCGAAAGAAAGGGCTTAGTATCGCGGATGGCGCCGTATTTGTCCTCTGTTTTGTGTACAGTTTTTGGTGCGTTCACGAAAGACTTCTCGCTCGAGATGAAGGATTCTATACCTATGCGGCCCAGCTCGTCCGAGAAGGGATGCACCCCGCGCTTGACTTTTTCTATCCACAGATGCCGCTCCTACCCTATCTCTATGGAGGGGGTGCCGCTCTTGGAGGAGTAGTGCTCGGAGAAAATGCGTGGGAGGCGTACCGTGCCATCACTGCCGTGTTCTTTGGAGGGATACTCTCCCTCAGTTATCTAATCGTTGTTCGACACACTGGGCGGCTCTACGGATGGATTGCAACACTCCTGATCGCTACCTGCCACCTCTCGTTTGCCTGGTTCACGGTGGTTCAGACCTATGCTGGTTCGGTTCTCTTTCTTCTTCTTGGAGTGTATCTCCTTACCGTAGAGGAAAGGCGTTTTCGGATTTGGCGAGATCTCTGTATTGGTATCTCCTTTGTCATCGCTGTTCAGATCCGTCTCTTTTTTCTTCCCCTCTGCGTTCTTCCGGTACTCGTCGCTCTTTTTCCCCGTGTTTTTGGAATTGAGCGAGAGCAGGCACCGAAACTCCGCACGCTGCTGTACGGATATCTGATCGGAGTACTCCCCAGCCTCCTTCTCTTCGTGCGAGCGCCAGAGTCCTTCTTTTTCAGTAATCTCGGGTATCACCTCACCCGTTCAAGTCGGCCATTAGGAACGGAGTTAGCGCATAAGTGGCGAGTATTCGAAGTACTCTTTTCTCTTGGCCGTCCGAGTCAGAAGTTTGATGGGTTCCAAACACCGATCCTCTTTATCGGAGCGTGTGCGAGCCTCTTTTGGTGGAAAAAGCTCGCAGCAGGAGCTCGGCTCTCCCTCTGTATAGGAGCTCTCCTCTTTGGAATCAGCCTTACGCCGAATCCCACGTATGTGCAGTACTTTGTGACGATCGTTCCCTTCGCGGTAATAGCGCTTGTCAGTTGGTTCAGTCTCCTCATCTCTTCGACTCGTCGAACTGCTCGTTGGATTCTCAGCCTCGTGAGCCTCTCAGCAGCCGCTATTTTTCTGGCTCACGTCCCGACAGACATGGAACGTTACTTTCACACCGGAAAAGGAGTAATTGGAATCGGCAGTCCTCAGAAAGCCGTTGATTGGCGAATGAGCGAGCTCAAGAAAGTACTCTCCGCAGTCCAACGCCACAGCCGTGCCGACGAAACGGTTCTTGCCCTCTGGCCCGGCTATCTCGTTGGGACGCACCGTCGTGCCGTCCCCGGCACCGAGAACCACTTCGGCGTAAGAGCTGCCGAGACCCTCCCTCCAGAAGAACACACCAGGTATCACCTCCGGAGTATCGCGGCCCTCTCCGAAGAGATCCGTCGCCACGAGATCCCCCTCGTCGTCGGCCACCGGAGCTCCTTCCGGAGAGAGCTCAGAACAGCCCTCTCCGAAGCCGGCTACCAAAAAGTCGAGACCATCCACTCCGTCCTCCTCTTCCGTAAGCCACTAAAAACACTACCAAAAAGCAAACCCTAAAGGGTGTCTGACACCCTTTAGGGTTTGGAAAAGCAAGTATTTTCAGGTGGTTACAGAGTTGGGGTTTTTATGAGTCTCGGTGCGAGATTCTTCCAACTTTTCTGAGAATTTCGGTTTTCCGCTCTGCATTCTGTAGCTTCCCAATGGCACTGCCGTCTCTCCCTGGGAGCGGCGCTCCCGGTGGAGGAGAGGACCGTTTCAGATATCTAAACGAGGAGTGCATTATGACAGGTGGAGTTGGTGGAATAGCAGCAGGCGCGGCGAGAGAGAGTGGGGGAGCTCAGAGAGCTCGTGATGAGGCACCACCGGAGAAGGCTGAGCGGAGCGAGCGGGCAGCAAGCTCTGATGCAGCCGTGGTCGAGATTTCAGGAGAGGCGAGAGAGGCAGCTTCCTCATCCTCTAGCGCTGTCTCCGGTGAAGAGTAGGCAATCCGAGACCCCTCACACGGTGTCAGACACCTTGTGAAAAGTGGGAAAAGGCGAGCCATATAGGGCGTTTACCCTCTGTTCGATCGCCTCCTCTATGCGAGGCGCTTGCGCTTCGGGAGCGGTGAGTCGCTCAAGCGCGAGAGTTGAGAGCTCTCCTTTTTCTGCTGCAAATTCCTTTGGAATGGGAAAGGAGGAGAGGTCTGCCTGTACGATCTTCGGGAATAGCCGCCGGTTTGTCTTCCGTCCACAGATCTGGAGTACGAAGCTTCCCACCCGCGAGTTCAGGAGGGCGAGAAGGGCGAGACACGTTTCGCGGCTCTCTTCGCTGGAGTATGTTGCTCCAGGGGAGGGGATGATGTGAAGCAGAGATCGATTGTAGAGGAAGCACTCCTCGGTATAGGTCGCCATGATGAGGTGGGGCGCACGGTGTAAGACCTCTCGCAGGATAATTCTTGGACCGGAAAAATACTGAAGTGGTTGAAATTCAGCGATCCACTCTCCGTAGCGCAGGTAGCTCCCTGGCCAAGAGAGGGTGTAGCGGCCGACATCTTTTCCGTTGAGGTACCGGTGGGAGTGGGGTGTCGAGGGAGCCGATTCATGAAATGGGTGTTCGGCAACGACCTGCTTTGATTGAGGTGGAGTTCCTTTCCCCGTGGCGTAGACCTGAAGCGCTATTCGAGGGGTGAGAGAGAGACTGCTTTCTGCGAGTGGCTGGGAGTTCTCTTCGATCGTACGCCATTGAAATTGTGCCTCTTGGCTTGGAAAGAGGGGAATGTGGCCTTCTTTACTGCGCTCCCTCACCTCATTCGCGGAAAGAGTGATCGTTTGATGCGGATCTCTGTCTTCCTGAGCCAGGTATCGTCTGAGAACAAAAGAGGCCTTTCCCTTTTTCTGAAGGGTGAGGAAGACGGTTTCAACACCGTGATGAATAAAGGTTCTTTCTTCTACGATATCGATACTCCGAATATACCCCTTTCTGAGCAACACCTGTCGAGTTCTTCGAGCAGAAGCAATTCCAAGCCAAGAGTTGGGAAGAAGGAAGCTGAGTTGACCTCCCTCTTCCAATAGTGAGAGTGCTCGGACCAGAAAGAGAAGATATTTATTCGGTTTGCCGGAGAGGAACTCGGCATAGTTCTTCTTGTAGTGCGAAAGCTCTCTGGGAGAAATCTGTTCATTTCGTGAGAGGCCGTATGGGGGATTGCCGATGATATGAGAGAAGCACTTGCTTTTCCGATTGAAGACGGCAGATATCTCAAGAGAATCGAGATCGTGAGCTGAGTCCTCTGCCCGAAGAGTCAGAAAGTTTCCGCAGCAGATGTTTCCTTTCCAGTGCTGATAGTGAGTATCTATTTCTTGAGAACTTCCGGGAAAGAGTTCGTACAGCGTTCTCAGGAGAGCGAGGCGAGTGATGAGTACCGCATAAGGATCTCGGTCAATACCGAAGAGAGATCGGTGAAGGAACGAACTCGCCGCTGTGGCATCTTGAAAGCGGTGGTCTTGCGTCGCCTTTATCAGCGCTGCTATGAGCAGTGTCCCTCCACCACAGGCAGGATCGAGGAGTGATACTTCTTGTATATCGCTGGCAAAGAGATTGTGGAGGAGTCGATCGGTTGCGTGAGGAGGAGTGAAGACGACACCGTGGAGGTCCTTTCCTCGCTGGGCCTTTTCTTCTAGCAGTGACTGGAGAATTCGGGCACCATCCTGCTCCGCATTTTTGGTGAGGGGAGCGTCTTTGGGGAGAGAAGAGCGGACGAGAGACGTGAAGAGGGCCTCAGACGAGAGTACTTCACGAGATATCAACGGTGAAATGGTCTCGAGGAGTAACCCTCGCCAGTTATCCATATGGTGTTTTCCTGCCATCATTGAGACTATGATGACAGGTCGATCGCATCAATACAGGAGATTTTTCGGGATGTATCACAAGAGCTTTTTCATTGTTGTTCTGCTCTCTACGGTAGTGGCCTTCGGAGGATGTGCCTCATCATCACTCTCCAGTGGTATTCCCTCTCAGTTTGAAGTTGATGTTCGAACCGCTCCACAGGGGCTTATCGATCAGGAGGCCCGAGATCGATCTGAGTTGCTCCATAGTTATCTTGCTGGGCGGTTCTCGTATATTCAGGATGATTTTGATCGAGCGCTGAAGTATTTTGAGAAAGCTAATTCCCTTATTCAGACGCCGTATCCCAACTTTCACGCAACTCTCGCAGAGCTGTATCTTAAAAAAAGAAAACTTGAACAGGCCAAAAGAGCTGCCGAAACAGCTTTGCAGGAGACACTGGCACTCAAATCAGTAAAAGAGGTCCCGCTGGAAGAAGAGCTTTCGTACCGTCTGCTCCTCGCTGGAATCTCTGAAGCGCTCCAAGAAGATCAGAATGCGGAGGTTCAGTACCAAGAGATCGTTGCGACTGGAGAGAAACAGCAAGAGATGTATTCAGAAGCCTATATCTTGTACGCCTCTCTCCTCGGCCGTATGCAGCGGAACGAAGAAGCCACAGTGCTCCTGGAAGATTTTTTCGAGCGAGGAGAGCGGTACGGTGGAGACAACTTTCTGACGAGTATACCCGTTGCGTACGAACTATTGGGGCGCTTTTACGAGATGGAGGAGCGATACGCAGCGGCGGAAGAGGCGTACACCAAGGCGGTGGGTGATCGGGAAATTCCCGAGACACTCTTTCCATCACTGCTTCGGGTATACCTGAAGCAGAACAAATCAACAGAAGCTCGGAAGTTGTGTAAGGACTACCTCGCTTCTTCTCCGGACGATACACTCGCTCGCCGGGTACTTGCGGAGCTCGCGATTTCAGATGGAAGTGTTGATGAGGGAATCGCTCTGCTCCGAAAGGCTCAGACACGAGAAGAGCAAGATGGTGAGGGAACAGAGCTCCCCAATGAAGAGCTCCGATTTCGTATCGCAATGCTTGAGCTTGAGCGGCAAAATTACAAAGCTGCAGCTCGTGAGCTTCTTCTGATCGTTACCCGGCAGGATCGAGAAGAACAAGAGACTCGTTCGAAGCGATACGGCGAGGCGCGCTACTATCTCGCCTCGATCTATGCGGGCTCTGATCGAAAGGAGGAGGCAATTGGACTCCTTGACAGTATCCCATCGAATGATGAGGTCTTCGTGAAGGCCAAAACCTTTGCGGCGTATCTCCTGCGGGAAGACAAACAGCTCGATCGAGCCGCCGAGAACCTCCAAGAAGTACTTGAAATGCAATCGAGCAACAAAAAGGCTCGCTCCTACCTGGCGTTAATTCTCCATGAGGCTCGTCGGTATGAGGAGGAGAAACAACTGCTTGAAGAGGGCCTCTCCCTTGCTCCAGAGAATGAGCGCTTCCTCTTCCAGTACGGTGTTACCTTGGATGCGATGGGGGCTGCGGAGCAGGCGCTTCAAGCGATGGAGCGAGTGCTCGTGGTGAACCCCGAGAACACCGATGCCCTCAACTTTGTTGCGTACGCTTTTGCCGAAGAAAAGCGGGATCTCGAACGAGCAGAGATCCTCATCCGGAAGGCGCTTGAGATTCGTCCACAGGATGGCTACTACCTCGATACACTCGGGTGGATTCTCTTTCAACAAGAGCAATACGGAGAGGCTGAAGCGGTATTAGAGCGAGCCGTCCTCTTTGCCGATAGTGATCCCGTTATCCTTGAACACTACGGTGATGCCCTCCGGAAGAACGAGAAAAGAGCGCTTGCTGAAAAGACCTATCGGAGGGCACTCCAACGGGAAGATGAAGCGGTGGGAAAGGAGACAAAGGAAGCGCTGGGTCGAATTCGCACCAAGCTTCTTCAGCTTGAGGAACTGGTGCCGTGACGGTGAATTGGAGGTGCTCTTTTCTTCAAGTGCTCTGTGCCGGTATCGTACTGAGCGGTATCGTGGGGTGTTCTACGACGGGGCTCGCTCCCTATGAGCTCTCTCGCGACCAAGCCCCCCTTTTTTTTACTCCTAATGAGCGAACTGCCCTTCGAAGCCAGCTCCTCCCCGATGCTCGGCTCCTCGCCCTTCGGATTTTGCTCAGCGTTGAGATCGCTCTTGATGACCAAGTACAACGGTTTCGTGCAGTAGTCTACCGAGAAGCTCCAGGACAGCTCCGAGTGCAGCTTCTGCCAACCACCTCTCTTACGGTTATCGATTCCTTTCGCTTTACCCGTGATGGAGTCAAGGGGGAGGCTCCGGATGAGGTGTTGAGTGCACGGAATATCTTTACCCTCATCGGAGATATTCGGGAACCAGAGGAGTTTTTCACCTTGCTTCTCGGGCGACTTCCCATTGCTGACTCACCTCCCTTTGGCCAACCATTCTTTCCGGTTTCACTCAGCAAAGAGGTGAAGAAGCCTTACGTATCGCAAGTGGGACCTGAACTGATCGGAAGCCGGGACGAAGGACAAGAGATCATTCTCGATCGAGAGCGGAAAAGGCTTGTCGCCGTGACTCTCTCTGATCGCTTGCGAGAACTTCCCATCCTTCGTTTCGAATACGGGGAGCACTCCTTCCGTTTTCATCCCTCTATACCTCTTCCCGAAACGGTGACTCTACACCTCCTTCGCCGAGAGGTATCGGTGCAGATGAAACTGCTCCAGGCGAAAATTCTTTCTCACAAGTTACCGTGAAGGCTCTAAGAGACGGGCCGCTTTATCGAGATACGTATTTGCAAACCGGTAGTTCCAAAAGAGGAAGATGCCAAAAAAGAGCAGGGCTGCTATCGCAAAGTGTGGCTTTCCATCTGCGATCTCAAGCTTACTCATGAGATAAAGCGCCGTTATGATGCAGCACGGAACAAGAAGGAGAATCAGGCGAAAACCTGCAGCGATCAGAAAAGCGAAGTTTCCCAAGTTAGAAGTGAGTTGGGCTGGATGCTCCCAAGAAAAGGTGACAAATCGTGCTCCATAACAGAGCCCCATCGCAAAGATGAGGTACGAAAATGAGAGCGAGAGAATGGCATGCCCTATAAGAAGGGGAAGGGGGAGATAGAGCGCCAGTGCTCCAGCGAGAAAGACGATCGTTACCGGAAGAAGAAAGAGGCACCACCAAAAGAAGAGCTTCTCTCGAAGGTAGTTTCGGAGTACGACCGGTGAGGATTGGAGGATCCACCACGCCTGTCCCTCCAGTGAGACCGCCGGATAGGCAAAGCGGGCGCTCATCGCAATAACGATAAATCCGCCCATCAAAAGATTCAGCAGGGAGAAGACCCCTCGCCAAACAATAGAGCTCGTCTCGGGAATAGAGTGGAGTGCGCGAAAATTTTGGAAGTTGTAGAGGTAGATAAAGCAGAGGGTGAGGAGGAGAATAAGCTGAATACTCTGAGTAACATCTCTCAGAAAAAGTCGCCCCTCCTTGAGGAAGAATCCGCGTCTTTCCGCTGGGAGCAGGAGAAAGAATCCTCGAAAAAGGGACCCCAGAGGGAACCGGTGCAGCGGAGTACGTCCGCGACTCGTATGGGTCTTTGTGGAGAGGTATTCGTAGCAACGACTCAAAATTCCAGAGAGCAGGAGAAAGAGGAGTGCTGCCGTCCCCAGTAGCTTCACCACGTTAGAGGTGAGGGCGATATTCCCGGAGAGTGCATTTTCCGTTAGGGCGTTTGCCATCCACGTCGAGGGAAACCATTCTGCCGCAGGAGCGGTCGTAATCTGAGAAAGTTGTTTGAGGTCACGAAGCGCTAACTCCTCTGCCGGGAGGGACCCCTCTTGTCGCAGGAAAAAGTAACCGGCAATGAGAATCGCCAGACCACTGAACAGCAGGAGATCTCGTGCCCGGTGGGTTGGCATCAAGAGAGAAAAAAAGAGCATAGAGAGTGAGCCACAGCCGCATGCAATCATCAGAAAGAGCAAGAAGAGCACCACGGAGAGTGGCAGGTAGAAGAGAGAGCACTCATAAAAGCTCCCATAGGCAAAAGAAACAGGAACTCCAAACACCAAGACGAGCCATCCAGAGAATCCAAGAAGCTCAAAAAACTTTGCTCGAAAGAAGGTATGTCGAGGAAGTGGTGAGGCTCGAATCAGCTCGTTTTCCTCAGAAAGCAGGAACACACTCAAAAAACCAACCGCGCTGGTTAGGGCTGATACCCCAAAAAGAAAGAGGAGAAGCACCTCAATGAGTCGTTGAGGTGGGATAAGGGTGGTTGCCGCGCCCTTTTCGAGTTCCATGAGAGTCGTAAAGGTCCCAGAGTACGTCGCCAGCGCGAGGAGAATGCCAACCCCTCCGATTCCTCCCACTCGCAGAACCTCTCGGAGAGGGTGGTCTCCCCTCAGAATTCGATTCCGAAAAGAGAGTACTTTTGGCCTAGAGAGGAGCGGTATCACGGCGTTCGCGTTCGGTATTCACAGTGGTCGAAGTAAGGCGAAGAAAGATCTCCTCCAGATTTCCCACCCCGTCGCCAGCTGAGCTTCGGAGCTCCGCAAGGGTCCCGACCGTAAGAATCTTGCCGTGATCAATAATAGCAATTCGATCTGATATCTCCTCAGCGACGTTCAGGGAATGCGTAGAGAGCAGGATAGTCATTCCACTCTCCGCATACTCTCGGATCGAACGCTTTAAGAGCTGAGCACCGTGAGGATCGAGTCCGACCATCGGTTCGTCGATGACGAGGACCTCAGGCGAGTGAATAAGGGCAGCCGCGGTGGCAAGCCGCTGTTTCATCCCGTGAGAGAAGCTCTCAATCAGCTCGTTCTGCCACTCGATCAATCCGTAAGAGGCGAGAAGCGCTTCCGCTCTCTCCGCAGCTTCCTTCAGTGGGACCTTATAGAGGTCAGCAACAAAGTCGAGGAATTCACGAGCAGTTAACTTCGGATAGAGGTAGGGGCGATCCGGAATATAGCCAGTAATCGCCTTGGCCCGCTCCGGCTCCTCGCTCATCTGAAATCCGCCGATCGTAATCGTGCCACTCGTTGGCTGAAGCACACCGGTGATCATCCGAAGTGTTGTGGTTTTGCCGGCACCGTTGACTCCGAGAAAACCGAAGACCTCGCCTGGACGAGCTTCGAGATTGAGATCTTGAACAGCGTGAAAGTCTCCGTAAGACCGAGAAACGTGCTCGAGTGTGATCATTCTCTGAACCTCTTCCCTGACCCCTCTCTTTCTCGAGCCCACAAGACAATAGGACCTGAGAAGCCCTCAATGAAAAACGCGAGTGAAAAAACGTGAGAGGTAACTCTCCCTCGTTATTATCTCGGAAGAATGTCGATTTGTCGATCTTGCCGGGAAAGGATTGAGCTTAAGGTCTCAGCAGCAAGCTCGTAGCTCTTATCGGGGGTGTTCCCATCTTCTTGAGCCACCTGTGTGAGCGCTTCAACGAGCTCACCGATCGTGGTGTGAATACTCTCAAGAGATTGTTCAAGATGCTTTTTCATAGTTACCCCCTGTAAAACTACCTCAAAAACCAGTGGAACTGAGAAGCTCCGCTGCCTTCATTGTACACCATTCTGATGGAGTGGTGTGAGAAGTGAATGTAATAAGAATGTAATATGGTGACTCAGGCGGAGAAGTCTTTCGTCGAGAGCCTCCTACAGAGGCAGGAGGCGATAGGAAGTCGCTGAGAGCAGAACAGCGCCTCAAACTCAGAAGAGGGGGTGGGGGGCGTCTTTTCCGGAGGAGGAGAGTCTTTACTCTCTGAACACCGTATTCCATAGAGATCTTCGGTAAGAGACGAGACCGTGAGCCCCTCCGTAGAGCGGAGCACCTTGAGTGCCTCACGGAAGTAGAGCAGGTGATCGGTGCGAAACGAGAACGTGCCACCAGGTTGGAGGAGTTTGACGATCTGCTCAACAAAGGTGCGTTGCATCAACATCCGATTCTTTCGCCACCGATTCTTCGACCACGGATCGGGGAAATGCATGTAGCACGCTCGTACTTCTCCTCTCGAAAAGAGATCTCCTGCCCTTCGAGCATCTCCTCGGATCAAGAATACGTTCGACAGAGAGCGCTCCTCGGCCTTTTCAATCGTCCGAAAGGTGCGCTTAAATCGGAGTTCGAATCCGACATAGAGGGTTGTCGGATCTTCTTCTGCTCGGGTAAGGAGATGCTGGCCCGAGCCTGAGCCGACCTCGATCTCAACTTCGGAGTACCTCTTTTTGAGGGCGAAAAACTCCTCACGCCGCTCCTCTGAAAAGCGAGCAGATTCCTCATTCAGGATGCGGTCAGGCCGAGAGCGGACCTTTGGGATATAGGGGTTCGTCCAGAGCATAAGAGAAGCGACACTATTTGCGTCCTCTTTCACTACCGTATCGGAGGCTCTTCTTCAATGAGATCTATCAGCTCGGTGTCAGCATCTGCTCCGAGACGCTCTAGAGCAGTCTCTAGATCTTCGGAGAGCCATTCACTACCCTCGATAAAATCACCGATATCCTCTCGTAACTGCTGCTCTCGGCCATTTCGTGCCATCTCCCGATCCGCGGTCGTCGGCTTTCGATACCGAGCATCGGCAACAGCGCTATCGACAAGAGCCGCAATCTCTTCGCTGTAGATCCGCTGATTATTCTCTTCGTCATCAAAAAACGATACGGGACCAGCCACGGGACGTTCGAACCGCTCATGAATACGGATCGGAACAGCATCTGGCTTATCGTACCCTCCGAACTCAACGGCATCGACCTGATTTTGCAGATCAACGGCGAGCGTTCGTTTCTTAAGAGCCAGCTCTGACACCGCGTCAAGTACCTCTTTCGTATCTTGGTGAGAGAGCGTAATGCCAGAAAAGAGACCATCTTCTGCAAGAGTGGGATCTCCAAAGTGAAGAGCAATCATTGCCTCGATCTCAGCAAATTGTAAGAGGGCATCTCTCCCCGATACCTCACCGCCATCACGGGTGATCCCTCGTTCGATAAGTTGGTTTTGCAGTGCATCTGCCAAAAGGTGAGGGCTAAAGTCCTGATTCCACAGTTGAGAAAAGGTATCCTGCGTATAGTGAGAAGTCGCCTTAATACGGTCCATCATCCTCGGTGCAGGAATGTCAGGAGTTTTTGCCGCAACTACCTCTGGTGCCGTTGGAGCGGGATTATCCTTACGCCACTCCTGCATCTTCTTGGCTTTCTCATCGCCGGTAAGGCCGGCGAGGTCTGAGCTCTCAAAAGTATCTCGTCGTGTTTTCCAGCTTTCGAGCTCGGTTTCGTAATTCGTTTTGAGGAGTTCATTCTGTTTCTCTGCTTCTTGTTTTGCCTCCTGCTCTTCCTTTTGAAGTTGTTCCTTATACTGATCAGTTGCTTGGTAGAGCGCCTCGAGCCTTTCGTTGACCTTCTCTTCGATATACTCGCGAGCATTTCGAGTTTCCTCTCCGATCTTCACCTCGGTTTTCGAGTTGATCCGGCTTATACACTCAAAAAGGAGCGCGGTATTCTTGGAAACCTCTTCGGCCGTGGGATCTGCTTCCCAGAGAGCATCGGCAAGAGTGAGAGCGATATTCTCCGCTCGCGTAATAGGCGAACCCTCCGGTCCCGGAACGGAGCTTCCGAGATGTTCGGCGATCTCTGCGCTACTCTTTCTGGCGTTCAGATCCAGGAGCTTCTGAAGCCCCTCTTCCGAATCAGTATAGTTCGCATGAATATCAGCGATCTGACGGGCCGTTTCTGCTTCGAGGAGAACATTAACAACCTCAGACAGCTCAGGAATCCCCTTGGTTCTTTCAATCAAGAGCTCCCCTTCCTCATAGGAAAGCACGCCATCTGCTACCATCTCTGCTAGGGGAGGATCTGAAAAAAGCTTTGCAAGAGCAGGAATAGTCGCAAGCTGCTTCATAAGCTGACTCGCTTCTTCGGTAGAGATACTATCTGCAAGGAGTTTTTCGATATCTGGAGCAGCGGTATCGATAAGATGACGTTGAAAGTCATCACACCGTGCAAGAGCGCTCTGAACAATATTTGCCGCCTCTCTCTCAAAGGCGACCTTGTCTTTCCGTGGAGAAGCCGCGTTGTCGTAAGCAATGACTATGGCTTTCCACTGCTCATCAGAGAGCCCCTCGGTCAACTGCTGGAGAAGTTCGTACTTGCCGTCGTTCACTATCCATTTATGGACTTCTCGACCAGATGCAATACCAACGAGTGCACCGAGCCCTGCACTCGGGAGAGCGATATACGGATTGAGGTTTCGGAGGCCTGGGTTTCTTGCCGGTGGGTGTCCGGTAAGTCGGTAGTTGCTATCACCGAGACTCACCATAGCAGTTGAGAATCCTGCGCCCAAAACGCCACCCATGATACTGCCAGCAAGTTCTCCTCCCTCTCCTTCGAGTCGGACCAATTCCTGGCGGAGCAGCAGCGCCGTTCGCTCAGCGTCAAATCCGTTTAACTGTTCGAGAAGGGCATTAACATCCTTCCGTTCGAGTACAACTGCATTTTCTGGACGCTCAGGTGCGGGGTGAGAGTCGACGCCGCCCAAAACTCTCCCGAAAAATTTTCCAAGAACGTTCTGGCCAGCATCCGCTGCTGCATTCCCCCCAAAAAACGAAAGGAGCATCTGAGACATGTTACCTGGGGTCAGTGAGTCTTCTACCGTGTCAAGAATACCTCCTTCCCGCTCCGTTTTTACCTGAAGCATGAGCAGAGTTTCCAACGCGTCTGCCAGAGAGCCATGCTCCGGACACAACCTCGCAAAGGTTCTCTCAATCAGAGCGCGATCCTGTGGATTCTCAATCCCATTCAGGGTGCGATAGAGCAGGTCAAGGTCTGGAGAGCTCGCCGCGATCGCGGTGTTCAGCGCTTCATAGAGTGGGCGGAGATCTTCTAAAAGAGTCTCTTCATGGGTGAGGCCGTCGAGGGTGGAAAGAACAGGAGCAAGAGAGGTTTCACCCCGTTGATACCGTTCGAAGGCCGCCTTGAAAGGCTCGAGCTTTTCTTCAGCACCTTCTGGCCATTCACTCTTCTCAAAGAGTTTCCGGAGCAGGGTTTTTACCTCTGAAAGATCGGGGGTGGCCGAAAGAAAGCGCATAAACTCTTTCGCCTGGAGATCTGCTCGACCCAGCTGTCGCTTCACCTCAGTCTCAAAGCGGAGGATATTCTCCTGCTTCTGCCGGACGTCGGTATCAAAGAGCAACGCAGGAAGTTTCCCACTGTCAGCAAGCTGTTGGAGGAGGGTTGAGATGCTCGCCCCTGTCTCGATCAGAAGATTCGCCTCAATAAAATCGAGCGCCGCCTCTCGATACTCAACCTCACTTCTTCCAATCTTCTCTCGCCCAGAAAAATCTCTCAGGACTGAAGCGCGACGCTCGCTCGGGATCTCAATGGTTGTCGTGAGGTCAAAGGGGCTGATTGTTCCAGCACCACTCTCCGGAGCATTTCGAAGTCGCGCCGCCTCCGCGCTCCTTCTCCCAGCAGCGTGATAATCAAGCTTAAAGAGGCCATCTGCATCCTCGAGTGCCATACCCTGCATCGTATGGGTGTAGCGGTCAGGGATACCGTTTGGCAGTCGCCCCGGCTGAGTGACCGATTCTGGCTGGTTGTAGAGATAATCGAGCCGTTCTCGCTCAGGAATTCGCGCTCCGACCCCACCATCTCGCCGCCGATCGTTACGAGCATCCTGCGCGGGTTCGCTCCCAACAGCGTCAGACGGTTGAGCCGTCGATGGTTTTTCGAGGGTGGCACCGGCCATGAACAAAGAGTCCTCTACTCTCAGAAATACACGTAGACATAAAGGTTATGAGAGGAGGAGCAACAAGAGTTGCCTAAAAAAAAGAGAAGTTATTCTAGCTGGTTATGAAATATGAGCAAATCAAGGCAACCCTTCAGTCCCCCCTCCCATAACCCTTACGATAAAGGAGAGAGAAGTAATGGCAAAAACGGCCCCATTCCTTGTGCAGAAAAGAGCTTGGAGAAAATTGACCCTCCTCCTCGGAGTACTCCTGCTTCCGTTGGGAGGATGTGGATTTAACTCCACCAAACCAACCCACGCAGGAGCGGCCGGAGGTGTTGGTGGAGCCGCAATTGGAGCCGGAACCGGCGCACTCGTCGGAAGCCTCATCTCTTCAGGCGACGTAGGAGCCAGTGCCCTTCTCGGAACCGGAATAGGATTCCCCGCCGGCGCCGCCCTCGCATACACCTACGTCAAAGCCAAAAACAGAGCCGAACTCGCTCGACTCGATGACGCCATAGAAGCAGGCCAAGCAGAGATCGACGCCGAAGAAGCCGCCCTCCTCGAACTCCGCCGCGAAGTAATGGACCAAAGCCACGCCATCGAACCCGCCCCAAGCCGCAGCACCATAGAACCCTACACCGGCCCCACCCTCGGCACCCCCACCCGCTAACCCCGGCCCGGACCCCCCCCCGGTGCTTCCCACCTCCCCAGCCCACCTCGATAGGTGCGTCCCACCTATCGACCTGCCCCGTCCTCGGTGCGTCCCACCTTTGGGCGGGAAGAAAATGTGGACGTAAGGTATTGAAAAGAGGTGATAACGAGAAGTTTTTTGCGAAAGGAGGAAACTTTTTTGGGAAATATTCGATAGAGGTGGGGAGTTGAGAGGAATGGACCTCTTGCAATAAGCCGTAGAGGTAGGGGAGGAGGACCCGATGGGGAGACCACCACGTTGGATATTTTCAGGGCAGGCATACGACATCTGTTTTCGGACGAGGCAGGGGCTTCCGTTTGTGTGTACGAGGTACATGAGGAAGATCCTCAAGGGGATAGTGGCTCGTGTACAGCGAGACGGAAAGGTTCGGATATGTCATATGGTGTGGATGGGGAACCACGTGCACATGATCATAGTAGCGAAGGACAAGAAGGCGTGTACGGACTTCTATGGAGAGGTTCAAAAGCAGCTGACGGAGGCGGTGAAGCGGCTAATGGGGAAATCCCACCTGAGTCTGTGGCAGGCGAATGCCGTAACGGTGTCTCCGCTTTTTGATGTAGAGAGCGCGATTCAGGCGATAGCGTATGCGTATGCGAACCCAGCGCAGGCGCACCTGGTGGAGTGCATAGAGGATTACCCTGGGGTGAGCTCGTGGGAGGCGTACCAGGCGGTAGGCCAGGATGGAAGAGGCGATGCGTTTCTGAGCGAGGAGTGTGCGTGGGTCCGGAGGCCGCACATAGAGCGTCTTCCAAGAGGAGGTCGAATCTCGTATGAGGAGGATCGGATGCTCAGCGAGCGACTTGAGGAGAAGGCCGAGGAATCCCACGAACTGACGTTTGAGCCGAATGCGTGGATGAGAAGCCTGAGGGTCACGTCAGAGGAGAGGATCCGAGAGGTGAATGAGGAGATAGCGAAGCGTCACCGAGGGTTGGAAGCGGAAGCGAGGAGAGCACGCGCGAATGCGAAAGAGTCGTGGAAGCGGACAGTGAAAGGGGCGGCAGCGCTGGAGCGAGAACGGCTACGGCTTGAAGATACGAAGGAGCAGCAGCGGAAGAAGGTCAAGAAGGGGAACGAGCGGATGGTGATCAACTGTCTTGACGCGAAGTTGCGGGAGTATCTGTTGGAAGCATACAAAGATTTTCGTGCGGAGTGTCGGCGGTGTTATGAGAAGTGGAAGCAGGGGGATTTCACGGTAGAGTGGCCCCCAGGGGCGCTGTACCCTCCTGCACCTCACACCAAGAATGACTTTCCCCCGCAGTTTAATCTCGCCACGATTTAAAACAGCGGAGCAGTACTACAAGATATAGCCCCCTCACCGGAATTTCCCTCCTTCCGATGAATGGGTGCGCGCGGTTTTCTGGAATCTTCTCAGGAGTCGTGCTTCTTCGCGGAGAGTTCCTGCACTTCGTCGATTCTATCAGTAAAAACATCAGGCAAGGTCGGAAAAGAGCGAGATATCCCCATAGGATTTCTCAACATGCCACGCACCAACAGAAATGTGGGGGAGGGGGTGGGATGCACGGGAGGGGGAGGGCGGGAGCCGGGGCTCCCGCCGGGGTGACTAGGCAGTGGCTTTTTTTAGGGCTTCTGCTTTGTCGGTTCTTTCCCACGAGAAATGGCCGGCATCGGTGCTTTGGCGTCCGAAGTGTCCATACGCTGCGGTTTGCTCGTAGATCGGATTGAGGAGGTCGAGAGATTCGATGATTCCTCGCGGGGTGAGAGAGAACTCTTCCCGCACCGCTTGGGCTATCTTTTCTTCCGATACTTTTCCGGTTCCGAAAGTGTCTACGAGCACGGAGACCGGTTCGGCAACACCAATGGCGTAGGCAAGTTGTACTTCACATCGGTCAGCAAGACCCGCTGCTACGATGTTCTTCGCGATGTAGCGACCCATGTAGGCGGCAGAGCGGTCTACTTTTGATGGGTCTTTTCCAGAAAAAGCCCCCCCGCCGTGTCGGCTGTAGCCTCCATAGGTGTCTACAATGATCTTTCGGCCGGTCAGGCCAGCATCTCCTACTGGTCCACCAATCACGAAGTTCCCCGTCGGGTTGATGAGGTATTTGGTATCTTCCGAAAGAAGATTCTCCGGAATTACCTTTTTTACCACTTGTTCCGTGACGTAAGTCTGAAGTTCCTCTTGAGAGTAGCCCTCCTCGTGCTGTGTCGAGAGGACAACGCAGTCGACGTGCGCAGGTTTTCCGTTTTCGTAACGAACGGTTACTTGCGCCTTTGAATCCGGCTTCAAGAATGTCTTGCCGGCTTTTCTCTGGGTCGCTAGCTCTTCAACGAGTCGGTGAGAAAGGGAGATCGGTAGCGGCATGAGCTCTGGAGTCTCATTGCATGCATACCCAAACATAAGCCCTTGGTCGCCAGCTCCCTGTTCCTTGAATGCGCCTTCACCTTCAGTGACTCCCTGGCTGATGTCAGGGGATTGGGCATTGATGAACACAAGGATCTCACAGCTTGAGCTGTCAAAACCGAGTTCCGGTTCATTGTATCCGATTTTCTCAATGGTCCTTCGGACAACTTCTTCATAGTTTACGTCGCAAGAAGAAGTAATTTCGCCCGCAAGGACAACGACGCCATTCTTGACAAGAGCTTCGCACGCAACTCGGCTCTTTGTGTCACCGGAGAGATGCGCATCAAGAATAGCATCACTCAACTGGTCACATACTTTATCAGGATGACCCTCTGATACAGATTCAGAGGTGAATACAAATGTTTGGTTAGTCACAATAATCTCCTTGTAACTCTCATGGATAGAAAAGCTGCCGTAAGGAGAATGTGAATTCTACTGGAACGGCAGCGCTAAGTGTAAGGACTTAAGCATGGTGAAGTTCCTGCATGAGGTCAAGTCTTTGCGGCTATAGGGGGCTATAAATCAGGATTTATGGGAAAAGTCTCTTCACTCCTATGTCCCGCCCCGTACGCGGAAGGGGCAAGAGGTCTATTTTGCATTCGCTTTTTCAATGTCACGGTGAGAGACGCTCACGACGTAAGTGCCAGATTTGATCCGTCGAGAGAGCTCTCTCGAAATGGCTACGGAGCGATGCCTGCCTCCTGTACATCCTACTCCAACATTGAGGTAGGCCTTCCCTTCATGGCTGTAGTGGGGGAGAAGAAAGGTCAGAAGTTCGGAGTAGCGCGCTAAGAATTCCTCTGCTTCCTTGCTTTGTAAGACGTAGTTGCTGACCTCTTTGTCTTCTCCGGTTTTTGGTCGAAGTTCGTCAATAAAGTGTGGGTTTGGAAGGAACCTTACATCGACAATAAGGTCGCAGTCCGTCGGTGCTCCGTATTTAAAACCAAAAGATTGAAAATTTATACGGAGCTGTCGACCTTCTTCTTCTCCGAAGGAATAGATTGTTTTTCGTATTTCTCGCCGAAGATCATGCGGAGTGAGACTCCCAGTTTCAATAACGATATTCGCACGTTCTCTTACTGGTTGTAGAAAACTTCGCTCATTCTGAATGGCTTCCGCTAAGGTCTTGTTGTCCTCCGGTTCGAAGCTTGGATGAGGGCGTCTGGTTTCACTGTAGCGTTGCAGAAGCTTTTCAACTGGGGCATCCAGGAAAACGAGTCGCCAATTTGGGGACTCATATGGAAGCTCCTCAAGGAATCGAAATAGGCTTTCTCGTTGTTCTGCTGAGGCTACGTCGAGCAGAATGCTGGTCTTCTGAAAGCGCTGCGGGTTTCGACGAGAAAGCGCAAGGATATTCGGCAGGAGTGCGATCGGAAGATTGTCAATGGAGTAATACCCTTCATCCGAGAAGGCTCGATTAGCGGTCGACTTTCCAGCACCGGAGAGGCCCGCCATGAAGATGAGACTTTGGAAGTGGGAGATGTCTTCTGC
>JALEGQ010000112.1 GCA_022763385.1 bacterium
GAGACACCGGACTCTCAAGAAGTCATCTTCTCCTACGTCGGAAGAGTAGTTCCACTCAAACAACCAGAAGTCCTTCTTGAAATAATCTCTGAGCTCTCACAACAGAGTGATCTCACCCCACTCCTCTTCCTTGCTGGTCGAGTCACCGACGAGTACCGAAAAGAACTACAAGAACGAGCACACGCCCTCGGCATCGGCTCACAACTCCACCTGACCGGCTCACTCTCTCCTGCAGAGATCGGAGCGCTCTACCACCGCTCAACCCTCTACCTCTCCGCCTCTCAACACGAAGGTCGCTCAAACGCCGTACTCGAAGCCCTCGCCGCCGGCCTCCCCGCCTGCCTCTCTGACATCCCCGGCCACCGAGAACTCGTAAGCGACGGCGAACAGGGAATTCTCTTCTCCAGTGACAACCCAACCGAAGCAGCACAACGCATCCACCACCTCCTCAAAGACACCAAAACTCGCCAAAAACTAAAAACAAACGCCCAGCAATCAGTCTCTCACCTCACCTGGGAAACCCACGCAGCAGCATTCCAGAAGCTCTATCAACAAGCACTGAGGAGGAAGTAGTGAGCTTCTTACGTCACAAAATATTCAACTCAAGTGAAGAATTCCCAAGCGCTCCAGAATCCCGGAGAGACTGTCCAAAAGCGACGAATACGACGCAAAGCAGAGGTGCGGAAAACTACTTTTATGCCCTATTCTTCTACCACTGATAGAAGCCTTGTCGCCCTCGATGAGTTCAGTCACCATATGGATCGATAAGATTTAGCCCCATTCTTCTGAGAGAAATGGCTATGGAAGTACGCGAGTTAACCCCGGATGAGAGATCAAGGCTCCGTGAAGAGCGTGACTGGATAGCCAAAATCATCGCCAATATCGACAACGACCTCGTCCTGAAGGAAACCCCGGAAGATATCCCGATCTTGCAGTCCCTCCTAGAAATCCCACCCTTCGCCTCGGGAGCAGAGGGCCCACTACAAGCCCTGGGAACGGTGTTCGGCACCGTTATTGTGCGCACCCTTGGACTTGAATGGGTGGTGATAACCGATAATTATGGCTGTGATTTTGCTATCAAACACCCAAGCGAGACGGTGATGGCATTCCCTCGGGATATGATCGTGAAACGAGTTGAAGAGGGAGAGGAGATCAATCTGACCGTTCTGTATAATGACTCAATCAAACTGCTGCGGGAAAAAATCGAAATTTCTAAACAGATGCATGAAGAGTAGACGCTTCTCATGCATCTGATTATTCAGAGACGAGAATACTAAGACCGTTATTTTTCACGATCTCAAGCAGTTTGTAAGCGGGTGCGCTCGGAGCCTTCTGTCCTTGTTCCCATTTTCAGACAGTGGACAAACTGACATTCATCAGTGCTGCAAAAACAGCCTGGCTGACTCCGAACGATTCACGGATCTCTCGAATCCCGTCAGGTGAATATGCAGGAGGAGGGGAGAGAAGATCGTCTCTAAAATCACGCATAGTAGCACCATCTACAGCCCCGAGCTCGGCAAGTGCCTCCATACCTTCGAGAAGTTCTCGTCTTAGTCTTTTATTAGCCGTCTTACTTCACCTCAGAAAGGTCACCGTTCTTAACCAACAACTCAATTTGCTCATCTCGAAGCTGGAATAGAGCATTGGGATAAGTCTTAAACGCTTTGACTTCCTTTTTGCCGACATTCTCCATCTCGCTCTTGAGGAATCCGAAGAGAAAGAACATATGGCTGTCGGTTTTGAAAGCCACCATGGTCCTTGCTCCACCGCTTTCTCCTCGGCCACTTACAACAATTCGCTTTCTGTAAACACCGGTGATAACATTGAGCGTGCTATTACAATCAACGCAATAAATTGCATTTATTCCACGGCAAATGAGCGATTCTCGAGAATCTCAATGACAAGCCCCAATATGCTGTATTGCTCCTAAAGAGCCCCCAGGATTTCTAAAAACCGCAGCTGAGTAATGTCTTTTTTAAACAAACCATTTTTCGCACTACGATAGTGCGGCATCGCATACATCAGCAAACCTGAACGTTTCATGACAACTTGTGATACCTTGCCGCCAGAAAATCTGACGATGACCTTTAGTCCACCCAATGGGTTTTGTCCCGGCAACGCGTAAAACCATGTGTCGACATCTGGGCAAACATCGCTCCTTGATATTTCGCCTGTGGGGCCTCTGTAACACCCCACCATTGGGACAATCAAGCGCCCCCTATCTATCGGAGGACCGACTATACCTACCACCTGCTCCGGCACCTGCCCCTCCTTGATGCTCATTATACCTTCTGTAGAGAAACTCGGCGATAACCTCGAGGGGTAAATCCATCCAAGAACAGCAGTAAGGGCCGTCAGCAATAAGCAACCAACCATCGGAAGTGATATGGTCAAGACACCTAGATACACCAGCACTGTACGCATTCCATAGACCTTCATGGAGAAAACCTTTATCAAAGTTTCTTGCAGCCTTACAATTCTCACGTCGCTGCTCCTGTGTTGTTTCCCGGGAAACAGTACAAACGGTCAGTCAGAATAAGGTATACTGCCTGTTAATCAAATTGCCGGATTGGTTGGCGAAAGCTGATCGCTTTCGCCGGTATTCGCGGGTAGTATACTCCCTTTTATGATGGGGTGTATAAACAAAGACAGCAATCAGGGGAACCTTCAACTTAAACCCTCGGTATTCGCCTCTTCTCTTACGGGTTATATCGCACTGAGAATGTACAGAAGAATTATTACAATCGTTATCGCTTTGGGTCTCTTCCTTCAGAGCTGTTCTTCATATAAACAAGAACATGGAGCGAAACCTCTAGAAAAATGTGATCTCACTTCCCTAGAGCTTTACCTTTCGTCATTACAGACAGCCGGTGGGTACAGTCATGTGGTACATGGAATTGTAATGCCAGCTTCGGGACTCGGTGGCGACTTTGAGGTGCAACACCTAGGAGAGATCTTCAATTTTAACTGCGAATTTCGAAGTCGCACTCGTACCTGTCCAACAGCCCCGTTCGGCAAGCGGTATATCGTCACATTCATAAGCGACGAACCTCAGCCCAATCCGGGAGAGGAGCGATACTTTTTGATAAGCAAAGGTTCTCCTTCCTTCGGAGCCACTCTAGTAATGGCCACCGTAAAATCAGAGTGCTTTACCGAAGCGAATAATATTCTTGCCAAAGTTCGCAAGAGACAGAGTCGCTAAAGTATACCGCGACATTACCGGATCTAGCGTTTCGTCGGAAAAGTTCTTCCGAC
>JALEGQ010000113.1 GCA_022763385.1 bacterium
TATTTGCAGATTAACTGACGGTCAAAAATTCTCCTCCATCAAATAGTATGAAAAATATCAGCAGATCTCACATCAGATACTCTGACAATTCACAAATAATCACTTCTGCTCCGTTTTCCTTACGCCCTTTTTATTGATTCCCTTCACGAGTCTTTTTCCACTTTCGATATACTCAACCACTGCGGCCTTACTGGCTCGCTCCACAACTTTCTCAAGGCTATGAACCGCGCCCTCTCGAGCTAACAAATCAGACAACTGAAAGAGGTCAGGCTGGGCCTGGATGACTATATTTACAAGACGGTGGTCTTGTTCCTTTCCCCTATCCGTTACAGAGATATCGATTTTTCTAATGGCCCTTGGCATAGCTCTTCTCCTTATAAGAATTATTAACTGAGAAAAGGCTATCAAATGGGGTTGAGAGATGGTTCCTACAGTGGATTCAAACCACCCGCAAAGACTTTCAGCTATGGCGTTGTGGAGAGCATTTCAAAGGCTTGCTTCAGCTCTATCGTTTTTTCTCGCGCTACGCTCTGCAATGCACTACCTAAGTGCTGTACCTTATCAGGATGATACTGCTGTATCATTTCTCGATATTTTTTGCGGATCTCTTCAGGAGATGCATCCTTCTCTATTTCAAGCACATGGTAAGGATTAAAAGGGTCTGGAGGTGATTCTTCTTCAAAGTGAGTTTGCGCTTCGTCTATTGGCTCAACCTCTGGTTCATCAACAACGTCTTCTCCTAAAATCATCATTCCAAAAGAAAAGATTGCGCAATAAATCAAGATGAAAGCGGTAACAAGAAAAGCCACTGTCAGACCAAGATAGTCAACAATCGTATGAGGTTCCAAAAAGGCCACGATGAAAGCCCTTATGAACTCCCACCAAACAACACCTAAGCCAGAAATGATTCCAAGAAACGTTACAGATCGAAGCATTGGAACAAGGGAAACTAGAACAGCCGCAGCCGTCCAATAAAGAGCGAGCTCAATAGACCAAAGCCCGATTGCAAGCGGTAGACAAAACGCAATAGCTCCTACCGCTCTTCCGCAAAGCAACGATAGAAGTACAAAGCATTTTGCCTTAAGAGTTGTCATCTTATTCGCTATCCAAAAATCTTTTCGTTCATCCGCTCAACCACACCAGCGGTATGACCCTCAGCCAAGTGTGAATACCGCTTAACCATCTGCAAGGTCTTGTGCCCTAGCACTTCTGCTATCTCAAGAAGAGAAGCGCCATTCATGGCGAGATACGAAGCGCATGAATGTCTCAAATCATGAAAAAGGAAATTCTCAAGCTTTGCTTCCTTAACGGCTCTTTCGAAAAGCTCACGATACTCCCAACCTATCCCAGTTTTATGGGACAGCTTTCCTGGAAAAACAAAATTCGTATCAAGCCTTCTAATCTTTGAATGGTCCTTCAATAGCTCTAGAGCAAGTCCTTTAACCGGAACCCTACGTCGCTCATTGTTCTTGGTTTCATGGAGGATAATTGCCCCGGCTTTAAGGTCGACATCGTCCCATTTGAGATTCCGAACTTCACCTCGCCTCATCCCGGTAGACAGAGTTAAAACAACTAGGGGATAGAGATTAGGGTTAGGACTTTCTTTACACGCTTCGAGCAGGCTTTCTCTCTCCTCATCAGAGAGAAAACGAACCCGACCTTTTGGTTCTTTTTCTCGCTTTATGCGTCTTACCGGATTCAACTCCATCCATTCCCATTCCCCACAGCACATCTGAAAAGTGCAGCTCAGGGCGGCCTGGTATCGATTCCAAGTTTGGGGCTTACGGTACACGCCCTCTCTGATTTCTTCCTTCAAAAAGGTTCGCTTACATTTGCTCAAAACCGATGGAGTAACATCAGAAAGAAGCTTGAAGCCAAGATGCTTTTTGAACCAAAGAAGCTGGCGTTTTTGGGAATCGTAGGAACGGGGCTTCTTGGGAAGTTCTTCTTCGATATACCGATCGATAGCCTCACCAAGAGTATGCTTAGTTGCCTCGTTATCTGTGACAAAGCGACCAGTACGGAATGCCGTCTCAGTACTTTGAATCCAACGCTTGGCATCCGTGAGCCGAGAGAACGTTTTAAGTGTCCGCGGAAATCCACGCACTCTAACTTCGGCCTGATATGAAATCTTACCGTTCTTGCTCTCTCGTTTTCTAATTGCTCCCATTTGTTTCCGTTCTTCTCTAATCAACTCATTCCACAGTCAGAAGAGTATGAAATTGCGGCATTAGGTGGAGGCTACGAAGAACTCCAATCCTACTGCGGCATTTTTGCGGCATTTGAGTGATTTGTGAAGCGTCGTTTTCCGCGACCTAGAGACGAGTCGCGCCAACTAGCTTGAATCATTGATGTTCTGGAAGGTTTTAGAAGGTGAAAAATCTGGGGTTTAAAGAGACACGGATGATTTTAAGTCCCTTGTGTCTACCTATTCCACCACCCCGGCGTTTGGGTTTTTTCTGGAAATGAAACGGTCCGATCATCCCAGGTATCCTGGATGAGCTCAAGAGCGGAAGGGGGTTTTCTCTGTTTTTCGGGGTGAACGGGAGGTGTTACGGTGATGAGGATTTCCAGTGAGGCAGTGGGGTGAGGCGATTTTTTGTTGTTTCTTTGGTGGTGGTGCTTTCTCTCGGGACGGCCGTTGGTGGATATCTGTACTTTCAGAAGGATCGCCTGGCTCGCGCGGTGTTACGGAAGGGGCTCGCGACGATTTCGGCGCGCGAAGTGCGGATCGGTGAAGTTCGGCTGACGAGCGATGGGATCTCGGTGACACCGGTTTCTTTCCAGATCGGATCTCTTCCTCCTATTTCCCTTACCGAGGTGCAGATCCGGTGGAGTTCGAAGACTCTACGGCAGTATTTAATCTCTTCTTTTTTGGGAGAGACTTCTCCGCGACCGCTCTTGCCCCTTGATGAGGTGCTCTTAAAGGGGCTCTCAATAGAGTGGAAAGAGTTCTCCCTCACTGCTACCGGTGTTGTTACAGAGCCAGAATCGCGCTCACTCCAGTTTCTCGGTGCCGTATCAACTCCATATTTTTCAACGGAAGAGATCAATCTCTTATGGGATGAGCAACAAGCAACCCTCTCCTTTCTGACTCCTCATGAGGGTGTCTTCGTCTCACCGTATATTCGTGTTCCGAGCCGTCTTCAAGGGGTCTTGCGATACGAGGAGCGGGATAGGGAGAACAGTGTGCACCTCGATGCCACCGTTGAGCTTATCGGTCCACACGGAAAGATGGCGGTGGAGGGCTACCTGAGTCTTCCTTCCCTCGCCGGTGAAGTTCAGCTCTCGGGAGGTGCACTCCCTCTTCCCGCGCTACTGGACAGAGCTCGAGAAGAGGCAGATCTGCCGCTTCTCGAGCTTGCACTTCACGCCGGCACACTCTCCCCGGCAGCAAGGATCTGGTGGGACAGAGATCTTGTTCCTACCCAAAAGTATTGGCTCACCATGCAACAGGTTGGTGGAGGCTATCAGGGGCTGTCTTTTCAGGAGGGGTATGGGACGGCGGTCGTAATAGTAAAGCGCTCTCCGCGGGGAATCACCCTACAGATGCCTCCCTGTCAATTTCTCGTGAGAGAGGCCGTCTACGGCCTCTCTCTTCAGAACATTACCACTCAGATCAGCGGAGAGCTCTCTGGCTCTCTCCAGCAACAGGTTCGGATCGGTCCCTCCTCCTTCTCTGTTCCAGATCTCGAGACAGAGGTTGCCCTCTCTCCTCTCCTTCTGCGGCCGCCGAACCTGTCGACTCGAACGACCCTCTCAACCAAACGGCTCCCACTTGCGCCTCTCCTGTCTCTTATTCCAGAGAATCCCGTGCGAGGAACTGGTTCTCTCCGCGGCGAGCTTCCACTGCTTTTTTCTGAGGACGGGGTGAGGATTGAGGACGGGGAACTTCAGGCCATTTCTCCCGGAGGAGCCATTCAATCCTCACTCTCCCCCACCGACCCAGACTCTCCCTATGGATTCGCCCTCCGCGCCCTGCAGGACTATCGATACGACTCGCTCCGAGCTGGGGTCACCCTGGAAACCAGTGGCGAGCTCGAGATGGCGATCTCTCTCTCGGGAAGGAGTTTTTCTGTGAATAAAGACCAGGCGATTAACGTCAATCTCTCAGTGGTGCAGAACCTCTACCGGCTGCTCGAGAGTGTTGAAGCAGTGCGGAAATACGGGAAGCAGAGCAGGGTCAGGGGGAAATAGCCCTTGAGGCCATTTGCGATACGTTTAATCATGGCTTATGAAGACATTTTGCTCTTTTCCTTCCTTCCATATATCCCCCCTTTTCAGGGTGGACCTTTTGCCGCTACTGGTGATCGGTGCGCTTGTCGGCTGTACTCCCCGCGTGGAGATAGCGCCACCGGAAAAGCCCATCACTATTAATCTGAACGTGAAAATTGACCACGAGGTGAAGGTTCGGGTTGAGAAGGATCTCGATGCGGTGCTCTCTGAGGAGAGCGATCTCTTTTAGGGGAAACAATGGAGAAAACTACTGTGAAACGAAATTCATTTCGGAATGCTCTCTGCCTCTTCCTGCTTCTTTTTTGGTGTGCGACTTCGGCGTTTGCGCTCTCACTTGACTCGGCAAAAAGCGAAGGTCTCGTCGGTGAGACTACCAGTGGGTACCTTGAGTCCGTTACTCCATCGCCATCAGGTGAGGTACAGAACCTCCTGCGGGAGATCAACGGGAAACGTCGAGAGATGTACGAGGGGATCGCACAGAAGAACGGCACCTCGTTGAATGCCGTAGAAGCACTCGCCGGAAAGAAGGCGATTGCCAAGACCCCAAGTGGGCAGTTCGTCAAAACTCCTCAGAGAGGATGGCAGAAGAGATAGGCGGTGTCATTTTTCGTCCGCCTTGAGATCTTCTTGTGCGCTCGGAGCGAGCTGAATGTGCACGTCTTGCAACTGTTGATCTCGAACCTCGGAAGGAGCTCCCATCAGGAGATCTTCTCCGGTCTGCGCTAGGGGAAAGAGGATCACATCGCGGATGGTCTCTTCACCACAGAGGAGCATGATAATTCGCTCTAGCCCGTGGGCGATTCCGCCATGCGGTGGTGCACCGAACCGAAAGGCCCGAAGCATTCCTCCAAATCCCTTCTCAACATCATCACGGCTATATCCGACCTTCTCGAAGGCTTGATACATCGTCTCGGGTTGGTGATTCCGGATAGCGCCACTGCCAAGCTCGTAACCGTTGCAGACGAGGTCATACTGGTGCGCTTTTATCTCGAGGGGGTGCTGCGAGGCGAGTGCTTCTTCTCCTCCCTGCGGCATGGAGAACGGGTTGTGACCGAAATCTATCTTTCCGGTGGTCTCATCAAGTTCATACATCGGGTAGTCAGTCACCCAGCAGAAGCGATAGGCGTTTTCTTCGAGGAGCGAGAAATCCTTTCCGAGTTTATCACGTAACTTTCCAAGCCAGGGAAGGATATGTTGCCGGCCTCCTGCCGCAAAAAAGATGCTCGTGGTCTCGGTGATGGCGAGCTCGCTCCGCAATGCCTCAAGCTCTTCGTCAGAAAAGAACTTCCGGACGGAGCCCTTGATCTCACCGGCACCCTCCTCCCCATATTCAAAAGAGAGATAAGCAAGTCCTTGCCCAGTCATCTTCTGAAAAAAGGATACGGTATCGTCAAAGTACTTCCGGGGCGGAATCTTTCCTACGGGGACCGGGATCGCACACACCGCTCCGTTGGCATCCAGTGCGGAACGGAAGACCTTAAAGTTGGTGTTCTCAAAGATCGCTGAGAGTTCTCGAATCTTCAATGGGTTTCGAAGGTCCGGCTTGTCAGAGCCGTACATCGACAGGCATTCGTCATACGGAATTCTTGGGAACGGCGTCTCGGTTACCTCTTCGTGTTCTCCCTTGTGACGCTTAAACAGTCGACTCATCAGGGCTTCGTTTACCCCGAGCACATCGTCTTGCTCAACAAATGAGAGTTCCATATCGATCTGATAGAACTCACCGGGAGATCGATCTGCTCTTGCGTCCTCGTCTCGAAAACAGGGGGCGATCTGAAAGTATCGGTCAAATCCAGAAACCATCAGGAGCTGCTTAAACTGTTGTGGTGCCTGCGGCAGTGCGTAAAACTTCCCCGGATGTCGTCGCGAGGGGACGATATAGTCGCGTGCTCCTTCCGGTGAGCTGCTCGTTAAGATCGGGGTCTGATATTCTCGAAAGCCGAGCTCTTGTAAGATCTCACGAACCGAATTGGTGATCTCTGAGCGACGGATCATATTGGCGTGGAGCTTCTCACGACGAAGCTCGAGGAAGCGTTGCTGGAGACGGATACTTTCCGGAGCATTATCATCTTCTGCTACCTGAAATGGGAGCACCTCGGCTGGGCTCTGAACCGTCAGCGAGTGCCGACTCTCGCTTCCCTCGCAATGCACTTCTATCTCACCCGTTTCAAGCTTCTCGTTTCGAAGTCCATCTTCACGAGCACGAACCACTCCGGTGATGGTGATGACGCTCTCGACCCGGACTTCTTGAAGGACTTCAAGAAAGGTGTCGTGAAAAACTACCTGTGTCACTCCATAGTGGTCGCGGAGGTCAACGAAAAGCACTCCGCCGTGATCACGCTTCCGCATAATCCACCCGGAAAGGGTGACCTCTGCACCGACTTCACCGAGTCGAAGCTCAGCACAGCTATGCGTCCGGTATACGGAGTGAATGGCTCGTGACTTCATGAAAGAGTCTCTCTTATTTTTTCTTGGCGGTACTCGGAACAGCAGCTCCGAGGTATCGATCGATAGCTCGTACGTCCAAGGTCTTCGCAATTTTCTGAAGCTCGTCCCCCTTGACCGCACCCTGTCCTTCTAACTTGAGAATTCCGCCACTCTCAAGAAAGAGAGAGAGCTCGGGTCGTGCGCCGCTCTCATCAAGATTTGCGGTGTATCCAGCGATCTTGATCTCAGACTCCTTCCCCTGCTGCATGATCGCTGCCATCCGGCCGAGACCAGCGATTCCTCCGAAGGCCCCACTGTTTCCCCCGCCTACAAGCGAGACGGTGAGTGTCTTCTCGACATCTCCTTCCTCTGATTTTTCGTACTCACGTTCCAGGTTCGTCATCCCGAGAGCAGAGCTGAGTCGGAACTCCCCGCCTTTGAGTCCCTCTAACGAATCAGGAAAGAAATTCTTCAAGCCATCGTTCTTCAGCTCTTCGATCGCACCACGAGCGGCCTCCAACTCCTGAAGCGCTTTCGTGTAGTCGCGCTTCGCCAACAATCCTTCGACGCTCTTGAGCAGCTTTTCAACAGAAGGAGTCTTCGGAACGCTCGGCTCAGCAGTGGCAGAGGATGAAAGAACTCCAACAGAGAAGGCTGCCGAAAGGAGAAAGAGCCTTCCAAACCCACACCGCACCCTCTTATCACCGATAGCCATCACCCGCATACGTCCCTCCGCAAAACAGCATAAGCGGTGAGTATAGATCCTTCGAAAGCGAAGTAAAATGACCTTATCACGATAAAAGAGAACTACTGCCGCGGCTCGGTCCAGTCGGTCACCTCATATTCGGAGAGAAACCCCTGAACTTTCCTCACCATGGGGCGGCGGAAGAGGAGGTCAACCACGGCTTTCTCGAGATAGTTGAAGTAGTCGCCGGTATAGAGCTGGAGCTTCGCCTCATCTCCTCGATAGAGCTCATACGCAAAGACACGATCCTCTCCTCCCTCAGAACCTCCTCCAGGCCCCGGTGGGAAGTGTCGGGGGGGTCTGAGCCGGCTCGCTCGGAGCTCTTCATCGCGTCTTCTTCTCCGACGGACATACTCCTCCATCTGAAACTCATTGCGCCTTCTTCCTTCGGTCTCCGCTCGTGAGACGATCGTTGCGGCGTGAAAGTTCGCATGAGCGACCACCCGGTGAGCGACCACCTGCTCCATATCTCCCGCCATCTCATCGGTGACTGTCGTGAGGCGTTCCACCTGCTCGGCATCCCCCTGTTCCATCCGACGGCTCTCGATCTCCGATCGATGTTGCGCAGTACTTTTCTTGATCTGAACATCTTCCACCTGGCGGAGCATGCTGTCACCGCCGTTCTGTGCGTCCATCCAAAAGGAGGCCGAAGGACCGGAAGCAAGTTCTCGTGCTTCCCGACCCGCCTGTGTCGGGACGGTGGCGGTCAGCGCGGAGAGAGCGGTAACAAAAGCTGCTACTTTTCTCCTTATCGGAGTGAGTAATCCATCTGCGGGCACCTGACGCCCCTCGCGTCGGAGTGCGGCGTCTCTCTCCAAACGCGCTTGGACGGCAGCCTCTCGGTGTGGGTCGAGGAACTCGGTCACATACGGCTCGTCACCGGGTGAAGCGGTGGTTGGTGAAGGAGAAGAACCGGGGCCAGGGAGAATCCGCTCTCGTTCAGCCCGAAAATCGACGATCTCATCGTTTCCTTCAGAGTCTTCCCCCTCGCCTTTTCCATTCAGCGCGGCTGCGCTCGGCCTCCCCTCGGTAAGAGCGAGCTCTGCATCAAATTCACTCTGGCGGTGTTGAAATTCACGGAGCTGTGCTTCGAACTGCGCCCGAGTTCGTTCGGTTTCCTGCCGCACCTGAGCGAGATATGCCTCGGGGTCAACATCATTGCGGGCCAGTACCGGGCCATGCCCGCCCTCTTCTCTGATCACATAGGGACTCGCATCCAGCCTTCGAGCGGTCTCGAAGTCAAAATCAGCGACCTCTTGCAACTCGCGAAGTCGTCGCATCGAGTCACGGAGGATACGCGATACCCCCCACGGCGTCCGAGCCGAACTCACCCCTTCGACGTAGCGTTCAAGGTCTGCAGCGACCCGGTCGGCTTCTTCGGCGAGCTCTTGGTAGTGATCTCGGCCGGCGCGGATCTGGGCAAGTTCATACTCCACCCGAGCTCGTCTCAGCCGCCGTTCATAATCATCAAATGGAAAGGAATCTATTGCGCCACCATCTCTGACGTGATCTCGAAAGGCCACCGGTCGCTCGTAGGTAAGTGCTTCATCTGCTTCTGCCAGGTTTCGACAGGCAGTGGCTGAATCGGGGTGAGCACCACCGGCAGCAAAGAGTCGTGCGGTTTCTCGTTCGACCCGATACTCGGCCTCCAACTGCTCTCGCAGCTCACGCTGCCGTCTCGTGGCTTCAGCGATCACCTCTTGGTGATGCGCGATCTCCTCGGAGCGGCTGCGCCGGAGGCGGTTCCACCTTCCAAACGAATCGTGCAAGAGGAGTTGACGACGTTCCCGAATAATTGCTTCCTGTTCGGCGAGAGCTTCGGCGAGTGAGGTGATCTTCTCGTCTCGTCGGCATGCGTCCGGTAGGGCTTGCCGCTCTCGGTGATTCAGGTGGTGTTGCGCACGGTCAGCGGCCCAGGCCTGCCGCTCAGCGGCGGCGTGTCGTTCGAAGAGGTGGTACTGTGCTTCGCTCAATCGGCGACGTGCGCGAAGGCGGGTCCACCAATGCCGTGGATTCCACGGTGAGAGTCGAGCAAGCTCAGCATCAGCCTGCGCAAATACCTCAAGATGGTCCGCAGTTGAAGAAAACTCATCACTCTGACGAAGCGGCGATCTCCCAGCAGCCGCTTCCTGAGCGAGCCGATCTGCATCGGCGTAGTCAAGGGTCTCTCCGACGTAGTGGTGCGCACGAAGCCGACCCCGTTCAACCGCGAGATCCGCTGTACGCCGTCGCATCTCCTCGATATCGCGTCTAAGCAGATCGATAAACTCCTGTCGGTTTCGTGAGCCAACCGTCCGAAAACCAAATCGCTCGAGGAAGAGGATAAACCGCTCTCGACGGAGAATTCGTTGAAACATCTGCCGGCGGTGAGTGAGAAAACTCACGTCAACGGCGGTGTTATCGAGATCCATGGCGACTGCAGCTCGCACCTCTCGTCGGGTGTCGTGTAGCGATCGCATACTCTCACGAGCAAATCTTCGGGGAGAGATTCTCTCTTGGAGCGCCACTACCCGATTCCGGATAGCGAGTGCCGGTCTCATGACGGCGTTTTCAATATGTTGTCCAGCGGATTCAAGGACGGAAGCGGTCCGGTGATAGAGATCAACGGTTCGCTCCATCGCGAGGAGATCGATCTGACTCCCACTCGCCTGCCCTCGGATGGCTCGCCGACGAGAAGTCACCTCCCGAATCGCTCGCTCGCGGGCCTCCTCCTTCGGGATACCTCGCCGCTCATACATCTGTTGGCGCTGGGCCATGCGGTATCGGTCGTAGGCTCGAGCTCGCTCACGTCGGGTAAAGCGGAGATGCTCAAAGCTGTCCCACACCGCCTGAAGACTCTCTCCCAGTGAGCGGGTCTCTGCTGAGGATCCCGAGAAGAGTCGATCTCGGAGGTCTCGAAGGGCATCCCGAAACCGGTGGTGGGCGAAGCGACGCTCACGGCTCGTATCGGTAAGATTTCTGGCGATCCGTTCTAAACCGGCCTCCTTCCCGAGCCGCTCCCAACTCCGCGTGAAAGCCGCTTCGGCGACTTCCTGTGCTTCTTGGACCGCTCGTTGGTGGGCACCATCCCGCAGCGCCCGTTGAATTCCCCGGGACTGTTGGAAGGTCCGAAAGGCCGTAACCACTGGAAACGGATTTCTCACCGGTCGATATTCTGGTGTTCTACCCAAAAGTCGTGCACGGAGCCCGATGAAGACATTTGCCACCAGGTCCGCCGTACTTCCGATCGGCTCTCGATAGAAGCGGAGGTCGTTCTGAAAACGAGCGAGGGTTACCGCGTAGCGACGGATACGGAGCCCGATGAAGACCTTTGCCACCACATCTGCGGAAATTACGATCGGCTCTCGATAGAAGCGGAGATCGTTCTGAAAAATAGCGGGGGTTAGCGCGTCGCGACGGATACGGAGGGCGTGCTCTGTCCCGCCGACCAAACCGGCCAGGCGGGTGGTATGGCGAGCTTCTTCAACCGTCCGGTGCAGCCCGCGAACTTCTCGAAGCGCTCTCCCACGAGCGGCAGTCGCCCGAAAGACAGCCGGCAAGGAGGGACATCGGAGCAGGAGGAAATCTCCGGCGATCCGTCTCGCCGCCGTGCGCCGTTCCCGGCGAGCGAGGTGTGCGGTCCGCTGCGCGAGGTGGTGATCGATCACAGCATCAGCCCGAGCCGGGTGACTCCCCGTTTGTTGCAGCCGTACTCGGAGTGAACCGGCGCTCTCGGCGAGGTCAAAGTAGCGTTGCTCGAGACGGCGCGCTTCGCGACGCGCCCGACGTAAGCTGTAGGCGAAGAGGATCGCGTGTGGGCGAAATCCGGTGAAGGTAAAGAGCTCACGCCACGCATTCCACCGTGAGCACTCTCGCATCAACGCCTCTTTGTGGTGGTCAATGGCGGCACGCTCCATCTCAGACAGCCGCGTGCGGTACCGATCAGGAAGTTTCTCGGTAGCATGTGTCGCCGCGGCCTCCTTCATCCCGCTGCGAAAGTGCTTCACTTCTTGTCGCACGAAGAGAAGGTCCCGTCTCCGACGCTGAGAGCGCAGCTCAGTCCGTGCCGTACGGAGGTGACGGAGGGCATCTCGAAACTCAAGGTGTCGGAGGGCCTCCCACATCTGTTGGAGCGCTCGTCGCTTCTCGCGAATGGTGTGGCGGAGGGGACGGTCTCCGGAAAAGCCGTTTCGGGCAGCCTCTTCCCCTACCCGCCGGTGGAGCTGTACCTCTTTGCGATACTTCTTGGAGTTCTTTTTCAGCTCTCGAACCTCAGCTCTCTTCCGAAATCCTTCGGAAAACGCGGCTGCTGCCTCCGAGAACCGTGTGGCGATCCCTCCCTTTCGAGAAAAAAGGGTCTGGAAAGCCAGGGTGTAGTAGGCTCGCTGTTCGGCGAGGGCATTGAGAAAGTGAAAGCGTACCTTTTGATAATTGAGCACACTCTCTAACGCATTCGCGTCACCCCGCATAAAGACACTTCTCTCGAGCTCAGCATCGATATTCGATCGCGCCGTGGCCTTCTCGGCCCGGTCGAGAGCCCCCTTCTCTACCTCATAGCGGAGGCGATCGGCGGTGCTCAGCTCACCCTCTTCCCGCCCCTGTCGGCTTGCAACCGATGCAGCCTCTTCTCCTGAAGCTTCCCTCGCTTCATGCCTTACCGCATCAAGACGCTGGTTGGCCCGCACTGCCTTTTCTTGCGCCTGACGAAGCTCCTTGGTGGAGCTCTCCATGGCCAATTCCGCCACAAAGAGATCCCCATTTTCTGTCGGAGCCGCGGGCTCTGGTGCGGCCTTCTTTCCAGAGAGCTTTCGAAAACCCGCCGCTCCTCCTCGCATGGCGAGATCGAACGCTGGAGCTGCAGCAGCCCCAACTCCTGCCCCGTACGCCCCGTGCCGCAGGCCAGAAACGGACATATGATAGAGGGCATCAAGAAAACCGTCCTCCCAGGTCTCATCCTCAAAGGCCTGTTGGTATCCCCCGATCAGAAGGCCATCGAATCCGCCCTCTATTGCGCCCTCTCCAACGTTCTGAACATTGCGCCAGAGCGCGCTGTGCTCGATATACTCCTGAACCCCTTTTCCACCCCGCCCGGCGAAGTGTCGGTGCGCTACATCAGCGACCTCCTCGACGACGTCATCAGCAACAGTTGCTCCTTCAGCAGCAACGCCACTCTTGGCCGCCTGCTCCGCTGCCCGCTCGGCCGCAATCCGACCGGTCTGACGCTCTGCTGCTTCAGTGCTGATCTTTGTGATAGCTCTCCGAGAAACGATCTTCCCCGTCCCGTATCGCACGCCCTGGGTGACGAGACGGCCGGTGACACCAACAGAGGCAAGATCAAGAACAACCTGTCCAGAGTCGATAGCACCTTGAGTTACGGTGTAGCTTCCCCCCTTCATGTAGGCAGCGAGTCCGACCCGGCTTCCGAATGCAACTCCAACTGCACTGAGAGTCGCCCCTCCCAGCAGTAATGGTGGAGCAATCACAACTACCACCACGGTACTTACCCCTTCGACTGCCATCTCTCCAACGACATTTCTCCGTTCTACCGCCGTCTGGGCAGTGATATCAGCCCGTTGATAGATCGCCCGAAGATGAGTCATCTCCTCGCGACTGATCCGGCTGGCACGTTCTTCTTCGGTAAGCTCATCGTACTTTTCGTTATCGACGGCCTTCTGCAACACCGTCTCAAACTCAGTAAACTGCGAGACAAACTCTTCTCCCTCACCAACAAAGAGGTCAGTAACCCACTTTCCCCGTGCACCGTGGACGTGCTTGAGATTGAGATGCAGCACCTCTCGCATCTGATCAACGGTCTCCGGTCGACCGACGAAGAGCACCTGCATCTTCCAGTAGTCATCACCATCAAGGTCTCCGAGCACCATCTCTTTCAGGTGGTCGAAACGTTCGTCTTCCGGAATATCCCCCCGGCCCGTGACCTGACAGTAATCTTCTGCGAGCAGGAGGAGCTCCTCCTTCGTCCGATATCTCCCCCCTCGAGTCGGATCTCCGATCGCTCGAAAGAGCATCTCTTCGTCGGTTCCTAACACACCGATTGAGATCTGTATTAGGAGACCATCAGTCAACTCACCGAGCTGCACCGCTCTTCGGTAACTCTCTGCCTGAATGCTCCCGAGATCATGCGAGAGATGCTGCCACATCGGGATTCGGTGACGCTTATGGCCAGTGCGGTATGAAGCAAGGTTCGTATTGTAGATCTCTTCGATCCGCTCGCCACGGTCACGGATGATATCGGAGAGTTGGCCTCGCTCCTCGAGGAGCGCTAAGTAGCGGGCAAACCGTTGGTGCTGCGCCATGAGCTCATGCTTCTGTTGCTCCAACTTCACCGTAAGTACTTTGCGTTGTTCTTCGAGATCGTCCTTCTTGTCACCAACGGCTTCGATGAGCAACATCTCGATCAGACGGAGATCCTTTCCCTGCTCGCGGTAGTCAACGAAGGCTTTTCGTTCATTGGGATAAAGCTGCTCCTCAAGCTCTCGGAGCTCGTCATCGATATCATCCCGAAGGCCCACCAGTGCTGGAGGAAGAAGCGCCGCAACGGTGAGATCTTCACCGTAGTCAAGGATGTCGTACCGAATCTGGTGGGCCGCGGCGAGCTCTTCCGCTCCTTCAAGCTCAGCGAGCAACCACTCCTGCTCGTCTCCACTCCGCGCCTCAGCGATCTGCTCTTGCAAGGAGATCCCATCAGGCAGGGCTTTTGCCAACTCATCCTTTCGATCATTCCACTGCTTTCGAACCGCCGCATACCGGTTTTTCTGGTCAAGAGAGAGCTCCTCGTCATCACGAAATATCGCTCCAGAGGCAAGGGCGAGACGGTAGTGCGGCTGGAGCACTTCGCGCTCCATATAGCGCTCAAACCGTTCGATCGTCGGAAGGTTCGGGGCGCCATTCCGTGGATCAGTAGCAACGAGCAGTTGAAACAGAACTCGAGCGCGTTCGGCCAGGACGCGAGTACGTTCGGCATTGTCATTGTCCGGGATCTCGGCCACCTTAACGTCGAAGCCAGCAAAAACCCGCGAAGCAAAGTCATCCGCAGAGAATGCGGCGATCTCTTCAATCTGACCCCTGAGCTCCTCCGCCGCTGCATGCTCTTCAGGGTGAGCAAGGAGCGTCTGATACTGTTCAGTGAGGAGATCGAGATAGAAATGGTGTACTGTCTCTGCCGTAATCTCCTCACCGTCGATGAGCAGCGCCCCAGACTCACTCTTTTCTGTGCGCACCGTCCCCTGGTCATCAAGTGTCACCTCAAAGTTGAGCGCGCGGTGGAGCACCTGCTCTCGTTCTTTCCGAACGAGGGCCGCGACCTGATCACACGTTCCGTACTGCAGCGCGTGCTGAAACTGGATCGCCCACGCCGTGTCAAGAGAGGAGTGCTGGAGAAAGACGGTTTCAATGACCTCTCCGTCGTTGAGCTCTTCCTCTATGAGCGTGTCAAAAGAAAGCCCTCGGTGCTGACCGCTCTCGTCAAAGTCATCTCGGAAGCGTTGCTGTACCTCTCCGATCTTCTTCTGGAGCAAGGAACTCTCGGAGATCTCCGCAGAAGCGGCACGGTGACACCGGTAGGCCTTTACCGCATTCTTCTGCGCCAGTTCACCCTCTGGAAGGGTTTCTGCAAGGTGTGCCAGTCGTACGGCCTCTTCGCGAAGCTCTTGACGAGCCGTTTCTTCTGCCCGCTGGGCCACCCCAGCGAGGATCCCCTCGACGACCTCTTCTTCACCGAACCAATCTTCACACGCGGTCTCGATCGCGAGATAGTCGGCATATGAGAGGTCACCACGAAGCTCTGCAAAGGCTCGAGAGGCCTCTCGTTTCTCAAACTCGTCGCGAAAATGCTTGCGGATCGACTCTTGGTACTCGACCTCATACAGTTCGGTAGCGAGGATACGTTGTTGCGGTGTCAGTCCACGAAGTATTTCGTAGACCTTATCTGAGTCTGCCCAGAAGACCGCGTTCCATCCCTGCTTCATCGCTGCATAAAGGTGGGCAACCGCCTTCTTTGCCTGTTCGTAGTCATCTTCGATCGTATTCCGAAGCTGCATGTATGACTCTTCATCTTGGAGTGCGCGTTGAAACTCGGGGTCTGCAGCAACCGACTGGTACACCGGGGTATTCTGATAGCGGAGGAGCGCTGCGCGATGAAGTTCGACCTGCTCCGGAAGCCGGCCCTCTGCCAGCATCACGAAGGTCTGAAGGGTACGGTGATTTCGAAAGACCGCCGCGCTTCTCTCCCTCCGAAGACTCTCTTCGTACCGCTCTCTGATCTGCTCTTCGGGAACAGACGAAAGTACGACCCCTAAAAAATCCTGAAAACGCGCGGCACGCTGGGAAGCGGAAGCAAGGCGATCTTCATGAAGGTGAATCTGACACTGCTCCTTCGCACTCCCCTCTTGTAACTGTCCTGCCTCAAGCTCAGCCTGAGCAGCTGCATAGCGGCTCAACTGCACGCCTCCATACGCCGAGAACAGGTACTGCAACGTGCCCTCCTCACTCCACCGGAGGGCGCGTTGCTTATCCGCAAGCTGCTCGACCAGACCAACCACTTTCTCCAGGAGAACCTGCTCGTTCAACCGGACAACATCATTCGAATCCTGAGAAGCCCGAACAGCGACATCAGCACTGAGGAGCAGTCGTTGGGAGGCACTCTCCAGCAATGACTCACCAAAGAGCTCTTGATATCGCACGAGGATCTGGTGAGCGTCGCCACGATCAAGGCGGAGGAGGATCTTCTCGAAGGCATCTTCATCGTGAAAGGCATTGCGAAGCTCGATCGCTCCAAGCGTTTCCACGTCAGCCACCGTGATCTGCTGGAGCAAGTGCTCTATTTCGACCCCCTGAAAAGAGTAGGGAAGCTCTTTGGCGTGATCGCGATCTTCAGGAGCCAGCTCTTCAGAGAAACAGTAACTGGAGATCTCATTTGCCAAGCTGCTGTACCGGAAGCGCCGAAGCCAGCTATCAAGCTCTTTCCCCCCAGAAGCATCTGGGAAAACAGCATGCAGCGCTCGACACTCATCCTTCGTATACCCCCAATCGCGGGGTACGGTCGTATCTATTCCAGAACGAAAGAGTTCTGACGCTGAGTCATAGCCACTTCCCTCCGTTATCACCTGACCGAAACTGCCAGATTGAAGATCGTTTGCCACCCGGTTCATATTGCGAAAGATCGCATTGCACCGTTTTATTCCGCTATCGTAGTGATCAAGCAACTTCTGTAGGATCGGGCCTTCTGGTAGCGCCATCTCTTCCCTCAAGAAGAGCTCCACCTCCTTACGAGCCTCGGCTGATTGCGCCGGTGTGAGCCCGTCGGCCCCTGCGGCAAACCGTTGTTCCCGAGCGAAGCTCCAGACCTCTTGAGAAACGACACGGTATTTTTCAGCAGAGAAGTGCTCCGAGAAGCTCTGAGAAACAACGATCGGAAGGACTCCGTTTCCAGTATCGAGCCGCCGCGCAAGCTCCTCGAGTTCTTGCTTCTCTCTCAGGTATGATTCATTCGGCTTCCACTGGAGGGAAGAACCCGAGCGCGAACGGCGCTCCGGATATTCGAGGGCGAGCTCAGCAAGTTGCTCTGCTTCGTGCGCCAGCACCGTGCGAAGGGACCACTCGTCGAGGAGCTCTCCCGAGTTGATATTTTCCTGCAATCGCTCTCTTGCAACCCACACCTTCGCCGGGGTCTCACTCGTGTCTTCCTCATAGCCGATCGCAATCTGAGTGATCTGCAGTTGCTCGAGGTCGAGGGGCCTTCCGAAGAGCTCCTCGTATCGCTGTCCAAATCGATCACTGACCCCGAGCTCTCTCGCTTCGTTGTACAGTGCAAGGAGGTCCGCAAAGGAGTGAAACCGCTCCTCTTCGAGAAGACGGAGGCTCGCCACGATCCGCAACTCCTCATCTCCAGCGATCAGCGCCCCAAGATAAGCAGCCCCGCCGTTTGCTTGGAGCCCAGGATGGGAAAGGAGAGATGAGGGGAGATCGTCAAGCAACTCTTCATCAAGGACCCGGAGGACCTCTTCTCGGTGGTGTTGCGGGATCGCTCGTAGTCGATCCGCCATAAAACGGGTGAGCTCAAGGAGGTCCGTTGGCAGGGTCGACTTATCGATGCGGTGAAGCTCTATCGCATACGGCACCGCTGCGTTTCCAGTTCGGAGCCCGCGGAGCTGTGCCTCAACTATCCGTGCTTCCCGTGCCGGAAGAAGCGCAGCCGGAGCAGTCGAAGCACTCCCGAAGAGCTCCTCATACCGGTGGAGGACTCCTTCGTCTTCAATGAGTTCGAGATACCGAGCAAGAGCCCGCTTTGCGGTCTCTGCTTCGGCGACTCCCCACCTTCGAGAAATCCCAGTGGTGCCAAAGGTTCCCGTCCCGTTCTCTTTGAGTGCGGCGAGCTCCTCAACCCTCATGCCATCTCTTCGAGCCCGAAGCGCGAGCATCGTATCGAGATCTCCGGTTCGGAGCCCGTGCGCAATGACCGCTGCTCCGTCGGGATATACCTTCGCAATCAGCTCCTCAAGCGTTGCCCCCGTTCGTGACGCCACCACTGGGTCTAAGACCGAGAGCAGCTCAGGTGAAAGCTCTGTGAGCAAAGAGATGAGTGGCGTTGGATCCACCGCCGTTTGCTCATCGGAACAGATCTCATGAAGCGCATCAGAGAGGTGCAATAGCGGAACGAGATCCTTCTCAACATCACGCCGCAGCTCTCCCTTCCACTGATCAAGACTCTGCTCAATCTCTGCGGCAAGCCCAGGGAACACATCAAACAGGCCCTTCGCCTGAGCAAAAACCTCTTGCCGCTGACGACACTCACCCCCCTCGCACTCAGCGATTAGCTCTTGCTGGGCGATATCTTGGAGCACCGGTCGCATCTCACTCGCCAGCGTCGCTCGAATGAGTGCTTTTGCCGCCGTCATTCCCTCCTCCGGAGAGGTCACCGCCTCAAGCTCTCGTTCACAGAGCATCGAAAGCTCCTCGAGGATCTTCTCTGGGCCTTCCTGAGCGAGGAGGGCTCCGAGGGTGAACGAGTCAGGGAGGAGGCCTGAGAGCTTCTCCTGGAGCGCTTCACCATCTTCGAGCAGCTCGGGCTCGAGTGCGAGGATCAACTCCAGTTCGTGGGTCGCGTGAAGAAGGACGAGATAGTACGGGTGAGAGGAGAGATCTCCGGTAGCAAAGTACTCACGCTCATGCAGCGCGATCTGTCTGATGAGATCAGTAATCCACGGAGTTTCTGCTGACTGATGCGGGCCGATGTATTCGAGAAAGAACTCTGAGAGCTGCTTCCGAAGAAGCTTGCGGTCAATCTCTGACTCCTCTTCGGGAACCGGGAACTGCTCTTGCTGCGCGAGATCTCCGTTCGCAAGGGCGAGTCGGATCTGTTCAAAGATCGCTTCTGCGGTTGCCTGAAGCTCTCCGGCAGAGACCTGCAGTGCAGATTGCGCGGCGTGATCTTCAATCGCCTGCTCAAGGACTTCTTGTACCTGAGCCGCTGACATCGAGCTTTCGAGGAGGTCTACGAGTTGTGAGATATATTCTGGGATACTGCTTCGAGATCGTCGTGAACGACGCTTCTTCATCAGACCGACGCCCTCTCCCCGTTGCTGATCAGCGAAGACCTCGTTCTCTCGTCGACGAGCATCTACTCCCCCCTGCCCTGCGGTACCTGTATTTCTCCGGGCGGACTGTTGTGAAGCGACATCTTCGAAGCCCGCATTCTGAAGCCGTTCGTGATTCTCTGCGATTCGCTCGCCGGTATGCGAAGGGGAAGACTGCCGAAACTGTTCGCGGAAGGAGGCGTGATCCTCTGACTGAGGAGAAGAGAGGTCAGTAACCTCCTGCGCAGCATTTTTCTGCGACGCCTCCGTATGTGGACCGTTCTTCCCAGCCATAAAAAAACCACCGCGAACAGAGAGGGAATGGGAGACAACTCTCCTAACCCTCGGAAATCCTTACAGTATTGATATGGAGGAGTTCATGGGAAAGGACGCATGGAAAGATTGTTTTTTTTGGCAGGATTATACAACAAATACGGATAGTTACGAGGGAACTCGCGCCAGAGAGAACCGATGCAGAGACGGAGAGAGGTACTCTGGCAGGGGAAAGAGAGGGCGCCGAGCTGGAGCCACTGCCAGGGGTGTTGCCCCTCCCTGAGGTTCGGTATCCAGCGGATCCGTCACGATCCCGGTCTTCCCGAGGCGAACCCTCCCCCGGAGGCCGAGAAGCGCCCCCTTCGAAAAGAGCGGAATCTTCTGCTCTTCAGCTTGAATCACCTCATCCCCGTTCATTCGCGAGAGCAAAGAAAGCGCCGCGGCGATCTCAATAAGCGGGGTCGGGGCCACCCGATAGCGAGCGTCTTCGAAGAGGCGTCCAGTTCTCGGATGAACGACATCATCAGCCGCTCGCTCTGCACTCCCGTGGAGCGAGAACACCTGAAACTCTCGCCTTCCATCAGAGACCTGCTGAAAAAATCGCTCTTCATACGGGGAAAGAGGCGAATCTGGGCACGGATTCTCCCGTTCGAGGAGGTATCCGGCTCGAAGGGCAGAACGCTCAGCATCAATTCGCGAAAGTTGTTGGATTTGAGGATAGGAGGCCGAGTCAAGATAGCTCTCCACTATCCGGGCAGCGACGGACGAAAGGGCAACTCCTGGTGGAAGGGCGAAGTTCACTCCAGCCCCCAGCCGCTCATCCACCACCTCGCGGAATGCGACCGCCTCTATCACGCACTCCTGAGGCCGGGTGGCGGCAGAGATAAAACTGTTCGATATCATACGGTATCAGCCTACCGAACTCCCACCGCTACGCAACGGAGGTCTTCAGAGAGAAGGTTTCGAGAAATCGCTTTCCGTGAGATCTTGCTCAGGTCATCTGGGGGATCTTTCCGATATCCTCATGGAGGGAATTGTTATTCCCGGAGTTGTAAAGAGAGAGACTGCATGCGTTTTATCGTCCTTGGAGCTGGTGATGTTGGTCGAACACTTGCCGCACAGCTCGTTCGAGAACAACACGACGTCGTTCTTCTTGAGCGAGATGAAGGAAAACTCGCCCAGGCGGCTGCTCATCTTGATGTCCAAACCCTGGCCGGGAACGGCTGCCTTCCCGAGGTCCTCCTCCAAGCTGGATTGAGCACCGCCGACTATTTTATCGCTGTCGCCAATCAAGATGAAATTAACATCACCGCCTGTCTCTCAGCCCGACTCCTCAACCCGACGGTAAAACGGATTGCGCGAATACGAGAGATAGATCTTGCGCACAGAGATATCCTTCCGGATCACGTACAAGAACACTTTGACCTCACCATAAATCCGGTGCAGGCCGCTGCTGACTACCTCTTGAAGCTCTTTCAGGTTACCGGCGCTCGAGAGGTTATCGACTTCTGTGGCGGAAAGTTGCAACTGATCGGCGTTGATGTTGGTGCCAATTCACCCTTCATCGGCCAGAAGCTAAAAGCGCTCTCCGAGCTGAAAGAGAAATTTCATATGCTGATCATTGCGATTGTTCGCGATGGTGAGCTCGTTATTCCACGGGGAAATGATGAACTGTGTGTCGATGACACCATCTACTGCATCACGCCGCCAGAGCGTATCGGGGTGCTCTTTGAGATGGCTGGACGTCAGTTTCTCCCGGCGAAAAGCGCCATGATCTGGGGGGCAACAGCCCTCGGTCGCACACTTGCCCAAGAGTTGGAGTCTCAAGGGGTACAGGTCAAGCTCATCGTGAGTGAGGAAGATTCACAGCACGAGCTTATCGATGAGTTCCACGAAATCCTCATCTTGACCGGCGACGGGAAGGATCGAGAGCTCCTCGTAGAAGAGAATATCCACGAGATTGACACCTTCGTTTCGGTTACCCCCGATGAGGAAGATAATATCCTCGCCGCTCTACTCGCAAAGAAGCTCGGCGCACGAACCACGATGGCCTTAGTCAACAAGGCAACCTATCTCCCACTGGTACACGCCATCGGAGTAGACGTCGTGGTCAGTTCACGGGCTGCCGCCGCAAGTGCGATCTTCGCCCACATCCACTCCGATTCTCTTATCTCTGAGTTTTCTCTCCGACACCTCGGGGCTGGCTTTATTGAGGTCGAGATCGAAGCCGAGATGCCGGCAGCAAACCGGAAGATCTCTAAGCTCAAGATTCCGAAGGGGATTATCTGCGCCTCGATGACACGGGGTGAGGAGCTCCTTATTCCAACGGGAGAGACCGAGCTTCTTCCGGGAGACCACCTTATTCTCTTTATCACCCGTGGAGCTCATACCAAACTCGAGAAACTCTTCGGCAAGAAAGTGGAGATCTTCGGCTAGTGGACCTTCGAATTCTCTCCAAGCTACTTGGAGGACTCGTCACCATTATCTCCCTCTTCCTCCTCCTTCCAGGAGTGTACGGCGTGCTCTCTGAAGAGAGTGCGGGTGGGACGCTAATAGCGATAGGGGTGATTGGCTCTCTTATCGGGGCTATCATATTTCTCACTCAACGAAAGATTCGGTCAGAGATCAACCACCGAACCGGGCTCGCCATCGTCGGCCTCTCGTGGATCGTCTCCGGAGGAATCGGAGCACTGCCCTACGCGCTCACCGGATCAACCCCGACCATCCTCGATGCTCTCTTTGAATCGGTCTCCGGTTTCAGCGGAACAGGAGCCTCCATCCTCACCGATATAGAAGGAACTCAATCGTGCATCTTGCTCTGGCGTTCGATGACCCAGTGGATCGGTGGCATGGGAATCATCCTCTTCTTTATCGCCATTCTTCCCATTCTCGGAGTCGGTGGTGTCCAGCTCTTTCGAGCGGAGACCCCTGGCCCGAACAAGGATAAGATCACCCCTCGGGTACGGGAAACCGCGCGGCGACTGTGGGGCCTCTACCTCGGACTGACGGTTCTGCTCGTGGTACTGCTCTTCGCCTCAGGAATGAGTTTTTTTGATGCAGTAAATCACGCCATGACGACCCTTTCTACCGGAGGTTTTTCAACGAAGGGTGACGGCATCGCGGCCTTTAACAGCCCACAGATCGAATACCTTCTCATCATCTTTATGTTAATCAGTTCGGTGAACTTCTCGCTCTATTACCGACTCTTTGCCACTCGCAAGATATCTGAGCTCAGCACCACGGAATCCCGGTGGTACCTCTCACTCCTCACGATCTTCACCGCTATTATAACGTACACCCTCTGGACCCAAAGCGAGGGGCTTGCCCTGAATGATGCGGTGCGACAATCCCTTTTCACCGTAGTGTGTACGGCATCATCGACCGGCTTTACCAACGTCGACTACATGACGTGGCCGGTCGGAATTCATACGATGATTGTGTTGCTCATGTTTATGGGAGGAATGTCAGGATCCACCGCTGGAGGACTAAAGTGCATCCGCATCGTTGCCGCCATGAAGCAGCTGATGAAAGAGGTCAAAAAGGTGATTCATCCGAGGGGACTCTATGCCATCAAGGTCAACGACCACGCCGTTCCCGATGATATCGTGAACACCATCTGGGGCTTCATCTTTCTCTATTTCACCGTCTTCACCGCCCTGATCTGCATCCTCACTTTTCAGGGTCTCGACCTACTCTCCTCCGCCACCGCCGCCATCTCAGCCCTCTCAAATATCGGCCCAGCCCTCGGAGAACTCGGTCCCTACGACAACTATTCACAGCTCCCCGACCTCTCAAAAGCGGCCCTGCTCTCCGGCATGCTCCTCGGACGGCTCGAGTTCTACACCCTCATCGTGCTCTTCACTCGTGAATACTGGCGAAAATAACCCCCTGCTTTCACTTACTTTTTCCCAAAACCTCATGGGTGTCTGACACCCGTTTGTTCAGGAAATGAGGCGTGAGACGCCTTCGGCGATCCGGGCGGCGGCATTGAGGGGGCGGCTGGCTGGGGGGGCTTCGAGCATCTCTCGAAATCGCTCCTCAGAGAGGAGGCTCTCGAAGGCCTGCCAGAGCTCTTCGGCGAAGTTCTCCCCCTCCTCAACCATGAGGGCCTTTCCCTTCTCGGTCAGGGTCGCTGCGTTCTTGTGCTGGTGCTTTCCCTGAGCGTGCGGGAAGGGAACAAAGATGGTTGGTCGATTGACCACCCCTATCTCCATCACCGTACCGGCTCCAGCCCGGCAGATGATGATGTCTGACCACTGGTAGGCCTCTCCAAGATCTTGGATAAAACTCTGGACGGTCGCGGGGAGTGAGAGCTCTTCATACCGTCGTTGAAGGTGGTCCACACTCTCAGGGCGGCACTGGTGAAAGAGCGCAAGCCCTTTCTGTTGAAAACGCTCCGCAAGGTGCTCGATCGCGGCATCAACGGCCCGTGCCCCCTGAGATCCTCCGAGGATGAGGAGGTTCTTCGGAGGGATGTGTGCGGGAGCACTCCCCGCCAGGGCAGCGACATCACTTCGGAGCGGATGACCGGTAAAAACCATCTTTCTCCGGGGAAACGCATCGGTCTCCTCAAAAGCAACTGAGATCTTGGTGGCAAACTGAGCCAGAAAGCGGTTCGCGTTCCCCGCTTCAAGCTCTGCCTCGTGGATCCATCTTGGAATCCCAAAAAACTTTGCGACGACCACCGGAAGAACAGAGGCGTAGCCCCCTACTCCAACAACCGCTACCGGACGAAGGGTCGTAAAAAGCCGCACGGTTTCGTAAAAAGCTTTCGGCAACTTCGCAAAGAATGCGCACACCCCTCTCAACCCAAGATTATTGAGGCCAGTAATCGGAATCGTATGGAGCGAGAAGTTCGTATGCGCAAAAATCTCTTCCTCGAGCCGGCGACCACTTCCGACAAACGCAACCTGATACCCCTTCTCGTGGAGCGCCTCCGCTATCAACTTTGCCGGCATGAGGTGACCACCAGAGCCACTTGCTGCAACGAGCACGGTTGGTGCTGACAAATCACTGTCGACGACCTCGCCTTGATTCACCGGGAAGCTCTCCCCTGATACCGTTCCATGGACTCCCTCGCCAATGAGAGGAGAATTCCCACCGCGATAAGACCGACCACCGTACTCGTGCCTCCATAGCTCAGGAAGGGGAGCGCGAGCCCTTTTGTTGGAAGTAGCCCAAGTACAACTCCCATATTCAGAAAAGCCGGAGCCACGATCAGGAGGGTCATTCCAATTCCAAGACAGAATCCGAAGGTGTCGTGAGAGAGGCGGAGGGCGATGCGAAGCCCCCTCCAGAGAAAAACCCCGAAGAGAAGAATCAGGGTGAACGCTCCAAGAAAACCGAGCTCCTCACTGATGACGGCAAAAATAAAATCGGTGTGAGCGGCGGGAAGGAAAAACAGCTTCTGCTGACTCGCGCCGAGCCCCACCCCGCTCACCTGTCCAGACCCAACGGCAATCAACGACTGAATAAGCTGGTATCCCTGCCCCGAAGCATCGGCACTCGGCTCAAGAAATGAGAGGAGTCGACGAACACGATACGGCGACGCAAAAACAAGTCCAACAAGTGCCACGCCGCAGAACGCTCCAGAGAGCAGAAAGTGCTGCCACTTTACCCCCGCTGCAAGAGCAATCGCCAGGGTGACGAGGAGAACGAGCGCGGTACTCCCAAAATCCGGCTGGAGAAGATAGAGCACTCCCACGCATCCGACGAGAAAGAGTGGTTTTGCCACTCCGTGCAAAAAGTGCTGCACCTTCCCTTCCCGCCGACTAAAATATCCCGCAATAAAGATCACGAAGAGGATCTTCACCAACTCACCCGGTTGAAAACGAATTCCCAGGATGTTTACCCACCGAGTGGCACCACCAGCCTCTACCCCTATCCCGGGAATAAGCGGAAGGAGGAGAAGGCCGAAGCTCACAAAAAGTAACGCGGGGCTTATCCTCTTCAGCCACGAGATCCGAAGTCGAGAAAGCGCCACGATCGCCGCACAGCCGAGCAGTGCAGCAACGGACTGCCGGCGGAGGTAATATAAGGCATCTCCAAATTTCTCCTGCGCAAGCACTCCGGAGGTGGAGTACAACATCAGCAAACCGAAGAAGGTGAGGACCACGGTCACCGCCACGAGGGGAAGGTCTGAGAAGAACGGTGGCCGGAGCGCTTGGCCCCGCGGACTACTCCGTTCGGTACGAATAACATCTAAGAGAGAGAGCTGTTGCGACGCCATGCCGCTATGATGTCGAAACCCTGTACACCGCACCAGGGCTTATTTGGAGGGAAGATACGAGAAAATCACATTTTCTTTTGGAGAGACTCAAGTATCTCAAAAGATGCTCCGTTCTTATTGCTGTGGGCCTCAGCAAGAAGCCCTTTCAGAAACTGAGCGCGCCAGATCACGCACTCAAGCGAGGAGAGCATCACATGTACAGAACCGTTCTTGGCCTGAAAGTCCTTATTCTTACTCTCTTCATGAGCTGCATTCCTCTCGCCTTTGCCTCTGCTCCGTTCGTAACAGAACGGCCCGATAGAGACCTGGTTGCTGATTTTGAAGGGGTATGGAAGGGAAGAGTTGAATCGGGTGTGAAGATTCCTGGCACCTGCAAGAATCCCGAAGGGAAAAAGTGGAAGATGAAGGTCAAGATGTGCATCGTCACGAACAGTGAGGACAACATCGACGACCTGAACGGAACGGTGAAGTTTCTCGGCAAGAAAAAGCGTCCTCGACTCCTCCAGCGCAGTGATGGAAGCAGCACGGCGAAGTTTCGGCGTGCCAAAAAGAAGAATAAGATCAGAGCCTCATTTGCAACCAGCGGAAGCAACAATCCTGGAGGGGAAGCTTCTGATGCAGCCTTCATCTACTTTCAGCAACGACTCAACAACGACAATAGCCGACACGGGAATCTGACCGTCGAGATCGCCGATGAAGATGCCAGCGAACTCGATGAGTCTGGGAACCCCATCTACGAAGCTGGCGACCTCGTCGTCAGCCTCGGAAACTGCATCTCCGGAGTCCTCAAGAAAACGGTCCCCGGAAGTACTGCCTGTAATTAGGCTCTGTCGGAAAAGGAGGTGAGCAGCATGCGCCACCTTACCGAATCTTCAGGGTCGACAGCGAGATAATCGCCAGGACGATGGAGATAATCCAGAAGCGGACGATGATCTTTGGTTCTGACCACCCTTTCAGCTCGAAGTGGTGGTGGATCGGAGCCATCTTAAA
>JALEGQ010000114.1 GCA_022763385.1 bacterium
CGATAGAAGAAGATCTCCTTTCTTGTCATCCCCTGATCGGGGATGTCGTTTTTTTGAATGGTTACTTGTCTTCACCCCCAAAGAGCCCCCTGAGGGGCAATGCCACTTCCAAAATAGTCTAACCTGTTGCTTTATCTTGAGATTGGCTGAAAAAAGTTAACCGGACACTACTGTTATTGGGTATGTTCTCGGTAAAAGACCTGATAATTGGAGAATTTACTCCAGAAAACAATTGAAAACTGGAAGATTTGTGCTATAATTCAAGTCAAATCGAGACCGGGGAGGATACGATGTTTCTCTCACGCAAGGCTGGCGAAGAGATTCTCTCTCATATTCATAGAGATGATGAGCATAAACAGGTGCTTATCGTTTCTGGTGCCCGTCAGGTGGGGAAGACGACCCTCATTCAGCACCTTTTGAAGGGGCGAGATCGTTGCGTAGAAATCAATCTGCAGGAAGATCGACAGTGTACCGATCGCATCGATGAAACGACCAGCTTTGAGGAGTTCGAGGAGCTGCTTCGCTTTCGGTATGAATTTCGACCGGAAGGGTCAATGCTCTTTATCGATGAGGCACAAAACAGCGCGGAACTCGGCCGCTATGTCCGGTTTATGAAGGAGCGTTGGAAGAACACCACCGTCATTTTAAGCGGTTCAATGATGTCTGATTTTTTCCGTGATCGATATCCAGTAGGAAGGGTTCGAGAGATCGTTTTGCGGCCTCTAACCTTTGAGGAGTATCTTGCGGCGCACAGAAGAGATTCTCTTTTAGACTACCTTCATACGTATCGGTTTGGAGATACTGCCTCTTCTGCAGCGCATCGTGAATTGATGGCGGAGCTTGGAGCATACTTCACCAGAGGAGGGCTGCCGCAGGTGGTGTTAGATGCGGTCTCGAAAGAAGACTGGCGCACGACAAGGAGCTCCATTACCGAGGGTTTTCGGAATGACTTTGCGCTTCGATATGGGGCAGAGAAGGCCAATGATATGTGGCGAGCATTTCGGTCGGTGGGGCAGCATCTGGGGTCACCGAGTAAATTCACTCAGGTTGTTCGTTCCAGTGAACCTGGATACAAATCAGTGCCCCAGCTCTTTGCACAACTTGAAGACTGGGACCTCGTACTTTCTGCTGAGCAGAGAGGGAATCAACCCGAGAAAAATCTACACCCGAAGCGATATCTTTTTGATGTGGGGATTGCCCAAGAATTTCGTTACGGCTCTCGCCCCCTTCCGCTCCTTGAGAGTTCGAGTAGTGAGACAAAGAAGGCGCTTGGAGGTCTTCTCGAAAACTTTATTGCGACCTCCTTGGTGTTTCTTGAAGGGGAAATTTCCGGATATAGAGAGAGAAACTACGAGATCGACTTTATCACTCGGACCTCTGGTGATGTCATTCCTCTGGAGGTCAAGGCCTCTTCCCGTAATAAGCTCTCTCAGCTCTCCAGTGTTACCACCTACTGTGAGCAGTATGACCTCCGGCTCGGCATCGCCCTCAACCTTGCCCCTCCTCAAAAAGTTGAGAGAGAAAACCGATCCTCCGCGAAGTTTCTACCGGCATATCTTATTGAGCAGTTGCCGCGTCTCGTTGGGGAGATCTCAGCGTAGGGTGCCTCCATTCAGCGGATGTAGGGGGGGTCGTTTTTACGTATTTTTCAACTCCAATCTCAAGGAGGAGAGTACTACGCGATTCCCCATTGCTGTACGTAACTGTTTTCGTATCCTCGGAAGAGTGATGGGTTTTCTCTGTAAAGCGTTTTGAGACGATCTCCGATCTCTCCAGTGATCTCACCGGAAGCATTTCGTGGTGCGTTGTCATCGAGAAATAGCATCGCCTCACCGACATGCGGACTACGCTCGGTGCTCTGATCTTCCAGCATCCCCACCACCTGTCGATTGGCGAGGAGCTTCATGCCCTGAAAATACTCGGTATTGTCTGCTCCATGCCCATCAATGGCGCTATACAGAAAGAGTTGCCGCATCCGAGAGATCACTGCCTTTTTCCCGAGGGCAGGAGCGAATGACGGAAGGACGTGAATGGATTCTGGGCCGAAAGTGGCGAGCGCCTGACCGATGGAATCATGAAGATGTTCCGGAGGTGCCTTCCCATCAGGAAAGAGGGTGTCTCTCATCTCCATCACGATATTTTCACGGTTGGTGCGGTGTCGTACCGCTTCTCTCTCTGCAGGAGGTGGAGAGCAGCGAGTGAATTCCTCCGCTCCATCTGAGGAGGTATAGAGGTGTTTTCGGGTTCTTTTTCCGATCTCGCCGATGGCTTCGACCGCCACCTGCTGCAGCGAGGGGAGCTCCTCTGGATCAGCAGCGATCTCGAGTGCTCTCGCGGTGTCCCCACTGTTGGCGAGTGCAGTACGAAACAGATCTCGTGCTTCACTGTTGAGTCGCTCTCTCAGGTCAAGAGTTGTTGAAACGGGTGGATATCTTCCTTCTTTCAGGAGAGCTGAAACGCGATTAATGTTACCAAGGAGAAGCTTCACCCCCTCCCTCTGATCAAACAGCTCACACGTCTCTTGCGCGAGATCTCCCTGAGTATTCATGTGAGAATCGCCAAGCCAAGATCGTATCTCGGCGTTGTTCATACAGAGTTTTTCTACTACCCCCGCCGCACCGTCGGGAGCCTCAAGTTTTTCCTGAGAGAAGGCCCGCTCACCTACTATTGGCTGAAGCGTCTGGAGGAGATAGTGCCGGCGAACGGTATCGTAGAGACGCTCGGCAAATTGCTGCTGCTCGAGAGAGAGCTGGTGGGTGAAGGCGTTCACGAAGGTACTTTTCCACCCCTGCGCTGCCGGAGAGGCCTTCCACCTCTCGACGTCTCCGTCCACCTGAGGAAGATCGTCAAGGAGGAGTTTTGTCCCGTCAAAGCCCTGAGAAGTTAAGACCGGAATCGCATCTGTTTTATAGACACTATCGGAAGAAGTCCTGTGCCCCGATGCGAGGATCTTCCGCTGGATCTCAATATGTTCATCGATCACGGCCTGAAACTCTTGCCGCAACGTGTCTGTGACGTTGGAACCCTCTCCCAGTCCATCAAAGACCCTTTCAAAACGCGCTGCAACTGCTCTTTCTGAGTCTCCCTGAAGCAGAGCCAGTGGGCCCTCAATAATTCGAACGAGGTCCGCAGCACGCTCTGCGATATGGGCAGATACCCTTTTGACGTCAAGGGTCCCCCCAAGCCACTCGTGAGTAGAAAAATCTCCGGCAGGCTCTCGCGGTACCAGCTGCCCCATCTCTATCTTCATGCTCTCTCCAACTCCTCTTTGCACGGGAATGACCATATTATTCATCCTTTCTTACTCCATGTGCCCTATAACCTCCATTCCTCTCAGAAAAGGGTGTAAGGGGAGGTCTTCGCTATCGCCCCTATCCTTGAAATCGACGACCTCTCTCAGCCAGAGGCCGGTCAGGCACGGCTACGGGTCGGCCACACCGCTCCCGGAGCCCCAAACGTTGACGTATACGCGACTCTCTCAGGAGCAGACCTCGAGGCGGAAACCCCAGTGCTCTCCGATGTGCCCTTTGGAGCTGTTTCCCAATACCTCTCGATCCTCGCCGGTGACTACCAGATCCGCGTCACCATCGCTGGCACCACCACCGTTGCGATCGACACCGGTGCGGTCACTGTTCCCGAAGGAGGAGTCTTCACCGCCCTCGACGCTGTCGGCGGCGGTGCTCCGTTCACCGTCCAACTCATTCAGGACCGATAGCCCCGTTACCTGAGGAGCCAGATTCTGGCTCCTCAGGTGTTTACACCAGAGTATTCTAGGCGTACCCTGGAGATATGTCTGGTATTCAGAGATCGCTGTCTAGTAAAATCAACAACTTACTGCTTGACTTCCCGGCGGTGGCGATATTGGGGGTTCGGCAGTCAGGGAAGACCCATCTCTCCCAGCATATCCGCCCAGATTGGAAGTATATCGACCTTGAAAATCCAGATGACTTTGAGCGTGTTTCGCGTGATCCCACGTTTTTCTTTCAGGAGAACCCTCGGCATCTCATATTGGATGAGGCGCAGGAATATCCTCAGATATTTCGAACGCTCCGTGGAGTCATTGATGCCTCTCGAACGGAACGAGAGAGATTTCTTATCACTGGTTCGAGTTCTGAGAAGTTGATGAGTGGGTTATCAGACTCTCTTGCGGGAAGAATCGCATTTGTTGAACTTGGAACACTGAAAGCGACTGAAACCTTTCAGAGGCCTCTTAGTCCGTTCTATCAGATCTTCGAAACTCGTATCAGTGGCGATACGATAGCCTTTCTGAAGTCCCTTTCTCCGAGCCTCACCAACCAGGAGTTGAAGAGTGCGTTTCTCCGGGGTGGCTATCCGGAACCTATCGCTCACGGGTCACCTGATTTTTGGAAGAAGTGGATGGATGGATACTTTAAGACGTATCTTGAACGGGACATTCGAGCGCTCTTTCCCCGGCTCGACCTCGTGAAGTTTCGTCGCTTTGTCTCTCTCCTCTCCTCTCTCAATGGTCAGCTGATCAATAAGGCTGATATTGCAAGAGCGCTTGATTCGGCTGAATCAACGGTTAAGGTCTATCTCGATATCGTTGATAAGACCTGTGTCTGGAGACGTCTCGGATATTTTGAAAAGAGTCAGGTGAAGTCGATCATGAAGATGCCACGGGGTGGCTTCCGTGATAGCGGCCTCGCTCATGCCCTCCTTCGGGTCTATGACGAGGAACAACTTGATACCCATCCCAAGCTTGGAAACCTTTTTGAGAATTTTATCACTGAGGAGATCTTGAAGGGCATCGAGTGCACGAATGCCACTCAACTGGCGTCCTCTTATTTTCGCACAAAAAATGGAGCTGAAATCGATCTCATACTCGAGGGGAGCTTTGGCCTACTCCCGATCGAGATCAAGTATGGTTTGAAGCTCGAGAAGAAAGAGTTAGTATCACTCACTCATTTTGTTCGTCGTCACCACTTGCCGTTCGGAATAGTAGTAAACAACTCGAAAACGGTAGAAAGAATCAGCGAAGAAATCTTTCAGGTACCAGCGACGTTGCTCTAATATGTTTGAGCGAGGAAAGCATAGATCGCCCAAATGCAGATCATCCCCGTTTATTTACCCCAGCGTTGCATAAAAATTTGTTCGTAGAGCCACAAGAGTAGTGCAGATTGGGGCTTTTAGCGAGTTTTTAGGACGAAAGTGTACTACACGTAC
>JALEGQ010000115.1 GCA_022763385.1 bacterium
AAAGGTGTAGTCAGCTCCAAATCCTCCAGTCATCTGAAGAATTTCCTCGACGACGCCCTCTCCTCCAGAGAGTGTTTCTGTTGCCCCGTACTGGAGCGCCGTTTCTCTTCGCTTTTCCGAGGGGTCTACCACGATGATCCGTTCTGCCCGTTTCTGTTTTGCTCCAACAACGGCTCCAAGTCCAACCATTCCCGCCCCAAACACGGCTACGGTGGATCCTTCCTCTACGTCTGCTTTCCAGAGCGCCGCTGCGATGCCGGTGGTGGCACCGCAGGCGAGGAGGCAGATCGCCTCAAATGAAGCTGATGAATCAACTCGTGCCAGGGCAACTTCGGGCATTACGGTGTACTCGGCGAATGTGCTGGTCCCCATAAAGTGCCTGAGCGGTTCTCCGGAATCGCCGATCCGAGAGAGTCGAGAAGTGCCGTCGGGAAGAAAGCCTTTGCCTTGTTGTTCTCGAATACTGAGACAGATATTGGTTTTTCCACTCTTGCAGTGAAGACATTCCCCGCATTCAGGAGAAAAAAGAGTAACGACGTGATCTCCTACAGAGAGACTGGTTACTCCCTCTCCAACGGCTTCTACGATGCCTGCACCTTCGTGGCCGAGAACACATGAGCAGTATCCGCTGGGATCTGCTCCACTGGCAGTATAGAGGTCGGTGTGGCATACGCCGCATGCCTTCACCTTGACGAGGACTTCTCCTTGTTTGGGTTCTTCCAGCTCCACGTCTTGCACAACGAGCGGTTTTCCAAACTGTTCAAGAACCGCAGCTTTCATCTTCATGGTGACTCCTTCTCCTAACCGGCCTTACTCATGGCGGGGGATGGTATTGTCCCCTCCGCCATGAGAGCCTCTGGATCATCTCGTGTTGCCTTCTTTCGCGCAACGAGAAGATATACTGCAGGCACAACAAAGAGAGTAAAAAATGTTCCGATCGCCATGCCGGTTACGAGTACGATTCCGATGCTGTTTCTTGCTCCAGCTCCTGGTCCCGAGACAAGCACGAGTGGAAAATGTCCGAAAACGGTAGCAACTGAGGTCATCATCACTGGACGAAAACGTGTTTCAGCCGCCTTGATGATGGCCTCTCGCTTCTCGAGTCCCTCTCTTTGCAGCTCGTTGGCAAACTCTACGATGAGAATTCCATTCTTTGCCACGAGCCCCACCAGGGTAACCAATCCAACCTGTGAATAGATGTTTAGAGAGGTAAAGTCGAGAAAAACGAGTATTAAGGCGCCAAAGAGAGCCAGGGGAACTGATCCGAAGAGAATGATAAAGGGGTCTCGAAAACTTTCGAATTGGGAGGCGAGAACGAGAAAGATTACGAGAAAGGCAAAGAAGAGAGAGGAGGTAAGAGCGTTCCCTTCTTCTCGAAGCTGTCGTGATTCCCCTGCATAGTCGAGTGAAAAGTCATTCGGAAGGATCTCGGCAGCTTTCTCTTCGATGACCTGAAGTGCTTGGTCTATCGTGACCCCAGGCGGTATTGCTCCCTGAATTTTTGCTGAGTTCAATTGCTGAAATCGATTCAGTGTTCGCGGCTCTACGGTTTTCTTCAGCGAAGCAACGGTACGCAATGGAGTAAGGGAACCATCTGGAAGTCGGAGGTAGGTGTCTAGTAGCTGCTCGGGCTGAAGTCGATCTTTGCGTTGAAGTTGTGGAATCACTTTGTAGCTTCTCCCTTCGATATTGAAGCGGTTCACAAAGTCTCCTCCAGTAAGAACACCGATCTGCTCTCCAACTTCCGCAAGGGTGAGTCCGAGAGCATTAACCTTTGACCTATCAAAAACGAATTCGGCTTGAGGAAGGTCGTACTTGAGATCACTGTCAGCAAAGATGAATGCTCCGCTTTCATTTGCGTGCTGCACCAATTCCTGCGCCAACGGAAGGATCTTTCGCGGCTCAACAGTAGAGTTAATCACGAGCTCTACCGGGAAATCTCCTCCTCCAGGAAGGGGAGGAGGAGTCGCGAGAATGATTCGGACTCCAGGAATTGAGCCAACTTTCCCCCAAAGTTCTTGTTCGATCTCAAATACATCCCGGCTTCGCTCGCTCCATGGCTTGGGGAGCATTCCCGAGAATCCTCCGGCGGGGTTTGTTAACTGATAACTCTTTGAGTACTCCGGGACTGATTCATACGCGTCTTGAGCGAGATTTGCGAAAGCCTCCGTCTGCTCAAGCGAGGCATTTGGAGCCGCTTGAACGATGGCGAAGATAATTCCTTGGTCCTCCCTTGGGGCAAGCTCCTTAGTGGAGAAGAGGTACAGCGGGATCACAGAGAGGGCGAGAAGGAATGCAAAAGTAAGAACGGCTTTCTGGTTCTGGAGAACTCCGTGAAGGGTAGAAGTATACCGCTGGCGCAGTCGTTCAAACTTCTCTTCAATAAATCTCTGTAGCCGATTTGGCTTGGTTTCCTGCGTCAACAAAAGTGCTGACATGACGGGTGAAAGGGTAAGGGCAACAATTCCAGAGACGAGGACCGCCCCTGCCAAGGTAAAGGCAAACTCTCGAAAAAGAGTTCCGGTCAGACCGCCCTGCAATCCAATGGGAGTGTATACCGCAGCAAGGGTAATAGTCATGGCAATGGTAGGTCCTGCGAGCTCTCGAGCTGCACGATAGGCGGCTGCCTTTGGTCTCATCCCTTCCCTGATATGCCGCTCGACGTTCTCTAGCATTACGATGGCATCATCGACGACCAGTCCGACTGCGAGAACCATGGCGAGCAGGGTCAGGAGATTTATGCTGAACCCCATGAAGAGCACGATGGTCATCGCTCCGAGGAGTGAGAGGGGAATCGCAACGACTGGAACGGCGACGGCACGAAGGGAGCCGAGAAAGAGAAAGATAACGATGATAACGAGTATGACGGTCTCAGCGAGGGTGGTTGAAACTTCTCGGAGAGCGTCATTTATGTAGGCTGTTGAGTCGTAGGGGATGCCGAGCTTTAACCCACCTGGAAGCCTCGATTCAATTTTGGGAAGCTCTTCACGAACTCTCTTGATGACATCGATTGAATTGGCGTTGGGCAGTGACCAGATCCCCATAAAAACGGCGGTCTCTCCGTTAAACCGGACCGACTCGTCGTAGGTCTCTGCTCCGAGTACAACATCAGCGACATCTCGGAGACGAATGACGGAATTCCCATTCCGCTTAACGACGAGTTCTTCGAACTCTTCCGGGGTGCTGAGATCGGTATTGGCGGTGAGATCCACCGTCGTCATGTTTCCCTTCGTAAAGCCTACGGCCGCAAGTGCGTTGTTCTTCTGGAGTGCCTGCTTCACGTCACTGGCACTCAGTCCAGCGCCAGCGAGCCGCACTGGATCAATCCAGATTCTCATTGCGAATGTTCTTGCTCCGAGAATTTCAGCCTTTTGGACCCCTTCTACAGAGGAAAGCCTCGGCTGAACGACCCGAAGGAGATAGTCGGTGATCTCGTTTTGTTGGAGAGATTCGGAGTAGAAGCTGAGGTAGAGCGATGCGAATCGATTGTCGGCGCTCTCAATATCAATGGTCGGAGCTTCAGCCTCAATCGGGAGATCATTCCGAACTTGAGCGACCTTTGCTTGAATCTGGGTTAGGGCGTTATTGACATCGTAGTTCAATTTTAATCGGGCTTGGATCGTACTCAGCCCTTGAGCGCTGGTGGATTCAAGATATTCGATTCCGTCGGCACTTGCGATGACTCGTTCAAGGGGGGTGGTCACAAAGCCACGGACGAGGTCTGCGCTTGCTCCGATGTATGCTGTCGTAACCTTTACTACGGCGACATCTGTCCGAGGATACTGACGAACGGTGAGTGATTGGAGCGACTGGTAGCCAGCAACAAGAAGAAAGATGTTGAGGCAGATCGCGAGCACCGGTCGCGAGATGAAAATGTCAGTAAATTTCATACAGACTCAGGTGTTGGGTGGTTCGGGGTTAAAGGAATCAGAGGGAGTTACTTCGTTGTTGATAATGACCGGCGCGGTTGGAAAAAGCTTGAATGTGCCGGAGGTAACGATCGTTTCTCCTTCTTCAAGTCCCGCAGTGATGGCGATCTTGTCTCCCTTTTCAGGACCGGTTCGAATGTTTCTCGGTAGAACGCCGGTATATTTAGTTCCATCTTCCTTTTCGATTTCTTGGACCACATAGACGGTATTGCCGTAGGGGGCAAACTGTATGCTTGAGGTTGGTACTGATATCAAGCGTGGTCGATGGGGGAGGACGACTTCGACCGACACGAACATCCCGGGGAGAAGGGCGCCGTTTGTATTCTCGGTCTTTGCCTGAAGTCTCATATTTCTCGTCTCTTGCTCAATGAGCGGATCAATAGAGGTGAGATCTGCACGGAACACTTTCTTCGGAAAAGCCTCCGAGCGAAACCGAAGTGGCATGCCGACTCTGACCTTTTTGCGATAGCGCTCCGGAAGAGAGAAATCGATATACAGCTCGGAGAGATCAATAAGACTGATGATACTCTTCCCAGCCGGTGCATATTCCCCAAGCGCGACCTGCTGTGTCCCAAGTGTTCCGGAAAAAGGGGCGATAAGGGTTCTTCGGTCTATCGTAGCCCGAAGTGAGGCGACTTCTGCACTTTTCGCCGCTTGCTCTGCTGCTCGACCTTCGTAGTCGGATCGAGAGGTCGCATTCTGAGAGATAAGTCGTTCAAACCGAAGAAATTCTTGCTGTGCAAGCTTGAGTTCTGCCTCCGCTTTCTGAAGTTGGGATTTCTCGATCTCTACATCAAGTTGAGCCAGGAGTTCCCCTTTTTCTGCTCGCTGTCCCGGGGCAAAGGCGATGTTCTGTACGATCCCGGGCGCCTCAAAGGCAAGATTGGCTCCGCGGATGGGGGTGAGCTCTCCGATAGCGGAGAGGGTCTTCTCCCACTCGATCTTCTGCACCACCTGGGTGGTGACCGCTTGAGGTGGAGGCCCCATCTGTGAGTGTTCTGCGATGGCTGCCCGAACCTGAAGAAACTTTGTGAGCCCGAGTACTGCTATAATGAGAGCAGCCGCAACGGCTCCGATAACGAACTGTTTCTGTATTCTTGCCATGATAGATCGTGTGATCGAGTGCGGTGAAAACCAGAGAGCATGAGCCCCTAAACCGTGTTACAGAATGTCACGATCGGAGCATTGGCTTCAACCTGCGCCCCCTCTTTCACATGAATTTTTTTGATCTTTCCGCCTCGCTCTGCCGTAACAGCGTTTTCCATCTTCATCGCTTCGAGGATGACGATCTTCTCTCCGGGATGAACTACTTGCCCCTCGGAGACCAGGAGAGAGGCCACAAGTCCTGGCATCGGAGCAACGAGCAGATCCTCAGAAGTCGGAGAAGGGGCGGCCTGCCCCTGCCGAGCAGGAGCTCCCCGCAGAGGAGAAGAAGAGGCACGGAGCTCTCGAGCGGCGGTGCCCCCAGCTCCTCTAGACGGTGCGGTGATCTGAACGTCGTATCGCTTTTCTCCGATGAGGAAGGATATCTCTCGCCCCTTCTTCGAAAGGAAGTCTACCTCGAATACGGTTTCACCAATGGCTATCTGATATCTCTTCGCCATCTCACACTTTTCTCTCTCGCTTCTTCTTTCCCCAAGTTCCCCGCACCTGTTGGGTGGGGTGATGAGCATCTTCTTCTGTCAACGAAAGCGCCAGTGCAATCGCCGCAATTTGAGTCTGAGTCGGTTCGGCGCTGGTGGCGGCTTCCGGTTGAAAGGAGTCAATGACAAATGGGATGCCATCAATACGGGGATAGGTAGGCTCCATGTCTTTTCCTCTTTTGTCGGCTACAGCGGGATATTGCCATGTTTTCGTTCTGGCAGAACAGACCTTTTCCCCCTGAGCAGTTGAAATGAGGTAATCAGCTCATACCTCGTTTTCTGTGGCTCAATAATGCGGTCGAGGAACCCTCGTGCGGCTGCTTGCCACGGATTGAGAAAGGCTGAGGAGTACTCCGAAACGAGCTCTTGCTGGCGCTTCTCGTACTCCTTTCCCGTTAGCCCCTGTAGTTCCTTTCGAAAGATGATCTCAACCGCTCCCTGAGCTCCCATGACGGCGACCTCTGCGGTCGGAAAGGCAAGATTCACATCTGCTCGGAGGTGTTTCGAGCTCATAACATCGTATGCGCCACCGTATGCCTTCCGAGTAATGAGGGTTACCTTCGGTACGGTCGCCTCTGCAAAGGCATAGAGAAGCTTGGCTCCATGCTTGATAATTCCACCGTGTTCTTGGGAGACTCCTGGAAGAAAACCGGGGACGTCGACGATAGTCAGCAAGGGAATCTGAAAGCAGTCACAGAACCGCACAAAGCGAGCGGCCTTGGCGCTCGCTGCGATGTCGAGGCATCCAGCAAGTACTGCGGGCTGATTTGCGACGACCCCAATCGTCTCTCCATCGAGGCGGAGAAATCCCGTAACAATATTCTTCGCATGGTGAGGCTGGGTCTCAAAGAACACGGCGTCATCACTGATAAGATAAATGAGTTCCTTCATGCAGTATGGTTTGTTAGCGTCTTCCGGAACAAGCTCAGTGAGGAGTGGCTCTTCTCGAATGGCAGGGTCTGAACACGGAATCCGAGGAGAGCCCTCGGTGTTATTCTGAGGGAGGAAGGAGAGAAGCTCACCGACCTGTTGCAGACATTCTTCTTCGTCTTGAGCAGTAAAGTGAGTGACTCCGCTCTTCGTTGCATGGGTGGCTGCTCCGCCGAGCTCTTCTTTGGTCACCTGTTCGTGAGTAACCGTCTTTATCACGTCAGGCCCGGTGATGAACATGTGACTCGTTTCTTCTACCATAAAGATAAAGTCTGTAATTGCGGGAGAGTAGACTGCTCCACCTGCGCAGGGGCCCATAATCACCGAGATTTGGGGCACGACTCCCGAGCACTGTACGTTGCGATAGAAGATATCAGCATACCCAGCGAGGCTCTCAACCCCTTCTTGGATGCGGGCTCCACCAGAGTCACTGAGGCCTATCAGTGGTGCACCATTTTCTATGGCCATATCCATTACTTTACAGATTTTTTTGGCATGACCTTCTGCGAGAGAGCCTCCAAAGACCGTGAAGTCCTGCGCAAAGAGAAAAATAGTTCGGCCATGTACCTTCGCGTGCCCCGTAACAACACCATCACCGAGAATCTTTTCGTTTCTCATGCCGAACTGCTCACAACGGTGGGTTACGAATTCATCAAACTCAACGAAAGTTCCGGGATCTACCAGCAGCTCAATCCGCTCTCTTGCCGTCTTCTTTCCCGCCGCATGTTGCTTGTCTCGCCGATCCTTCCCCCCTCCTTCTCGCGCGCGGCGACGTTTTTCTGAGAGTTCCTGGAGTGAGCGACGTTCGTGGTCTCTGCCGTTTTCTTCTCTCTGACCTTTTTCCGGCTTTTTCATAGCCTTCCTCCTCATCTCTCGTTCAGAAAACAGAATTGCACGAGGGCTCCATTCCGCTCACACTGTATCTTCGTTGGGGGCGTGTCCCGTAAGCATAGAGAGAGGGGTGTAGAAGTGAAAGAGCGAAAGAAAAAGTTCCTAACCCCTTCCGGTTTGGAAGTGAAGGCTCATTACGGTGCTAGACCACGGGATTCTCGTGAAGAGGGGGGACGTTTGGATGAGCGGTCCGGTGAGTACCCCTACACCCGAGGGATTCACGAAGCGATGTACCGCAGCCGTCGGTGGACCATGCGGCAGTATGCTGGCTTTGGTACTGCGAAGGAAACGAACGAGCGCTATAAATTGCTTCTTGCTCGAGGGAGCTCGGGGCTGAGTGTGGCGTTTGATCTTCCGACTCAGATGGGGCGTGATCCGGACCATTCACTTGCTCGGGGTGAGGTGGGAAAGGTGGGGGTTTCCCTCGCAACACTTGCTGACATGCGGGAACTTCTGGATGGAATTCCGTTGGAAGAAGTTTCTCTGTCAATGACGATTAATTCAACGGCAGCTATTCTGCTCAGTTTTTTACTCGCGGTGGCAGAGGAGAGGGGGATCCCTTTTTCGAAGATTCGAGGGACGACTCAGAATGATATTCTAAAAGAGTATATCGCTCGAGGAACCTACATCTTTCCGCCAGAAGGAGCGTTGCAAATTACTACGGATATGTTTTCGTTTTGTACTCAGCATGTCCCCCAGTGGAATACCATCAGTATCTCCGGATATCATATCCGAGAGGCGGGCAGTACGGCGGTGCAGGAGCTCGCCTTTACCTTTGCCAACGCGATCGCCTATGTCGAGGCAGCGCTCTCACAGGGACTCTCACTTGATAGCTTTGCGAATCGACTTGCGTTCTTCTTTAACGGGCACAGTGACTTTTTGGAAGAAATTGCCAAGTTTCGAGCTGCTCGCCGGATCTGGGCAAAGATCATGAAGGAGCGGTTCGGAGCACAAGAAGCTCGTTCGATGATGCTGCGATTTCATACTCAGACTGCCGGAAGTACGCTCACCGCGCAGCAGCCGATGAACAACGTCGTGCGAACGACGGTACAGGCGTTGGCCGCGGTGCTGGGAGGGACTCAGTCTCTTCACACGAATGGATTTGATGAGGCGCTTGGTCTTCCGACCGAAGAGAGTGCCACGCTCGCCCTCCGAACTCAGCAGGTGCTTGCCGAGGAGGCAGGGGTGGATGCCGCGGTGGATCCATTCGGAGGTTCGTACCTCATGGAAGAATGGACGGATCGGTTTGAGCGTGAAGTTTTTGCAGAGCTGGAGCGAATCGATGCTCTTGGTGGTATGGTGTCGGCGATAGCAGCGCACTATCCCCAGGATGCGATAGAGAAGGCCGCGTATGAACATCAGCGTGCTCTTGAAAAGGGAGAGCGGCGGGTGGTTGGAGTGAATGCCTACGAGGAAGAGGAGCACAGAGATGTGCCGGTGTTGAAGGTAGACCCGAAGAAGGAGGAGGAGCAGAAGGAAAAGCTCGGAAGGGTCCGTTCGGAGCGGGACGGTGAAGTCGTGCAGCAGCGGCTTCGGGCGGTTGTTCGTGCCGCAAAGGGTGGAGATCCTCTTCTGCCCGAGATCCTCAGCGCGGTAAAAGCGAATGCAACCCTTGGAGAGATCAGTGACGCCCTCCGCTCTGTGTTTGGGGAGTATCGAAGTTAGGCTCTGTCGGAAAAGGAGTCCTACTGCGGTTTCCCATCTGTCCGAATCTGCCGCGTCCTCCTCGTCGCATCTTCGAACACCTGAAAAACCTCGCCACGGACTCCTTTTCCGACAGAGCCTAGGCTTATTCAGTCTGAAGATGGGATAAAGGGACGCGTGCTCTCTTCCTCTTCATCGGCGAGGGCTTTGTCGTCGGTGATCTTTTTCTCGGCCTCTTCTTCGGAGATATGATGCTCCTCCGAATGACGGCAGAAGAGGAGGATGACAGAGCCGGTGAGTCCACTGATGAGTGAACCGACAAGGATGGCCAGCTTCGCCGATTCGAGGGCGTGCGGGTTGTCGGAGAATGCGAGGGTTGAGATGAAAAGTGACATCGTAAACCCGACCCCTCCCAGGCAGCTCACGGCGCTAATCATCTTCCAGTTGACTCCGGCCGGGAGTGATGCAAGCCCGAGTCGCACGGTGATGTAGGCGCAAGAGAATATTCCAAGCTGCTTCCCGAAAAAGAGACCTACGATGATGCCGAGAGAGAGGGGAGAGGAGAGGTTCGCCATGCTTGAGGGGTTCATCTGTACTCCAGCGTTCGCGAGAGCAAACAGAGGCATGACTCCGAATGAAATCCACGGATGGAGTCGGTTCTCCATTCTCTGCAGTGGAGGGGTCGCCGCTTTGTAGGCGCTCTCTAATTGAAATATGGCGTGCAGCTGGTGTCTGTCGAGAAATGGGGAGCGTTGGCTCGGGCGGTTGTCACGAAACTCGGTTTCGAAGGTTTCCATCTGTGGCTTTACGGCGAGAAGGAAGGCAGGCGCATTGAGCTTTCTTCGAGCCGGGATGCTAAACGCAGCAAGTACCCCTGCTACCGAGGGGTGGATTCCGGAGAGCAGGAATGAGAGCCAGAGTCCGCACACTCCTACGATGAGATAGAGGAGGGAGGAGCGAACTCCAATAACATTAAAGAGCGCGAGGATGCCGAGAAAACCGAAGCCACTGACCACCTTGAGGACCTCTAGTCCTTCCGTGTAGAAGAGGGCAATGACGAGCACTGCTCCAATGTCATCTGCAATGGCGAGGGCCGCGAGGAAGATCTTTAGTGATGCTGGCACTCGACTCCCAAAGAGGCTCAAGATCCCGAGTGCAAAAGCGATGTCAGTTGCCATCGGGATTCCCCATCCCTGGTGGTAAGGGGTATTGATGTTGAAGAGAATATAAAAGAGCGCCGGCACGATCATTCCTCCGATCGCGGCACTTACCGGGAGGAGGGCCTTGCCGATCGTAGAGAGCTCTCCGGCCATCACCTCACGCTTTATCTCGAGTCCGACCACAAAAAAGAAGAACGCCATGAGGAGGTCGTTAATCCAGTGTTGCAGAGAGTACTTCAGTGAAAAGGTGCCGAATGAAAATCCAAGCTTGGTGTGCCATACCGTTTCATAACTGTGGGCCCACGGCGAATTCGCCCAGATGAGAGCGATGGCGGTCGTGATCAGCAGGAGGACTCCAGCCAAGGCGTGGTTGTGAAGAGCTGGAGAGACTCGAGCCCATACCCCATCGATGTACTCGCTTCGCTCAGCCGGGGAGTCAAATTCGCCGAGAGTTTTCGAACTCCCTCGAATGACGATGGCTTCCTTCTCGGACGGCGTGCGTTTTGAGGACTTCTTCATGAACGGTTGAGGCATTTTTATGGTCGAGATAGTAGAGTAATTTTTTTCTCAAGAAGCGACAACGGCTTGATTTCCCCCTTTTTTGGGGGAACCCTGTTGTATACTGTGGAACGGGCTTGAGGAGAGATGAAGTGAGAGAACATGGGTCAAGAGCGCGGGATTCTCTTGAGGTCCTCTGGGTGGGAGACCTGTCGCTCTTCGATCCGTCGAGCTCAGACTCCCTCCTGCTTCGACACCTGTCTCAGCATCCAGTTGAACTTGATCTCGCATTGATCGTCCCCGAGAGGGGGGCTTCCTCGTCTCATTTTGAAGGGGAGTTCGGTAAGGGGATCAAACGCCGGGGGCTTTTTTTCGTTCCTCGTTCACCCTCTCCGGTCGGTGATCTTCTTCTGCCATTTTCTCAGCCGATGCTCCCGAAGGAGTTTTTCCCCTATTTTTCCCCGAAGGTCTCACAAGCCTTTCAGGCTCTTCTTCAGGGAAAGGTGCGTCAGTTGAAAGATCTCGGAGTACGGGGAGAGATGTCGGCGCTCATTCCCGAGTGGGATGCCGTCGTTTTTTCCGGTCTTAACGGTGCGGTGCATCTCTTTGACGGAAAGAGATTTCAACTTCCACCATCATTTCCCCCGGCGTTTTATCATGCCCCGGGTGT
>JALEGQ010000116.1 GCA_022763385.1 bacterium
AGTGAGGTCTAAAAACTCGATCAAAGTTTCAAGATGTGCTGCTATTGTGGGAGCAAAGCAGTCTACGGGCAAATTTTTATGCAACGCTGGGGTCTACCATCTGTGAGAGTTCTTGTATGGCTTCTTGATAGGGAATCAGTTCGATTCCATCTCTATATTCTCGCTGCGCACCTCCGAAGAGGAGGTATGCCTTTGCCATCGGATAATCTTCTCGGAATGCTTGTAGTCCATTCAGATCGGCTTTTCGGATCTGTGATGCTCTCTTTATTTCGAAGGCGTGCAATCCACGTTCACCGTACAGAATAAGGTCGACTTCTTTTTGATCTCTCGTTCTCCAGTAGAAAAAATCATAGCCGAGAGCTTGGTAGTCATTTATGGCGCGTGTTTCCTGAAATAAGAGGGTTTCCAGCGCGGCAACATCAATGAACTCGGGAGAATCAAGAGGACCTCTTGGTCGGAGAAAGCGAAATATACCAGTATCAAAAAAGTAAAACTTTGCACGGCGATACAGGTCTCTCTTTGCATGCTTCTGAAAAACGGGAAGGCGAACAGCTAGCAAGAGATCTTCTAGGATTGAAAAATAACTCTCAGCAGTCTTATTACTTACTCCAACGGAGCGAGCGATCTCACTTACATTGAGGGGAGATGCTTGAGAGAAAGAGGCAGTCTCCAGAAATCGAGAGAAGGTGCCGAGATTTCTGGCGAGTCCCTCCTGCTGGACCTCCTCTTTCAGGTAGGTGGTAATATAACTCTTTAGGTAGTCTTCCTCATCGGCTCCATCCCAGATCTCTGGCATAAGGCCGTATTGCAAGGCTCGTTCAACGGAGAAATCCTTGCCAAGTTCGAGAGCCGTGAGGGGATGCATATAACGAGTTGAAGCTCGACCTGCCAGAAGATTCACCCCTTGTTGTCGGAGTGAGCGGGCGCTTGAGCTGCTCAAGACAAACTGTATGGACTTTGTCTCGATAAGTCGGTGAACTTCGTTGAGAAGACTTGGAATTCGTTGAACCTCATCAATAACGACACTGCGTTGTTCTGGAGGGATAAGTGTTTGCAACCTTTCCGGTTTCGCCAGGAGGGATCGGTAAACCCCATCATCCAGCAGGTCGATGTAAGTGGCCTCTTGGTACTGTTGCCGCAACCAGGACGACTTTCCCGTGCCCCGAGGTCCAAACAGGAAAAACGACCGACTCTCAGATGCATGTAAGATTCTGGGATACATACTCCCAAAATATATCATATTTTAGGAGTGCCGTCTCCAAAATTAAAATTAAAATTCGTCCCCGGGATGTCTGTCCTGATTTTTTTCATGGCATAGAAGCTGCTTCTCCCCCCATAACACGGTGATGAAGTCAGCTCAATGGGACGTTGTATGCGTAATATCTTGAAATTTATACCTTTATCTTTGGTTCCCGCGGTGTTCTGTTGCGTGAGTGCCGTGTGGGCAGAGGCTCTTTCCTCCGAGGAGGGATGGTATTCCGTTCGTTCCTCAGATTTTGTTTTCCTTGATGGGGTGAGTGGCAGGAGTCTGCCGGCAACGGAGGGGCTCCGCTTTCGGGTGCTTGATCGGTATGAGCTCCCGGGCGGTGGTGAGGTTTCTGGACACGGACTTCTCGACAGCCGGGGGAGGGGGACGTTTCGCAGTGAGGCGGGTGAGCACTACACGATCACCGATGCCATTGCTCAAGAAGTACCCATCTCAGCCCTTGATAGTCCGGACGAGCTGCCGTACGAGGTGCAGTGTGGAAATGACTCTCATCACCACGGTGGCGATGAGCACGGTATTTCGACTTCGGACGCTGTACGTGAAGAGCCTCTTTCTTCTCTTCCTGGTGGTGGCGGTGGGGTCGCACAGGGAAGTAGCTCTTACCCAGGAGTCGATGTCGCCCTGCTCGTTGATGAATGTGTCTATGTCCAGCGATTTGAGCGGGATAATACGGCGCTTCTCGACGCCCTTGAAACGATCATGGCCGAGGTAGATCTCACCTATCGGCAGGTACAACTCAGTACTCGACTCGGAGCCGTAATCCTCGTGCGCCGGGGAATCGGGTGTCAGGACCAGACAACCACTGAGGCCTTACAGTGGTTGCAAAACCAGTGGCATCAGCACTACAAGCCGATTCTCGGTGATACCGATCAGGCGCTCTTAATGACGGACGCTGATATCGCGTATCTCTCCATGAATTCGGGGACAGACCGGGCTGCGGGAGCGGCTTGGCTTGGTCGAACCTGTCTTGAGCGAGATCCGTTGGCGTTTGGAATAACGACGTACTATCCGAGGAACTGGGGGCGCATTTATCCGCAGAATAAGATTCCGGATACTATTTCTTCTGCCGTCATTGCGCATGAGCTCGGGCATAACTTTTCTGCAAATCATGTAATGAGCGATCAACATTTGATGTCTGCTCGTGCCATCTCCTTTTCAAGTGCCCCTTTCCCCATGACATCGTTGACCCAAGGATCCATTACCAGTCATGCCTCACGCCAGTCGTGTGTTACCGCACCGGACTCTTCTTCCACACTTGCGCAACTTCCTTTTATTGAGCGGTTCGATTCTCTTGATACCGAGAAGTGGGATGGATTGCGGGTAATCACGCCGAGCTTTCTTGAAGATCTCAACAGAGCTGGGAGCGGACGGGTACTTCGTCTGACTCCGAGAAATGGGAGTATCGGACAGGCATTTCACTTTGATCTTCAAACACAGCCGATTGATTTTGGTCCGGTACAGAACGATGGAAAGGTCATCCAGATCTCACTCAAGGTAAGTGGTTCAGGTCCCTATTCGCTCCAACTTGAATCACGTGATACTTCAAGTCGAGTAGATGAGTCGTGGAAGTTGTTACGACAGATTGATCTTCATCAGGTAACATCCGGCGACTATTGGACTCCGATCTCGGCAACTTTTTATCCGGAGGAGTTAGGTGAGTGGCCTCAGTTTCGTCTCCGTGGAGTCTTCCCACAGGGAAGTGGCTATTACCTCGATGACTTTCGGGTCGAGGCAAAGTCGGTCTTCGCCTACGCTTTTCCGGCGAGCGAGGGGGATGTCTACGATATTGCGGACCTCAATAACGATGGAAATATCGATATTCTTCTCAGTGCCCCTGAAGGAGGGCCACAGCGCAACGGCGAACTCTCTGTTCGTTTTGGCCCTTTTCGTGACCGCAGCTCTCTTTCTGCCGCACCAGATCTGAGGTGGATACCTACTGATCCAGGAAAAAGACTCGGTACCGTGCTCAAGGTTCTTCACGATCTGAACGGGGACAGCTTTCCGGAAGTTGCTCTCGCGAATCCTCGTTATCCTCAACCGAATAATGATGGCACGGTGAGTATCATCGATGGATCAAGTCTCCTTCTCGGCGCTCCTCAAGAGCTCTTCTCCTATGATGGCGCACAGATCTTTGGGAGTCACGGTGCTCTTCTCGGACAGTCGATTCTTTCTGTTCCGGATGTTGATCGTGATGGCATTCCAGAGTTGCTTATCGGAGCACCAGGAGCCCGGCATGAAGATCCACAGCACGGGACGCTCTATGGTGCTGGAGCTGTTGTGCTCCAGTTAAGCTCAGAGGGTGGAAATCTTCGAATTCTTCGAGCAGAGCAGGTTCCTTCAACGCTCGGAGGGCGTGGTCCATCACCGTTTGCGGCCTATGGTTGTACCCTTACCGCGCTGCCGAATTCGTATTCAGAGGAGATGGATGTCCTTATCGGGGGGTGTCCTTCGGCGGCGTATCAGGGGGAGGAGTATATAGAGGGACGAGAGTCTTCCTTTCGGTATCATACGGTTGTACCGTCGTATGCGGCAATTGGGCTTCCTGCTCGGTATCGAAATGCTGGGCAGCCGCTTGGATTCGGTGGATCTGGAATGAGCCTACTGCCGAGTATAAATTTTGATGGTCGTCCTGAGCTTCTCGTTGGCCTCCCATCTTCTTCTCCTACTGCGCCAGGAAAAGCACTTATTTATCAATCAGATATCTTTGGCGATGTAGAGCGAGCATACGAACTGCAAGGACTTCTCTCCGGAGATCGTTTTGGGGCGTATACTGCATCACACGGAGAAGATTTCCTGGTGGCAGCACCAGGAAGTGCTTCATCACGGCTCTATCACTACAAAATTAGTGAGGGACCTGCCACTCGAAATCCAGGAGATCGACTCTCCCTTCTCCGTCGCCTTGTTCTTCCGCCTCATCTCCAGTTTGGCTTAATGCAAGAGCCTGTGCGGTTTGCTGACCTTGATTCTGACGGAGAGCAAGAGATTGTTGTGGGACTCCGTGATCGACAATCGTGCGCGCTTGGTGCCAACCGTTGTGGAGCAATCTGGGTATTGGATCCGCGGCCAATGGAGAGCTCATGGCGTGCGATACAGTCACCTCAAAGCCATCCTTTTATTCGTGATGAAGAAATACGACTGCGAGGGAATAGTCTTGAGACGAATGAGACAACGGTAGCAACGCTTGAAGTTTCCCACCTTCAGTCGTCTCCGCATAATAGGAAACAACAGTTTCTCCTCGTTGGGTCTGCGCTTCAGGAAGTTGATGGTCAGACCGTTGTGCGTCCAGATATCGTTCTGCCGTTAACTCCTCAAACTTCCGGAAGAGATGAATGGCCAGAACAGTACTACGTGAGCTACGGTATCCCTCGTTTGAATGGCACACCAAGTACCTGGTATCATCAGGTCATTCACCAGTTTCATAATGACCAGTGGCGACGTTCGAATATCATCAGCCGGAGTTATCGGTAACGGTTGCCGATAGTTCTCTCAATAGAGGCTCAGTGAGAAGGGGGAAGAGTCTTCTACTCGGTGAGTAAGGGGAGTTCGAGCAAGCTCTGCAAACTGCTCGGCCCACTCTTCTATCGCTTCTCGGATGTGAGCGTACTGTTGAAAGTCTCGGACGGTAAAGGGAGTTGTCTTGTCAACTTCTCTATCCTTAAATGCCACCAGCGGTCGCCCGGTAGCGCCCTCACGGAGAATCCCTTCAATGGCTATTGAGCCAGTTCCGAGGTATTTCAGTGTTCCAGTTCCTGGCACGAAGAAGCTTGCCGTTGTGCTGGCGAAGTTTACGACGCCATTTGTTGGAACGATATCAACAAGAGCGATTTCAAGGACAAAGGTATCGGGGGTGACCGTGTCAACAACTGCGATTTGGTGCTCTTTATCAGCACGGATTGCAGCGATGAACTTTTGCCGCATATAGCGAGCCATCTCTCGTGCTTCTTCGATCCGTTCTGCAATGGCGTCCTTCCCAAGAAAACGGTGGCGAGAAAGCGTTTCTTCAACTGGATGAGTATTTACCGGAAGGATTACCAGCTTATGATATTTTTGCTTCAGAAGAGCAAATTCTGCCCTGTCGCGATACCAGATTCCATGAAAGGGAGCTCGTTCGCGCATCTCTACCAGTTCATCATCAAAAGGCAGAAAGCTTGAACTCTCTGCTTCTCCACCTTTTAGCACTCCGCATGCGGAGATAGAGAGAGCAAGAACGGCAGCTACGATAGTTTTATTTCGCGTAGTCCGATAAATCATCAAGAGAACCCGTTACTCTTCAAGAAGCTTTTCCACTGCTTTTCGAACTTTTCCACTGAGTGGATTTGTAAATGAACCGTATCGAGCAACTATTTTTCCTTCTCGAGAGATAAGAAACTTTTCGAAGTTCCACTCGACTGGCCCCTGGAGTTCCTTCTTTCCTCGGCGGGTCAGAAAGCTGTAGACGGGCTGTATCTCTTCCCCTCGGACAGACCCTTTCTTGAAAAGAGGAAAAGTTACTCCAAAGTTCTTTCGACAGTAATCGACGAGTTTTACCCCTTCGAGGGGTTCTTGGTTGTCAAAGTCGTTGCTTGGAAATCCAAGAACCAAAAATCCACGTTCTTTGTAGTTCTGATAGAGCTCTTCAAGGTCACTGAACTGTGGAGTAAACCCACACTGCGTGGCGGTATTCACTGCTAAGATGACCTTCCTTCTATAGGTAGAGAGGGGGATTGAGTCTCCCTTCATGTTTTCAACGGTATAGTCTGTGAACCGAGAAAGTAATGGCGCGCTCTCTTCGGCAGAGAGTTCTCCATAACTGAAGAGAAAGAGAATAAGCAGCACTATTTTTCGTACCGGCATACAAGTAATCTCCTTATGACTCAGATATTACAAAGCGGATAATCTTCTCTAGCGAGACCGAGCGTGATCCTTTCACGAGAAGAAAAGATATCTCTTTGTTCTCGAGTTGTGTGAGGATCTCTTGAAAAAATAGCTCTCTCTTTTCGTTGTCAGAGGGAATCTCCCTCCGGTGGATGTGGAGAGTCTCGTCGCTCACACCGTCAGCAAAGAGGTGTGCATACTCCCCGACCGTTACGAGAAGTGCTGGAGAGAGCAACGAGATCTCTTCTGCACACTCTCGGTGATACTGCTCACTGGCGTCTCCGAGTTCCGCCATATCTCCGAGGATAAGGGCTGTTCGTTCTTCCGGTTTTCTCATCTCTTTAAAAACCTGGAGCGCCGCAAGAAGTGATTTCGGATTCGAGTTATAGGCGTCATCGATGATTCTTCGCTCTCCCTGAGACAGGAGCTTCATCCGACCACCCTCAAGTACCGTGTTTTCAAGGCCTCGGAGCAGTGTTGTCCTGTCTGCCTGTGGAAAAGCGAGGAAGGAGGCAAGCACCGCGGTCGCGATATTCCCCGCCATATGCACTCCCACGACGGGAGCTGTTACCTGAAATCTCTCCTCCTGTTCTAAAGAGGGGGGCATGCTTCGAAACGAGACCTGTACCCCCTCTGCTCCTCCTTCTCCTCGTGAAGTGGCTTCTTCGATATGAAGGTCGTAATCCCCGGAGGCGTCTTCTCCGAAGGATCGGATCTGAAATGACGGGAGCTTCTCGTTCTCTCGTTCTGAGAGGAGGTTTTGCAGCTCTCCCATCAGAACCGGATCAGAGCTGTTGACGATAAGGGTATCTTCTGGCCGCAAAAAACGAGCGATCTCAAGTTTTGCCTGAGCAATTCCCTCGATGCCGTCGAAGAACTCGATATGCACCGGGGCGATCCCCGTAATGGCCGCGATATGAGGTCGAGCGATCGCTGCCGTCTCCAAGAGCTCTCCCGCATGGTTCATTCCCATTTCGAGGATCAGCCACTGGTCTGAGGGGTTTGCCTGGCAGATCGTATACGGAACCCCAACATGGTTATTGTAGGAGCGTTGAGAGGCAGTGCCAGGACCCTGTGTCTGAAGGAGGGCGGTGAGGAGCGCTCGGGTAGTTGTCTTCCCCATGGAACCGGTGATTCCGATCCGAATTGCCTGAAGTTTTTCTCTCCAGTAGCCAGCAAGGTGTTGGAATGAGAGAAGGGTATCTTCCACGAGGAAGAGTTTTTCTCGAAAGGGGGAGCTATGGAGCAGCTTCGGGTCTTCTACGAGCGCGGCTGCGGCTCCCTTATTGAAGACATCTTCGAGAAAGGAGTGCCCGTGGGTCTGTTCGCCACGGAGGCAGACAAAGAGATTCCCAACAGTGACTTCTCGGGAATCAAATTCAAGTCCCTCAACGTGTTGTGAAAGCTTAAGGTCTGGGTATGTCTCAGCAGAGAGTGCAGATTTGAGCTCTTGAAAAGAGAGCGAAAGAGCCATACGAGAGTCCTTGCCAGTATATCTCCAGTTCGAGACTCCCAGATCCTACGCGGTTCAGAAGGGGAATTAAAGACAAACGCACATCCGCGCGGTTCAAAAAGTTCATCTGCAGCGCTTTTCCTGTTCCCTCCTTTCAGTGGTATGCTCCCTCCGAATGAGGGGATCTGAGTGTCAGAAAGAGGGGGTGAAATGAGAGCATCAGGAGGAGCGCTCCGGCTTGCGGTTCTGTGTGGAGGGGATTCTGGAGAGAGAGGGATCTCACTCAATTCAGCTCGCTCACTCAGTGATCACCTTGAGGGGACCGGAATTGAACTGCTCCTGGTGTATTATGATCAATTTCTCTCACCGTACGAGATCTCACGTCCACAGCTCTATTCGAATACACCAAGTGACTTTGACTTTAAGTTGAAGAACATTGCTACAGCCCTCGATGAGGCAGCGCTCGTAAAGCTACTCAAGGGATGCGACCTTGTTTTTCCTGCGATGCACGGGAGCTTCGGGGAAGATGGTCAGATACAGTCATTTTTGGAGCAGCATGGGGTTCCGCATGTGGGTATGAGCGCAGAGAGTTGCCGATCCTGCTTCCATAAAGGGCGAGCGTACGAGGCGATGAGCCGTTTCGGATTTCCTGTCCTTCCGCACGTAACCGTGAAACGCTCGTCAACTCCTCTTGACGGAGAGAGCATCGCTCCAGCGGAGAAGGAGCGGCTCCGGAGCTTTTTGAATTCACCAGAGAGTGGGAAAAAATACATCGTAAAGCCGTGTAGTACTGGTTCAAGTATCGGTGTGTATGTTGCGGAGAGTGAAGAACGGGTCATCGCAGCGATTGAAGAGATCTTTGAGCAGAATATCGATGATGAGATTATCGTCGAACCATTTCTCCGAGGCCGAGAGTTTAGTGTCATTATTCTCGGAGAAGGAGATGGTGGGGTTGCGCTCATGCCGACGGAGGTTGAAATCATCGCTGATGATGACGGTCTCTTTGATTTTCGCCGAAAGTATCTCTCGAACAGCCAGACTCGATATCATACCCCTCCTCGCATTAGTGATGGGATCTGTTCTGAGGAGACGGTTTCGGCGATTCGCACCGGAGCATCCCGTCTCTTCTCACTCTTTCAGATGAGCGACTTTGCGCGGATCGATGGTTGGCTTACGGAAGATGGAGAGCTCTATTTCACGGATATAAATCCCATTAGTGGAATGGAGCAGAATAGCTTCCTCTTCGTACAGGCTGCGAGTGTTGGAATGTCTCACCGAGAGATACTCCTCTCTCTCCTCGAGCGGAGCTGTGCGCGACATGGAATTCCCTTTTCGCGAGAGAGTCGCCGGGAGTCTTCAGAGAAGGAAGAGATCGCTATTCTTTTTGGAGGAGTGACTGCCGAACGAAATGTTTCCATTGCGAGCGGAACGAATGTCTGGTTGAAGCTGTTCACTTCTTCGCACTATGCACCGAACCCCTATTTTCTCTCCGATGAAAATACTGTCTGGAAGGTCCCGTATTCCTTTGCGCTACACCATACTGCCGAGGAGATCGAGAGCCTCTGCCGAAGCTCAGCCGAAGAAGAACCTCGACGAGCCCTTCTTCGAGCGGAGATTCGCAGAGATCTTGGATTAGAAGCAGCAACGGACTCCTTTATCGCCTCGTGCTTCTCTCTCGAAGAGTTTCTTTCCTCTCACCGTCTTGTTTTTTCCACGCTCCACGGAGGTATCGGAGAGAACGGGGTGCTCCAGCAGATCTTCGAGAAGGCCGGAGTCTCGTATGTGGGGTGTGGACCAGAAGCTTCAGCGATCTGTGCTGACAAGTATGAGACGGCAAAACGTTTGGCTGGAAAAGAGAGAGAAGGTATTTTTACCGCCCCGAAGGTCCTCATGGATACGGATGAGTTGCTTTCTGCCCCGGCAGAAGAGCTCGAAGGGAGATGGACGGCGCTTCATAAGGAGCTCTCTGGTGATTCGAAAGAGTCAACTCTTATCGTAAAACCGGCAGATGACGGGTGCTCTGCAGGAGTTGTTCGGCTCTCAGGAGTCAGCGATCTCCGTCGTTATGTTGAGGCGCTGCGCCGCAGAGAACTCATTCTTCCACCGAAAACCTTTCTCTATCAGGGTGGACCTATCGAGATGCCAACGACTCTACCAGCAGCGCTTCTCTTTGAAACGTTCATCGTGACCGATCGGATAGAGACACGAGGAAACGAGATCGTACTCGAAGAGCGCACCGGACTTGTTGAGGTTACGGTGGGAATTTCCGGCCCTCAGCACGACGTGCACGCCATGAACCCGAGTATCACGATTGCTGGGGGAAGTGTTTTGAGTCTCGAAGAGAAATTTCAGGGTGGAACAGGAGTAAACATCACTCCTCCTCCAGTGGAGCTCGTTTCAGAAGAGGCGTGTGCGGCAGCGAGGAAGCGAATAGAGATCGTTGCAAATACCCTCGGCTTGCGGGGGATCTCTCGCATTGATGCCTTTTTAAATCGTAGGAATGGAGAGATTACGGTTATTGAGGTGAATACCCTTCCAGGATTAACCCCCTCGACGGTTATCTATCATCAGGCACTGGAGGAGCAACCACCGCTCTATCCTCGAGAGTTTCTTGAGCAAGTACTGGAAAATCGGTGGAGAGGTGGGAGCAATCCTTCAGCATGAAGCGGCGATTTTCATCCATTCTCTCCCTTCTTTTCTTTTTACTCACTGCGATCGGTGTTCTTGCACTTGTCGAGGAGAGAGGTGAAGGTGAGATCTCTCCGCGGAAGGAGAGACGTCTCCAAGAGCAATCGAGCTTGGCCCGCGCCGTTCGTGTGGTGCTCTCAAAAGGAGCGGCCATTGAAGAGGGATATACCCTTATCCCCTTGAGTGGACCGGAGAAGATAATATTAATTGATAATAGCGGTACGGTCCTTCATGAATGGAAGCTTGATGCCGCCCGTGCCCGTCTTCTTCCAAATGGGAACCTCCTCGTTATCCATGGAAGTTCGTGGGGAAAAGAGCACCATCCGTGGAAGGAGTTAACCCAATCAGTTCGTGAATATAGCTGGGAGGGGGAGCTCGTTTGGGAGTATGAATCGCCCTCACTGGTACATCATGATCTCGCGCGATTGCCGAATGGCAATACTCTCTTTCTCAACCGTGCCGTTCTTCAGGTTCCTCCACCGTCCTCCCCACAGTTGAGAGAGCGGCTCGGAGGCCTTCCCCGAAGAATTCGCTCTGACCGGATCTTTGAAGTGAGCAAGAGCGGAGAGCTGCTCTGGCAGTGGCACGCGCACAACTTTCTCGATGTGTATCGGTGTGGGGCGCGGAGGTGTGGTGGTCTTCACGAAAAGAAGGCGATCCGTGGACAACTGATCGATTGGACCCATACGAATACCCTCACGGTTCTCCCAGAGAATCAATGGCACGAGAACGGAGACTCAAGATTTACCCCTGGCAATCTCTTGATCTTGCCGAGGAATTTCTGGCAAGCGCTCCTTATCGAGAAGAGTTCGGGAAAGATCGTCTGGCGTTATCCAAGAGAGGTGACAGCGGTTCCTCTTGAGGGAGATCGCTTTGTTCGTGGGCATGAGGTTCACATGATACCGCCCGAATATCCCGGTGCCGGACATATCCTTGTCTTCGATAACGGCCTTGATGGAGTGCGGGAGTACTCCATCCTTCGAGAAATTCATCCGGTCACCCTACAAACGGTATGGCGCTATGAGGATAGGGAGCACTTTTATGTTCCCGCGGGTGGATCGCTTCAACGTCTTCCCAATGGAAATACCTTCGTATCCCAAGATCGCGGAGAAGGACGAGTCTTTGAGGTATCGCCGGAAGGCGAGGTGGTGTGGGATGTCGTGCTCCCATATGAACCAGTTCGTGCTCACAAGTATCCTCCGAGCTACTGCCCGCAGTTCGGCACCCTCTGACTCCCGCAGCGATCCTCAAGGGGCGACCAAACGAGTCCCAATCTCAAAATAGTCTTGACCTTTTTGAGATTGAGACTATTTTAGTCGGATGAAGCGGCTTCAAGAAGATCCTCTCCGGCGAGATCTGGAGCGAAAGTACGTATTTCTCGCAGGGCCTCGTCAGGCTGGAAAGACGACGCTCGCACGCCAGTTGCTCGGTGCAGACGAGGGGCAGTATCTGAACTACGACCGAGCAGAGGATCGGCAGATTATTACCGCGGGAGAGTGGAGTAGGGACCGAAAGATCGTTGTCCTCGATGAAGTTCATAAGTTTCCCAAGTGGAAATCGTTTCTCAAGGGATACTTTGATACGGAGGGAATTCCTCCAGCACTCCTCGTTACGGGAAGCGCGCGGCTGAATGTCTGTCGCCAGGGGAATGATTCCATGGTGGGACGGTATTATTCGCACCGCCTACTTCCTCTCTCGGTACGAGAGCTTCTTGCGGTGAACGGAGTACGAGGAAAGCCAGATGAGATTCTTTCCGATCTACTACGATTTGGAAACTTTCCAGAACCATTTCTTCTTCGGTCTGAAAAAGAGAGCCGACGGTGGCAGCAGCAATACGTTGAAAGAGTTGTTCGAGAGGATGTAACAGATCTTTCTCTCGTTCGCTCAATCCAGAAGATTACTTTATTAGTAGATCTCTTACGACAACGTGTCGGTTCTACGGTTTCCTATGCAGCGCTTGCTCGCGATCTGGAGGTCGCTTCAAGCACGGTAAAAAGCTGGATTGAGATTTTAGAGCAGCTCTTTCTGATCTTTCGAGTTACTCCTTATCACCAAAATATCTCACGCTCACTCCTGAAAGAGCCAAAGATCTACTTCTTTGATGCGACTGCTGCATTTGACGAGAAAGCACACCTTGAAAACCTGGTCGCAGTTTCTCTGCTAAAACACCTCTGGTATCAGGAGGATATAGAGGGTATTCCGGGGAGACTTCACTACTTGAGGGTAAAGGATGGAAAAGAGGTCGATTTTCTTCTCGTTGAGAATAATATCCCGACAGAGATGATAGAGGTAAAGCACTCAGACACGACACTGCACGGTGGCTTACAGCACTTTCATAAGTTTCTTCGTGAAGCAAAGCGATTTCAACTCGTCAGAGATATTCGTCAGGAGAAAACAGTAGAAGACGTACAGATATCCTCAGTCTCCCGCTATCTTGCCCACTTAGCCGCATAGCTGCGCCTTTGAGAAAGGCTGACACGCGCGGAATGGTCATGTTTTATCAAACCCTGTTTCTCTACTCTTCTTTTTGTCTCTTTCTGCCGATTGTCCTCTCTGTAGTTGGATGATGCCGGGATGCTTCTGTGGAACTTTTCTTCTTTCTGTTTATCTTCAGCGCAGTATTCGCGATCTTCACGGGAATTTTTTCTCGTCGCTCATTGAAGAAGCAGATGCTCCTCTTCCAGGAGCTGGTACACAGTATTCCTCAGTCGGTTCTCTTCCTGGATAATACTCGGTGTATTCGGTTTGCGAGTGCTGCCTTTCTCGAACAAAACTCTGCTACTGAAAGTGAGATTATCGGAAGACATCTGAGTGAAGTGCTTGGAGCTCAAAAGTATCGCTCCCTCCGAGAGCAAGCAGAACCATTATTCTCCGGCGCATATAACCTTGCTGAGATTACATTTGTTTCTTCCGAGAATGAAACCCAGCACAGAGAGGAATCGCTCTCCTATGAGGGGGCTACGTTGTTTCCTCTCCGTGGGGAACAAAGCGGTTATCTCTGTGTCTTTGATGATGGAGAAGGAGAAAGCGTTGTTGCCCCTGAGCAAAGTACGATAACGGAGCTTACTCTCCAGCGATACCTGAGCGAACTCGAGCAATCTCGGGCAAAGATCAAGGCTCAGTCCGAGGATCTTGCGGAGGCGCGGGACCAAGCGATTCAAGCAACAAAAGCAAAGTCAGCGTTTCTTGCTGGGATGAGCCACGAAATTCGAACACCGATGAATGGTGTTATTGGGATGACAGAGCTGCTTTCAGAAACGGAGTTAACCCAGGAACAGCGAGACTATACCTCTACGATCTTGGGCTCTGCGGAATCACTGCTTACTATCATCAATGATCTCCTTGATTTTTCAAAAATTGAAGCGGGAAAACTCGAACTCAGTGATGCGGTCTATTCCCCCCACGATACCCTGCAACAGGTAGCAAATCTCTTTCGCTTTCAACTTCAAGAGAAGCGCATCTGTTTTCAGCTGAAGATGCATGGTGAGCTTCCAAAGTGCCTGTATGGAGATGATCACCGTCTTCGTCAAATTGTGACGAACCTGATGAGTAATGCCATTAAGTTTACCCCTGAGAACGGAGAGATCTCACTGGAGTATGGGATACTTAAGAACGGTGCGGACGCACCTCTCCTACAGATCTCTGTGGCAGATACCGGTATTGGAATTCCGAAATCAGCACAGAAGAAGATCTTTGAAGCCTTCCAGCAGGCAGAGGCCTCCACCTCTCGGAAATTTGCTGGTACCGGTCTTGGCCTTTCCATCTGTGTGAAGCTCGTAGAGATGATGGGAGGAAGCATCTGGCTTGAGAGTGAAGAGAATGTCGGGTCTACCTTTCATTTTACGGTTGCTGCCCGAACCCCAACAGATGAGCAGATGGCAGAGTACGCCAAGGAGCAAGGAGGTGGAGATCTCCATAAAGAGAAAGAACAGCGCTCACTCCGGGTGTTGTTGGTTGAAGATAATGCCGTAAATCAGAAGCTGGCAAAGAAGGTGCTCGAGAAGCTTGGACACGATGCCATAGCAGCAGAGAACGGAGAAAAGGCTCTTGAGGCCCTTAAGGACGGCGAGTTTGATATCGTTCTCATGGACTGTCATATGCCGGTTCTCGATGGGTACGAAGCAACGAGGAGGCTTCGAAAGATCGAGGAGGATACTGGTTCTGCGAGAATGCCAGTAATTGCTCTCACGGCAAATTCGATGGAAGGTGACCGCCAGAAGTGTCTTGATGCGGGTATGGATGATTTTCTCTCGAAACCTTTCTCGAAAAACGACCTTCAGAGACTTCTTCTCGAGTACTCATAACGAAAAATAGTGAGAGAGGAAGTGCGAGTTTTTCTGACAATTTTTTCTGGCGCAGGGAAATCTTCAGCTCCTGGTTTCCAACGCCGATCTCTTTCCTATGGAGAATTTCGCAACAGAGGGAGGTGTTCACGAGAGGAGTGATGCTAAAGCAGAGCAGATCTTTGAGAATGCCCTTCCATTCGTTGGTCGGGAGGAAGAGTTTCGAGAGCTTCGGAGCTCTTTTGAAAATCTTCTTCTCGGAAAGGCAGAGTTTCTCTCTATTGAAGCCAATTCGGGATTCGGAAAATCTACTCTTCTCTCTTCTTTTCTGACCTCCCTCGAGTGCCCTATCCTCTCTGTTTTTGGGCAAGAGGTTCACAGCTCCGCAGCGAGTCCGCTGCACTCTCTTTCCTCTATTGTTTCTCAGGTTCTCAAGCACTCTCAGGAAGATGTCGGGCTTGAAAAACAGCTACAATCTCTTGCTCCTGAAAAGCAAGAGATTCTGGTTCGAGCCTTTCCACAACTTGCAGAGCTCTACGATAGCGTAGCACCTATTCGAACCTCTTCTCACATCGGAAACGGGAGTGAGAGCTTCGGTGATATCCGAACCCTCCATGCGCTTCAGGAGTTCTTGGTCTGTCTTGGAAGTGCGAAGAAACCTGCCTTTGTGATCATTGATGATGCTCAGTGGAGCTGTCGCCTCACCCTTGAATTTCTACAGAGAGTTTCACATGCCGCTCACCAAAAAAACCGAAAGCAGTACGTCTCATTTATCACCCTCTTTCGAAGTGATGAAGTAACCGCAGGTCACTCTCTACGAGGATTATCTTACCATCGCCAGTTAAAATTGAGTCCACTCTCTGAGGGAGAGACCCACCGTTTTCTGTCGTCTTCTCTTGGCGAATTTGAAGAGTCGGTAGCAAGCTTTGTTCACCGGATGTCTGCAGGAAACCCCTTTATGGTGGTTTCAATTCTACGGGGATTGATTGAATCTGAGGTTCTTCTTCGAGATGAGGGGACTTGGAGAATCGAAGCCTCTCCTGAGATTGATTCTGAAGATGACACGGAAGAACTTGATTTTATACGCCTGCGATTCTCGCACCTTCCATCTGACATGATTGAGTACCTTCAGGTCGCTGCCGTCATCGGAAAAGAGTTCTCTGTCGCAGAAGTTCAGGATGTATCTGGCTCTGATTCTTGCCGGAACAAGGAGATCCTTCAGGAAGTGGAGCGAAGGCATATACTCCAGCAGACTTCTGTTGACCTTTATCAATTTACGCACGATAAGCTTCGCGAAACGGTACTTGAGATGCTCCCGGCGGAACAACTCAAGAGCATTCATAGAAAGATCGCTTTCGCCCTTGAGCACGCTGATGGAGATAGCTTTTCGGTTGCATATCACTATGATCGAGCCGGTACCCCTGAATTGGCGTTCTTTCATGCCCTCTCTGCAGCGGAGGAGGCGAGAAAGCGGTACGCGTTAGAGATTGCCGAACGGTATTATCGAATTGCCCTTGCCGGATCTGATACTGCCGAATCTCAGCTACAGAGTAAGGTACTGGAGGGACTCGGTGATGTGGCGATGCTGCAAGGCTTCTACACCAAAGCAGAAGGATTTCTCCGTGACGCCCGAGATCGGGCGGAAGGGGAGTTCTCAGTGGCATGTATCCAGGAGAAGCTTGGCCAGCTTGCCTTCAAACGAGGAGATATGGCCAGAGCCGTTCAAGAATACAGCCTTGGACTGGCAAATCTCGGTGTCTCGGTACCTCGCTCACGTGTTGTCCTCATATTTCAACTGGTTCTTCAAGCCTCTCTTCAGGGAGTTCATCTTATTCTTCCGTGGTTCTTTCTCGAAAGGTATCGCCGAGAGCTCTCTGCGGAAGAGCGACTTCGGTGCGAGCTTTTTAACCGAATAAGTATTGCGTTTCACTTCGATCGCTCCAAGCCGTGGGCTTTTTGGTCTCACTTCCATGCTCTGAATACCCTTGAACAGTATGGCCCCACCCCCGAGCTCGCATCGGCCCTCTCAGGGCACGCCGCAGGATGTAGCCTTCTTCGGTGGTTCTCTCGGGGGATTCGATATGCAGAACGTTCTCTTGCTCTGCGACGAGCGCTGCATGATCAGTGGGGAGAAGGAGTTACTCTCCATTTTTATGGAGTGCTGCTCTATACCGGCTCTCGTTATTCTCAAGCGATAGATCGGTGCACCGAGGCGGTTACTATTCTCAAGCGAACCGGTGACAGATGGGAAGCAAACATGGCAGAGCTTAATGTTGCATACGCACTTTATCGGCTAGGGGAGATGAGAGATGCTGCTCAGATCGCACAGCGAATTCTCTGTGAAGCTGAGGAAATTGGTGATAATCAGTGTGTTGCAGTATCAGCATCGTTGCTCTCGAAGGCCAGTGGCGGAAAAGTGGAACACCCGATCATTGAACGCCATCTTGAAAATAAAGAGAATTACGATCTCCAAAGTCGTTGTGAGCTTGCTCAGTTTGAAGGAATCTCAGCACTGGCAAGGGGAGATACCGAGAGCGCGATTCGTCTTCTGAGAGATATGCGTCGAGAGACTGATCGCCGAGCGATGAATCATGAGTATACGATTCCATGTCTGGCGTGGCTTCTCACTGCGTACCGTGTTCACCTGAAAGAAGTTTCAAAATATTCGCGGTGGCGTTTGTTCCCGCGCCTTCTGGTATTGTCGGTTCAGGGGATCCTGACGGGGGTGCTGTGGAGAAATAATCTCGCTCATGTCCTTCGAGAGGTTGGAATGGTTGCTCGTTCCTATTCTCTTCCGACACTTGGTTGGATGTTTCTCCATTGGAGCCTTCGAGCCGCCCGTCGACAACGGTGTCGGGCGGAAGAAGCCAGTACCCGGTGGCAGTTGTCGTCGAGAGCTCCTGCAAACTCCGCTGAGAGAGAGAAAAGCGAAGAGCTGTTCCGTCAGTGCTATGGGGAGGGATGGAGAGAGAAGGTCTCCGCCTTTTTATAGTCTTGTTTGATTCTGAGTGTTTCTAACATCCTGATTTAACTAGCTAATATCCAAATTCCGAGAAACCTTCCTCGGGGCTCTTTCATATCCGGTTTGATCAGAAACCAGAGCTCTCCGGAGGGCATCTCATCGGAGGAAATAGACCTGTACTGGGAGCTCTCTATGCGACATCTTCGGAATACACTTTCACTGTTTCTCTTCAGCCTTCTATCTGTTCACCCTGTACTGGCAGATGGGTTTGAAATTTTAGGACATAGCCAGCTTGGAACTGGGTTCGCCTATGCCGGAGCGGTCAGTGGATACGGTGACGGGAGTAGCGCCTACAACAATCCGGCGGCGATGTCCCTTCTTGAGAGAACAACCTTTAATATCGGGGCGCACGCTGTTCCGATATCGAATGATTTTAATGATGAAGGATCGACCGTACTTGGGTTTCCAAATATAGGGTCTGATGGGGGAGAAGATACCCGCTTTCATCCTCTGGTAGATCTCTATGCGGTTCACCCGCTCTCAGATGATCTTCGGGTAGGTCTTTCTCTGACCTCTCCATTCGGTTTGGCGACAGAATATGCAGATGATCACGTTGTTCGGTATCAAGGACAGTTTTCAGAGCTTCAGTCGATTCAGTTCGGACCAAGTGTGTCCTATGACCTTACTGATCGGTTGAGTATCGGCGCGGGAGTCGGAGCGATCTATTCCAAGGCAAAGTTTGACTCTGCCATTGACTTTGGAACTATCGGTTTTGGCCTCCTTGGGCCTGATGTCGCCCAGTCGGTAGGGCTTGCTCCCCAAATGAATGATGGAAAGGTATCCATTGATGCTGATGACTGGTCTTTTGCATGGCGTGTTGGTGCGCTATTTCGCTATGGATGCTCTGGGAAGAACCGTATTGGGATGGTGTATCGAGGAAAGAGCTCTGTGGATCTCCAGGGAGATGCGAACTACACCGTTCCGGGATCAGCACAGCTTTTGACGGCAACCGGAGCATTTGCAAATGGTGGTGCTGGCGCCGGTCTTACCTATCCGGAGCAGATAGCCCTTGGAGCCACTCACTGGGTCTCTGATGATGTGGCGCTGCTGTGGGAAACAAACTGGACTCGATGGTCTCGCTTCGAGGAGCTTCGCATTCAGTTTGACAGTCCCCTTCAGCAAGATTCTGTTGTTCGCGAAGAGTGGAAGAATACTTGGAGGCACTCTCTGGGGGTACGCTATGACCTCGATGACGAGTGGACCCTCAGAACCGGATTTACCTTTATGGAGGGAACGATAAGGGATGCTTCACTCACCACCCCCGCCGTTCCCCTTGGTGATGTTTATATCGTTGCGGTCGGAGCAGGGTATCAGCTGAATGAAAACACTCAGATTAACATCGGTTATGCCCATGAGATGTTTGAGGACCAGGCCATTGTGCGTGATGGACCCACTGGCGATCGACTCGTAGGAAACTTCGAGAACTATATCGGAGTAATCAGTGCGAGTGTGGTTTATCAGTTAAGTTAGAGCTGAAGGTTTTTCGAGTATCGCGGTGGATCGATTACGGAAGGCCAGGAGTGAAAGAGCTAAAGTCAGCAGGGGAACAGAGAGCTTAAGTATGCTAGCGAGCGTTCTCTGTTGAAGGATCTCTGCAAAAAAGACCATGGGGTCGATAAAGTAAAAAAAGGCATATATCCCGATGAGTTTTGCTCCGGTGAGCGATCCTTTTTGGTAGAGAAAGAGGAGTAGTGGAAGCAGCCAGGTAGCGTAGTGGGTCCAATAAAAGGGAGGAAGGAGAAGAAGGAGTCCGATGAGGTAGTAAGATTGTTCCGTGCCCTTCTTCTGCTCTGCTTGTCGAAAGAGAAGAAAGAGAAAAATTCCGCCGATAACGATCTGCTGAGTCCACTTGGCAGAGGAAAAACCTACTCCCGGAATCTCTAAGAGGATTGAGGAGAGCGCGTAGTTATTCAGCTCTCTGTCTGGTTCTGGAAACGATATCATCAGCGTAAGAAAATCATTCCAGTGTGTCGGGAGCACCCCAAAGAGCATCCCTCCGAACAAGATCAAAACAGAGAAGAGCAGGAAGAAGAAGGGAAGAGACCATCGCCTCCGGAAAATGGGAAGGAGGATAAGAACGATGGGAATGCACTTTATATGAACTGCTCCAGCAAGTACGAATCCAGCCGCAGCAGAGCCCGAAAGGCGATTCTGCCCAAGGAAGTAGAAGTAGAGGGTAATGCCTAAGGCGATGAAAAGGTGGACCTGCCCATAGCTCATTCCGTTCCATACGGGAGGAAAGAATGCGATCAGAAAAAGGAAGATCATGAAGAGAAGGGGAGGTCGTTGAAGAACCTTGTTGGGAAATTGAGGACGAAAAATCTCTGTCAGAATCAACGCCAGAAGAGGGATGAGAAGAAGGTTCACGGCAGAAAAGAGGATCAGGGATGTTTCCAGAGAAAAAGTGAGAAATGGTCCCACGAGCAGGAGAAAGGTAGGTGGATAGTAGAATTTGAGCCCTCTTTGAAAGGCAATACCGGTATCAAGAATAGAATATCTCTCCCCGTAGACATCTCCTGAGTGAAGAAATGCACTCGCCGCAGCGCGATAGGCCTGAAAGTCTGGAAGAGAGGAGTGAAGGGCTGTTTGCAATAGAGCGTAGCAATACACGGCCCAAAGGAGGATAGTGGCTCCCCACAGAATCGCGTATTGACGACATGAGAGGAATGGAGTGTTTTGCATCTGTCGAAACTTCTTCTGGTGACACAGTCTACACCCCAGCGTTGCATAAAAATTTGCCCGTAGACTGCTTTGCTCCCACAATAGCAGC
>JALEGQ010000117.1 GCA_022763385.1 bacterium
AAAAGCTGAGCGCTTACCGTTGACTTTCTTAGCGTTAGCTCCTGTGGTCTACTCTCCGGGTTATCAGTGAAAGATTGCCCCGGAGAGTTTTCTATGCATATTAGTTCTGGTCCCCGTCAAGCCGCCTCACTCGCCCTTCTGACTATTGCTGCTGGGTGTTCCCGTCCCGAAGAGCCCAGTGCTGATCAGTCGTATTGTATGCAGAGCGGTGCAGAGATCGCGGACACGGGGAGGGTGCAACTCTATCCCGATGCGGCTCCAGAGTTGGTTATTGATGTTGCACAGGATGAGCGAGCGTTACAGCTTCTGGCGAGCATTCGAGAAGAGTTCTCCGAGCCGGGCTGGAGTGCGAAGTCTCTTCGTGAGCGGGTAGAGCTCGTGAACGAGTGCGTCGTTTCGAACTTCGGCCCGTACTATGCTGAAGCTGGGGAGTCACTGCAAGCGATCGGGGCAGCAATTATGCAGAGCGAGATCGAGCGTGCAAACGAATTGGCCATTGAGTTTAATCGGAAGTTGGCAGACGAAAGGGAAGTAACGGCGGAGGGAAGCTACGAGCTCTCCAAGCTTCAGAAAGGTCGACTGATCTGCACTGAAGCAGCTCCGCTCTGTGCCCTTGCCCTTCATGCTGCGGGTATTGATTCGTATTGTGTGACGGGTTTCCGCGCCCAGCGAATGCAGCAAGAGGGGATGCCGGAGATGGCTGCCGTTATTCCCCACGTTTTCGTGTTAACCGTTGAGGAACAGGGGGGCTACCAGGTAGTCACTGGTGTCTCTGAAACGAACTTCTCCCCCGTCCCTGGCACCACCTTTTTCCCGGTGGCACAACCGCTACTGCTCAGCGATTTTATGGATGGCCAATCACTGGTCATCGGTGACCTCTGCTGGGCTACCGGGGAAGGGCATTACCACTCATTAGAGAATCCGACCTTCATTCCCGCCATGACGGGTGGTCCTGATACCGATAGCTCTGACAGCATGATGAGTATCCCCACCTCGCTGCAGCTCGGGCCAAAAGTTTTGGAAGATATGCGCTAAGTTTTCTCTCTGTCGCTCTGCCAGAGGTATTCGTCTTCTCCGAGGTCGTGGGCTACCACACGGGCGAGGGCGAAGAGCCAGTCGCTGAGGCGGTTGAGGTATTGAATCAGGAGCGGTCTGACGGGGGTTTCTTCGGCGAGCCTTACGGTGGAGCGTTCCGCTCTCCGGCACACACTTCTTGCGAGGTGAAGGGTGCTCGTGCTTCGAGAACCTCCGGGAAGGATAAATGACTTCAGCTCTTCCACCTGTCCGGTCCACTGATCGATGTCGTTTTCGAGTTTGGTAATATCGATAGTCCCAACCTGGTTCGGCGGCATCCACTCCGAGTCTGGTGGAGTGGCGAGCTCTGCGCCGATATCAAAGAGGGTCTGTTGGATCTCTCTGAGCGGCTCAATGTAGGAGCTTGCCTGAGAATTTTTCGATTCCGCAAGTGCTCCGACTGCTGCTCCGAGAAACGAGTTCAGCTCATCAACTTCTCCATACGAATGAACTTGGAGACAACTTTTTGAGACTCGTTCTCCACCGACCAGTCCGGTTTCTCCGGTATCACCGTGTCGGGTGTAGAGTTTAGAGAGCTTTACCATGGTTCTTCTATTCGTTCGGGGTTGAGGCGCGCTCTTCCAGTCTCTTCAAGACATCGCAAAAGATCTCTTGGAGTTCTTCGCGGATGATCGCTTCTGCGGCTTGGACGAGCTCTTCTTGGTGTTCAAGAGTCATTCGGGTGAATTCGGCGATCTCTGCTTGGGGAGCCTCTTCTGCAAAGATATTGAGAATCTTTGCGACCGTATCCTGCGTTAATTCAATTTGGAGGTATCCTTCGTTATCAATGGAGAGGGGAATCTGATTGTCTGAGAGGACGGCGATCACCACTGCGTGAGGGAAGTTGGTTTTTTCGATAAACTCTTTAATACGAATAGGGGGCATGAGTGTTATCTCTTCTCTGCTTCACAGAACGCTCGGTAGAGCCGCATAATGGAGATATCATCGGATATCATCTCGCTTGCAGCAACCGGGTTTCCCCGGGCTCTCTGAAGCGCTGCACTACGGATATGTTGTGAGAGCTTTTCCGTCACATCACAAAAAGATGAATCACCTTCCTGTTCGAAGGTCCGCACGGTTTCAAATATCCCTTGGAGGAGCGGAGTGCTTCTGTGCTCGCTGTTATCTTCAATGGCCACGACGAGATCTCGGATCTGCTCGGCTCCGATCATCTGTTTGTTTTCGAGTTCCACCCGTTCGCACGCCTTCGCGATGACGTTTTCGAGCTGTCGAAGGTTGCCGGGCCAGGTTGACGAGAAGAGGAGGTGGTAGGCTTCTTTCGTAAATCCAGTAATTGGTCGTTGCAGGGAGCGTTGACGGTGAAGCTTGGCGAGGCCATAGGCGAGGGCTGGAGCGATATCGAATGGGCGTTCATTGAGTGGTGGAAGCTCGAGCATAACGCGCTCTAGTCGGTACGCGAAATCCTCCCGCACGAGCCCCTCTTCTACCAGTTCAAAGAGAGGTCGGTTCGAGGCGAATACAAATCGCACGTCGGCTTCGGTTCGTTCGGCACTTCCCACTCGGCGGTAGGTTTTATTCTCAATAAAGGTAATGAGTTTTCCCTGCAGTTCGAGATCGATGCTCTGAAATTCATCAAAGAAGAGGGTTCCGCCCTCTGCCGATCGGACGAGCCCCCACTTATCAACGGCTCCCGTGTAGGCTCCTGCAACGGCCCCAAAGAGCTCTGCTTGGATGAGCTCCGATGAAGAAAAATCCCGAGGGGTCATGGCGACAAACGCCCCCTTTCGCCCAGAGAGAGTATGGAGCGCGCGAGCAAGATTTGTTTTCCCTGTTCCCGTTCTGCCGATGATAATGGGGCTTTCCTGGGTGTATCGCGCGTACCGCGGAAGCCACTTCATCCAGAGGCGAAGGGATTGGAGGTCTCCCATCGAATTTGTCCATCCCTGCTCGTTCAGTGCTGGGAGGGGACAGAGTCCGAGGTCTCGTCGTTCGAATGTTCTCCCCACAAGCTCGACTGCTTCTCTGATCATCTCCGGTTGCATTCGAGCAACCGGGTTGTCCTGATAGGCGGTGAGAAAAAAGTGCACCAGCGCTGAAGATTCGTAGGAGTTCTCATCTTGAAAGAGTAGATTTCCGGCAGAAAGAAGTTGCGAGATTCCGGTGAGGACTACCGCTACCACTGTTTCTCCTTTAAATCGGGTGTGAACCTGTTCAAGAAACTCTCGGAGGAGGAGTTGATAGTCCCGATCATTACTGTCGTCGAGCTCGACAAGGAGAAAATTGGGATGTCGTTCCAGAGTCTTCTGCCATCCATCAGCGAGTTGCGAGACAAAATGTTCTGGTGGTGACGACATTCTTTTCAGGGCTTGATTCACGGAACGACAGAACTGAGGTTTCCCGATCACTCCGACATAGCACCGGTTGATCAAACTCTGCTGATATCTAGTGAGCTCAAGCATCGCTTTCTTCTCCGATTTCGAGGGTCTTTGCCTCCTGACTGCTGTCGTGTTTGTGCGGGGATGATGCGGCGTGGAGAAGGGGGTAGAGTTCCGCGATTGAGCATCCAAGGTGTTGCGCTGAGCGACGGAGATCCCCACCAGAGGTAACGATGGTCTCAAAGAGTGCGGCGGGATCTTCTCGAAGGGGCACGAGGGATTTTTCCGCTTCCAGAGCGATCTTATCCCGCTTCAAGATGCTTTCGAGTCGATCTTGTGGTGAACTTTTCCCGTGGCTCACTCCACTCACCGTATAGAGGCTGATGACCCGTTCGAGTTGTGCCACGTTTCCGGTCCATTCCTGCTGCTCAAACCACTGGAGTTCGGAGGCAGAGAGTCGCGGCGTATCACCCTTCATCTGCTTTGCCGCCTCGAAGAAAAACTTCTGAACAAGCTGTTCAAGATCTTTCTGTCGTTCCGCTCCGAGTTTCGGGATATACCCGGTGAGACACTCAAACTCTTCTTCGAGGGCGTTCTTTACCCGTTCATCTTCGGTGGTAACGAAGATTGGAGAGGGGAGAGCGCCTTCCGCTTCAGAGAGAAGTCGGTGACGGTGAGAACGCATCCGGGAAAATTCAATGATCGCAAGGGAGAGGTCTTCGAGAAGAAAGAGAGATTCTTGAGCAGAGTGGGGGTCGCGAGAAAAGGTGCTTCTTTCCCGCCGGAGCATTTCGGGAAGTGAGGCCGTTTCAAGTGGTGTGCTGATGGCGAGGGGGATTCTGCCCAACTCTTCGATCAGCATCCTGGCGATGGTCTTCCGTCCGGTCCCCGGTTCTCCGATGAGGATGACCACCTGTGGGTTTCGTGTGAGCGCCAATCGGAGTCCCTCCACTGCCTCTGCGAGCGGCTCAGAGGCGATGACCACATCTTTGGCCTGGCGCGAGAGCTTTCTGCTCTGCTGGGAGAGCTCTGATTGATAGGACTTGGTGAGCTGTTCCACGGTGGCCGTAACGCACTCAGAGACGGCGTGTACCTCCGTGGCGAGAAAATAGTCCTTCGCCCCGAGCTTCATCGCCGCGATGCCGACCTCTCGGCTCGGTTCGTCGGTAAAGAAGAGGACCGTCGGGTGATACGGGCTTTCATCGGCGAGGAGCTCTGCGGCGATATCAAGCCCCGTTCCGTAGTCTTCAAGAATGTAATCTACAATGAGAACGTGCGGTTTTCGGGTGCCGATCTCCTTGAGGAGATTGGGGGTGCTCTCGATGCGATACGGTGTTATGCCCTGAGCGCTCAGCTCTCTTTCAAGGGCACTCGCGAGCTCTTTCTTCTGGGGTTCGCGCTCATTGAGAAGAATTGCGACCGAATGCTGCATCTATTTCCTGTGAAGGCATTATTTTGCTTGAGGAGTTCTTCGCTCCGTACCACTCTAATCGGTAGGATGTAAAAAAGTGTCAGAGAGGACCAGTGGATATTCTCATTGTAGAAGATAGTGTGCGGGAGCGGGAACGGCTAGAGACGCTGTTTGGTGGACTCGGGTACACCGTTTCGAGCTGTGATTCAGTTGCAGAGGCTGAGCAGATCTTTGCCAAAGAGTCGATTCGGTGTGCGATTCTCGACATCGGCCTGACCGATAGATCTGGATCGGTGCTCTTTCAACTGTTGAAGGATTCTCAGCCTGGGTGTGAGATTATCATCTTCACCGGCAATCCCTCCCCATATTTAAAACAGCGGTTTATAAAAGAGGGGGCCGTTGCCTATGTGGTGAAGGGGTCGGAGGGAGCCAGTGGGGAAGCTTTTCACCGCTTGATTGAGAATACCATCGGCGCTCCGGCAAGTTCTGGTGAGATGGGGGATGGCGGAGGCGTTCGGGGAACGCCGCTCTTAGATTTTCTTCGAGAGCATATTTCACCACCTCATCAAGGTCTCTTTTTTGATACGGACGGTGGCTTCCCACCGTGTCCTCAATGTGGGTCTCGCGAGTACCTCGTGACGTTTTCGCAGGAACTCCAGGCTCCTCCGCTTCTCAAGGGAAAGGTCCTCTGTGCGGAGTGTAGTCACGAGCTTGATCCGACACTGGCGGATGGGGAGGAATGAGCTCGGAGAATGAGTTTTTAGAGTCCGGCGAGAGCGCCGAACAGCGACAGTACTTTCAGCGGGTGTTTCACCGCGCCCTTCGCAAGGCGGTGCTCACGGATCTTTCCTGGAGACTCCTCGTACTCGCGTTGGTGTTGAGCGTTTCTCTCGTGCAGAGCTTTCTTCTCTCGCGCTCTTTCCTCTCTCTCGTATTCGTCTCGCTCGTTTTCCTCTCCATTATCAACATCCTCGCCCTGAATCGAGCGAAGTCGTTGGCTCGATTGAGTGCGTTTCTCTCTCTCTTTAGTCTCATCCTCTTCTCGTGGTGGGTGCTCTCGCTGTTGGTGGGAATCGGAAGTTTCGGGTTCCCTTCGTGGTTCTATCTCTTTCTTCTCTTCCCGCTTCTCGGTTTTGTTCCGGTGGTGGGAGTGATGCAAGAGGCCGTTTACGCCTTCCTACTTGGGGTCGCTGTTTTTTTTCTTCTCTATCAGCAGATATACGTCCCAGCTTTCTCCCTCATGGTCCTCGGGTTGGTTTCGTATCGGAATGCTCTTCTGCTCGGTCTTGAATCGATGGTCTCTGCGGGTTCTCTTTCCCTTCTTCGCATGCGGAAGGACCTTGATGAGGAGCTTCTCCGCTACCTGGCCTTTGAGGGAATGTCGCTTATTTTTCGAATCGACCGTTTCGGAATAGCGCGAGAGGGAGATCCCTCGCTCTTCTGTCGTCGAACACAGGGAGTGTGGGTGGCTTCGCACCACACTCCGATCTCTGAGGTTGCGCCTGAGATGCTTCGCATTTCTGGGGATGCTGGCGTCCTGAATTCAAGTGATGTGGGACAGGAGTTCGCGCTGCGAGCCCGAGAGGTTTTCGGTCAGAACGGAGACCTTCTCGCGTTTTATACTCTTTTGGGAGAGGGGGAAGGGAAGAAGACCCGCCTCTTTTTCCCGCTGAATCGGGTATTCCGGGTGATTGGAAACACACACGGATTTCGAATCGGGTTTCTCTATTTTCTGATCGTTTCTCAACTTCAGCAGCAGTTTCGGGTTCGTGAGCAAGGGTCTCACCGTTATCGAGAGGTCACGCAACTTCTTGAAGAGCAACGTTCAGATCTCCACCACGTGATCCACCTGGTGAACAACGTTGCTCAGGAGCTGAGTGCCGACGTGGTGGCTCCTCTCTCCGAGGGCGCGGAGACGCTTCCGGAGGTGCGAGACGCGTTGCAGGCTCTCTCCGCAGAGGTCTCGGACTTTCGTTCCGTTCGAGATCTCACTCTGCTCCTCCAGCAGCGCACGAAGGAGACCGTGTATCTTCAGAGCTTTCAACAATCTCTGGTCCGGTATACGGCAGTCCTGGCGCGGCGCTTTGGTGTGGAGGTGGAGCAAGATATGGCGGAACTTCCGGAGGGAGCGATCTTTCAGGAGGATGAGACATTTGCACTCTTGATTGCACGAACCCTTATTCGTTTGCTCCTTTCGCAGCATGAGAATGGAGCTCTCTATCGAATGGAGAGCACTCTCTCGGACGGAACTGAGTATACTTTTCGTTTTATTGAGGCCTCTCGTGAGAGAGCGGATCGACAGGTTCGTTCTGGGGCCTTTCGGCGTTTGAGCTCTGTTGAGCGACGGGTGCTCACCGAGCTTGAAGCGCTCCGAGAGCACCTTCCCTATCTTGAGCTTGAGGGACCTCGAAATTCCCAGAAGGGGCTGACAGACTTCTCTCTTACCTTTCCGGTGACGGAGGTGCAGTCGAAGGCGGTGTCGGTGAAGGAGAGGTGGATCCTTTTTGTGGACGACAATACTCAGATCCTCGGGCTCTATGAACGGATCGCCGGTGCACTTGAGATCTCGGCAAGGACAGCTCCATCTATTGCGGGGGCTGTGGATGCGATCACGGAGCAGAGCGCACCCGCTCTGGTCGTTATGGACCTTCAGCTGAGTGATGGAAGTGGGGAGGAGTTGGTAACGGCGCTTCTTGAGCATGGGATCGAGGGGGTTCCGGTACTCGTGATCAGTGGCGAAGATGTCGCAGAGTTTCGGAAGCTGGAAGGGCTGTTCGCCTCGCGTTTTCAGAGAGGTTTTACTTTTCTTTCCAAGCCCGTGAGTCAACAGGTTCTGATTCAATCACTTCAGACAGCACTTGAATAGCGATACTGCACTATACCGGAGGGAGATGGTGATCTATGACATCAACTGAATCAGAGGATCAAAATACCGAACAGCTCTTGGCGTCGCTGCGAGTCGCCTTTCAGGAGCACCTCGACAAAACGGTGAGGTCGACCCTTCAGGAGGTCTTTCGACAACGACGTGAGCTCTGGAAAGAGAGCGTGTTTGAACTTTTTGGAGCGTGCGCACATCCCGCCAGCAAACCGAGCCTCGGGCAAGAGGGGAGTGGATCTGCAGAATGGATTGCGATCGCTTCTCTCTCTCAGCTCCGTAAGGAGGTCGGCGGGCGGTTCCAAAATCTCCGCACTCGGTGGCTTGAGGCCGGTTTTCCGTTGAAGGCTCATCGGGGAGATTCGACCGAGGACTATACGCTCGCTCAGGATGGATGGCGCGAAATGACCAGTTGGTTGTTGAAGCAGGGCTATGAGAGTCGCCTTCTTGAGGATCTCTCACTCGGATATTTCGAGATTCGAAAGCCCTGAAGAGTTCGCTGAGATACCCCCAGTTTTCAAACAGCGGTTTGCGAAAACGGTTTTGTCGCGTTTTTTCAGCAAGATCTCTGTAAAATCGCGTCTTTATGGTGATAATTGAGCGTTCACGTGTTGGTACGGACAGGTATGTTGCGAAGGAGCCGCCTAACTTAATGGAACTGTTCAGATTTTTGTTGCTTTCAAGGGCTTCCAGCGCCAAAAGGGAAGCAGTGATGAAAAGCTGAACGGTATGGGGGAAAGATGGACCGGATCGCAGATTCTCTGAATCAAATCAGAGGAGTCTCCGGTGTTTGGACTCGAAGAATGAAGACAAGGATCTCATGATAGGGGAAAGGGGAGTGGAAGCGCCTTCTGAGCAGGAGCCTTCTGCTATAACGGATACTGGATGTGAGCGGGAGCTCAATGAGGATCGCTACGCCGCGGTCGAATCCCGTTCTGGTACCACATGGCTTGTCTGTGACGGGATGGGCGGTCAGACGGGTGGAGAGCTCGCGGCTCAGCTGGCGATAGACGCTATCCGTCGGGATCTCGAAAACCTCCCTCCGCGATCGCCCTCTACGGCGTTGCGAAGCGCGGTGCTCGAAGCAAATCGGATCATCGTTTTACGGCGGCAGAACCAAGCTTTCGCGCAGATGGGCACGACGGTAACAGCGGTGCAGTTTCTCGGTTCGGAGATATCAATCGCGAATGTCGGAGATTCTCGAGCGTATCTTATTCGTGATGGAGCGATACGCCAACTCACTACCGATCACACCTATGTCCAGGAGCTCGTGGACTCGCAGCAGATTCGACCGGAGGAGGCGCTCTCTCATCCGCAAGCACACATCCTTACCCGTTGTATCGGAGCCGAGCCGGGGTTAGAGGTTGATCTAAAGCAGTTCTGGCAGTGGGAGAAGGATCCCGCGGCAGGGGATTCGACCGATATCTTACTGCTCTGCTCTGATGGATTGTACAGTATGGTGGATGAGGACGAGATCGCCCGGGTAGTGAGTTCGGTCTCTCCGAGTAAGGCGTGTGTACAACTTGTGGAGCTCGCAAAAGATCGTGGGGGGTACGACAATATCACCCTCGTCGTGATCCCACTTGCTGGAACGCTGCATGAGGAGCCGCCTGCCGGGTACTCCACCGATGAATTTCTTCGTTCGCAGATCCCTGTGAGTGAAGAGTACAGAAGTTTTGATGTGATGGAGGCTGTGCGGTTTCTGGTCACGCTCAGCATGCTGGCGATGGTAGCGCTCTTTGTGTCGCTTCTTTCCATTGCGCTGATGATACGAGTTTAAAGGGAGATAGGAATGACAACTGAAGACGAGAAACAATCAGCAGGTGGAGAAGAGGGAAGCGGCAGTGCGCAGGGTTCGAGAGCTCGAAACCGCACCGTCATGTTGACCCCGGAGATCACCGGAGAAGTTCGGGCGCGACTTGCCAAAGATATGGCAAACGAGGCGACCTCAACGGCTGAGCCGGCTCGGGAGGGGAGCACCAGTGTTTCCTCATCGCTACCAGCCAGCGAGAGTTCTGGTGGAGGATTCTCGGAGGCCTTCGGTGTTCCGGGGGGAAGGGCTGCTTCGGGTACAGAGGGAATGGCATCGCATGAGCGACCGTTGCCGGGTACTCCTGCTGCTGCTGAAGCTCATCCAGCGATGGGTTCTGCGACCACCCCGGCATCACCAAGCCCGTATCGTATTCGGCAAGGGGTGATCTGGAGTAAGCCATCGCCCCTGACGGGGTTTCTCGTTTCCTACGACGAGGAGGAGAACGGTGAGGTCTTTGAGCTGCGGAAGGGGCGTTTGATCGTTACGTCGGAAGCGCCTGGTGCCGGGAACTTTCTCGTTATCGATCATGAGTCGGTTTCTCCGATGCACGCCATCATCCGTATCGCGGCTCGGGGTGAGATACAGCTCTTGGATCAGCTTTCGGAGCACGGAACGAGAATTCTTCGAAGTGGAACCGGGAAAGAGGAGGAGCTCTCCGGGGACAAGAGTATTCTCGGGCACGGAGATATTGTGTTTTTCGGAGAGAGAAAGTTTCATGTCTGCCTCATTGCTGACAGTGAGGGGGAATAATTCTGCAACCGGATGCTCTCGTTGTCCTTTGGCACGTGGCAGAGAGTTGTGTATTGGTCTGATGCATGCGAATGGCAGACGAACATCTGATAAGTCTTCAGCCCGGTACCGTTCTTGGTGGACGGTACGAGGTTGCCCGCTGCCTGGGCGCAGGAAGCATGGGGCTTGTCTATGCGTGCCGTGATCAAGAGCTTGAAGATCACATGGTGGCGGTTAAAGTGCTCTTCCCGGAGGTGGCTCAGGATAAGACAGCGGCCGCTCGATTTCGAAATGAGATCTTTGCTTCCTACGGGGTCTCTCATCCGAATGTGGTGCGAGCTTACGAATACCTCCGAGATGGAGAGCTCGTCGCTTACACCATGGAGTTTGTCTCCGGGGGCGACCTCGCCGGAAAGATCGGCAAAGATCAGCCGGCCCTTGAGATTCGTGAGATCGCCCGAATGCTTTCGGAGATGTGTCTCGGAGTTCAGGCCATTCATGACGCAGGGATCGTTCACCGCGATCTGAAGCCGGAGAATATTCTTCTTACCGGAGAGCAGGTGGTAAAGATCGCTGACTTCGGTATCGCTCGGATGGGTTCTGGCCCGAAGCTCACAGAGCATGGAGGAGTCGTTGGGACGATTGATTACGTGAGCCCTGAGTATATGTTGAATGCTCACGTTGATTGGCGTTCTGATATCTACGCGCTCGGCATTCTCGCCTATGAAATGGTCACGCAGGAATCTCCTTTTCGCGGGGATAGCGTGTATGCCACGATGACCAAACGGCTAAAAACGGATCCGAAGCCTCCGAGCACTCTTCGGGGAGAGTGTTCTCCTGATCTCGATGCGATTATTCTTCGGGCGATGGAGCGGGATCCCGAACGTCGTTACCAGTCAGCCCGGGCGATGCACGATGACCTGAAGCTTTTCTTAGAAGGAAGACCTGTTTCCGCATCTGATGTGGTGCACCGTGATGGTGGATATGCCCCCGGAGGGGAGGAGTCCTCTTCTCGGTCGAGTTCTCGGGTCGCTGTGCGGGATTCACTGAGGGTTTCGACGGGAGAGAGGCCTTCAGCCTCGTTGGTGGGAGGCTCTGATTCATCGGGAGGTTCGGGGCAACACGAATCGTCTCCCAAGATGAGAAGTGTACTCGCCGGGAAAGCGGAGGATTGGGAGGATGTCCCCACAAAATCTTCTCGTCAGGTTCATGTGGGGCAGGCGGCCCTTGATGATCAGCGGATTCGTCGACTTTCTCAGTCGGTCCATACGGTCAATCGTTCGCTGTGGGTTGATATCATTACCTGGATCGTAGCGGTAGCGATTGGCATCGGGGTCGGTTTCTTTTTTATCAAGGTCTTCTTCCCAGAGCTGCTTGCAGGATCTGTCGGTGGATAAATACTCCATCTTAAAACACTATTATAATTACCGGGGTCTATCTTTTCGCTGCGTAACGTTATTCGCATCTCTTCGCTCTTCAATATCGTCTTATGAGAGACTCTGTTCTTCTCTAACCACAAAGAGAGGTTACGTTGAAGGACGGAAGGTGGTGTAGTAGCCTACAAACAACGCTTCGGTATCGCAGGGTTTTTCATGAAGTTGCTTATTGTTGATGTCACGACGGAGGCTCAAGCATTCTGCGCCAAGCGGATTGAGTCCTTCAATCAGAGTGATATCGAGATGCTTGACCTGAAGGTCAAGCTCGTGAACGACCGAGATTTTCTGGAGCGGGTCCCGGAGGCTGACGTCCTCGTCCTCGGTTCGGGGCTCGGGGAGAGAGCCACCGCGCTCGCTCGCCAAGCGATGACCGTTGTCCCGTGGCTTCATATCGTTCTCTACGTGACCGATGAGGCATACGGCGGAGGGGCCTTCAGGGCGGCGCACTCTGTCGGTGTTCGGAAGGTGTTTCCGGATAGTGCGAGCCCGTTGGATCTCCTGCAAGAGTTGGTCGCGATTCACGCGGAGTTTCGAAAAGAGGGGCGCGCTCGCGAGGGAAAGGTCATCGCGGTTACCCATGCAAAGGGCGGCGTCGGGGCGACTTCGATCTCTGCAGCGCTTGGCGAGGTGTGTAGTGTCTACGGGCGACGGAGTTTGCTCTGGGATATGGATGTCGAGACCCGAGACCTCAGCCGTTCGTTGACGGTGAATGGAGTTGAGGCAAAGGTGGTCAGTTCGTGGGTGAATGGAAGCCGTGAGATTAGTCGAGAGTCGTTGAAGGACGCGCTGATCCCGATTAGCAGTGACGTCTCGGTGCTGATGCCTCCCGACCGGATGGCAGAATCCATGGATCTCGTCTGTCATACGGACGGTATGGGGATCGTTCAGCGGATTGTAGAGCTCTCTCGGGTTATGTTTGATGTGATCATCGCTGATACTGGAGGCCGGATGGGGCCGGCCACGGGTGGCTTGCTTCGGGCTGCTGATGTGGTTCTGGTCGTCATTGACGACACTATTCTTGGGCTGACCGCCGTGGACCTCTATCTCACCTTTATTAAGACCCTGGTCGGTGGAAGCGACCGAATCCTCTTTCTCGTGAATCCATATTCTGGTGACCTGCTCGGAGTGCCTCAGATTAAGGCAGAGCTGGAGCCAGTCCATAACCTTGGGGAGTTGCCGTGGAGGCTTCCTCCCATCCCGAACGACCCAAAAGCAGCCCTATGGCCGGGAAGTGGCCGGACCCTGTACAGTAAGGGGCAGCGGGCGACCCGTCTCGCGCTGGAGCGAGTCGCTCGGGAAATAGGGGCTATTGATGTCGATAGCTCCGGTTCTCATCCCCAGGCCCCCGAGCTGAGCTCTGGTGGGGTCTCGGTGGGGCAGGAGAGCTGGTTAAAGAGAGTCTTCGGAAGGAGGGATTCTGGTGGGGTTTCCAATACGGGAAACTTGCCAGAAAGCCGTAACAAGTCGGTAACCGATTTCTCGGAGGGGTCCTAGTTTTTTGGCTTGCATTTTGCTGAGTCTTTAGGTTGGGAGCCGAGCCCCAATATTTTTCCTCTCTGGAAGAATATTGGGACATGCGCTAATTTCTTGCACGTTGCTATATTTAGCATTGGTTGCACTTAACCGATATTCAGGGGACTATGCGTTCCGGGAATATTTTCAGGAGGAAAATTGATGAACCGTAATACAACACAACCAGAGCAAGAGAACCTTGATGTGGCCGCTGTCGCTGGTGCCTCTGCGCAGGCAAAGAAAGAAGAGGGAGCGAGTCTCGTTGAGTACGCTCTGCTCGTGGCACTTATCGCGGTTGTGTGCATCGTTGCGATCACAACGCTCGGGAATCAGGTAAGTACGAAGTTCTCAGAGATCTCGAGTGGGGTTTCGTCCAACTAGGTCAAACTAGCGAGATTAGAGAACCGCTGGGATGGGAAGGCCTGAGAGGCTCTCTCGTCCCAGCGGCTGCTTCGGAGAACTCTCCGAGGCTTGCCCGTAAGATGAGTGTCGCCAAAACATTTCGGCGGAGGTTGGGCGCTGCCTTGGCGGTCCGAAGGCGAACCTTCGGTGTTCCGTTTCAGGTGAGAGGTTGTTACACATTGGTTGTCCGGTAAGGGGAAGGTATGAACAGGCAGTTCGGAGGGATGCATTCATCTCGAGGCGGAGACCGCTCCCGTCCGATCATTATTGCGGGTTTTCTCCTCTTTCTCCTCTTTGCTGGACTCGCCGTTCTCTTCCTGCAATCCACTGGTGGGGGTGACCCGCAGTCGCCGGCGCGAGCACCGGTGGTGGTAGAGCGGGAAGCTCCGATGAAAATGACCTCGGTACTGGTCCCGATCCAAGAGATCCAAACGGGGGTTCCGCTTGAGCCCCGCATGTTTCGGAAAGAAACTCGACCTCAGGTTGGGGTTTCTGAGCGAGCAGTGAAAGATTTCGAGGAGATTCGCTCCCACTACGCCCGTTCCCTCATTGTCCCAGGGCAGCCGCTCCACAAAGAGTATATTACCTCGATTCGACCGACGAACATTTTGACGGCGAATATTCCAGAAGGATTTCGGGCTGTTACTATTCGAACAGACTCCCGAACAAGTGTGGAAGGATTTGTTCGCCCGGGTGCCAAGGTTGATGTGGAATGGGCGACCCGAATCAACGGCGCACCAGGAGTGGTCACCATTGTTGAGAATGCCAAGGTGCTTTCAGCGGAGCGACAGACCCAAGAAGCCGCGAAGCAGGGAGGCGCTGTTCCTAGTACGGTTACCCTTTTGGTAACGGCTGCTGATTCTAAGAAGATACAACTCGCTTCGACGACCGGAAAACTCAGTCTCTCTCTTCGTGGGGACGAAGATACGGGTCGCTCTCAGGGGGGTACCGGTATCACCATCAAAGATCTTCTCCCGGGCAATAAGCGAAAAACTCAGGAAAACGTTGATGGAGTGGTCACTATTGGCGGGGTGCGATGGCTGCTCGTCGAGGGGAAGCTCGTTCCTGCGGATTCTCGGAAGAAGAAAGCGGTAAAGGAGTAGCCGGGGTGGGTCTCGGCGGGGTCCGGAATGACTGAGACGGGGTGTTTTCAGAGCATGTCTGCCCCATCACCCTGCTGTTCCCAGTCTGCTGTTCTCAGTTTTTATCAGCATCTGAGGACGAGCTCGGAATATCTCGGTGGGGGTGAATCTCCGTACGGTCGTCCGATATCTAAGGAGAAGGGAAGGTATCTTCTCCGTTTACGTGAGACGATGATACCGTGAGGGAAGGGAGATCGTATGTCAGATGAAAACGATGATGACTCAATACTAGGGCTCTTTTCGACAAGAGCCACCCAGGGACAAACTTCCAGTGGAACGAGCACCTCTCTCCCTTCTGCTGCTCGGGCGGCTGCCAGGAGAAGCTCGAGTACGAACCTGATGAGCACCCGCTCATCGACTGGTGTTTCACTCGGAGACGAGGGAGGAACGAGCGGAGGAGTCAGCACCGCTACCGGAACCAAAGGAGAACTCTCGACCACCGCGAACTCTGTTTTGCGAGAGGCGCGGCGGGAGCTTGGAAGTGACTTTGATCTCCAACGGGCGAATGATGACGGGACCCAGCAGATCGATGAAGCGGATATTGTCTCCGCGGTAGATAAAGTTCTCCGCCGGCGATCTGAAACTCTTGATGATATTGAACGCGCTAACGTCATCATCCACCTCCAGAAGGATATCATGGGGTGGGGGGTGTTGCAGCCCTTGATCGATAACAAGGAAGTCACCGACATTCACGTGTATGATTGGAGAACCGTCGTCCTGCAGAGGGGGAAGGTGAGTGAGTCTACCGGGCTCCACTTTCCGAATCACCAGGCCTATGTTTCCTTTATCGACCGGCTTCTCCTCCGGCTCGGGAAGTCTCTTTCTACCCAGCAGCACACCGTTGATGCAGCACTGGGAAATGGTATTCGGATCTGCGCTGTTCACGAAAGCGTGTGTGGTGCTCGTGGACCACTGCTCGCTATTCGTGTGCCGAGAATCCGTGATGTGTCACTAGATGGATTGATTAGCTATCAGGTTGCGCCTCCGCTGATCGTCAACTACCTCGCGAGTCTTACGAGGAGTGGGATGGCCACGATTATGGTGGCTGGAGAAACAGGAACGGGGAAAACGACCCTCATTAAGTGTCTCGCCACGCAGTTCGGTCCCGATGAGTCCATCATCGCGGTGGAGGATACTCCAGAGCTGAATTTCCAACACCCATACTTTCGTTCTCTTGTTTCTCGACCGGCCAACGTCGAAGGGGTCGGGGAGGTGACGTTGCAAGAACACATTAAAACGACCCTTCGGATGACGCCGACGCGGGTCATCCTCGGAGAGATGCGGACACCGTATGCGGCCGAAGCTTTCCTGGAGAGCGCGCAGACGGGACACGTCGGGATGTCAACGATTCACGCCCGAAATGCGAGGGAGACACTCGTTCGACTGGAGAGTCTCCTCGGACGAGCACAGAAATCTGTTTCGATCGATATTATTCGTCAACAGATCGCCCTGGCGATCGAGTGCGTCGTCTGGCTCTTTCGGGAGAAGGGGAGCGGGAAACCTCGGGTGGGAGAGATCATTGAAGTCGGTCACTTTGTAGAGGGAGTCATTCAGGTTCGTCCGATGTTTACTCTCGTCAAGACCGGGAAGAATCCGGCATGGAGAGTGGACTCTTGGACGAGTACTTTTGATGAGATTCTCGCGTCGGATGGAATATATCTCGGGGATTCTCCGCAAGAACTCACCCTGAGTAACACCTAGTCAATCCAGAGAGGGAAGATGGATCTGAGCGTTCTCATAATCTTGCTGATCGGACTTATCGGTGCCGGTCTCGGTATGTTCTTCCTCTTCCAATTTAGTGGGAGCGGGGAAGGCGATCTCCAATCACAGATGCGGAATATGTCGAGCTCACAGGGAGTAAAACGTCCGCTTTCCTCTGGTGGAGATGGTGGCCGATCTTTCTTTCAATCAGCCGTAAAGTCGAAGAGCGGTCGGAAGAAGCAGATGTCATCTTCTGCCCTGACCCTCGAAAAGCGGCTCAAGTATGCCCAGTGGAAGATGCCGCCTATCGTGTTTCGTATTCTTGAAGTGAGTATTAGCCTGATCGCTTTTGGAATTACCAACCGGTACTTCAATATCGGCATTCAGGTGATTTCGCTCGTGACTGGGCCACTCATCATGCGATGGATTCTCGGTTCGCAGATGGCGAAACGCTTTAAGGCCTTTGATGCCGACTACCCGCAGATGCTTCTCTCGCTCGTGGGTCTTCTCAAGACGGGGATGAACCCGATGCAGGCCCTGGAGACCGCTTCTAAAGGACTTGACGAGGGCTCTCTCGTTCGGGAAGAGATCGAGATGATGGTTACTCGCTTACGCTATGGGGTGCCGGAAGATAAGTCTATCGGGGCCTTTGGAGAAGATATCTACCACCCTGAGATCGAGCTCTTTGTTCAAGCTCTTCTTCTCTCCCGACGGGTCGGGGGGACTCTTTCGGATACCCTTGATCGATTGGCGAAGCAGGTTCGGAAACGGCAGTACTTTCGGATGTCGGCCCAGGCGGCTGTTGGGATGCAGCGAGGGTCGATCTGGTTCATTATGGCTATTCTTGCTTTCCTCGAGGTGTATCTCTACTTCGTTTATCCGCAGGCCGTAGTTGGAGCGATTAACGATCCGGTTGGATGGCAAGTGTGGCAGTTCGCGTTGATAGTAGTAGGCCTCGGAATTTTTTGGATCCAACAGGTAACGAAAATTCGTGTGTAAGGGGAGAAAGGAAATGAAAACGGAATCCCACCACACTCGTGTCTCGTCAGAAAAGTTTTTTCACCTGCGCAGCACTAGCGGGGAGAGCGTATGAGTCCTCAGTTTATCGTTGGAATTCTTGCGGGCGTGCTCGCTCTTGGATCACTCGGTGTGGTCGCCTATCTCTTTCTCGTGCCGAGAGAGAATGAAGCTGTCCGGAACCTCATGAAGCAGGGGGATGATGACTCAGGCATGAATCGGCGGACCGGATCGCGAAGAGCTGGCGCGGGGCCGATGAGTGATGAAGAATTTAAGAACATCAAGCAACAGACCAAGAAGAATGCTGGGAAGAAGAAGCCTCTTACTTTGGAAGAGAAGCTCTTCCAGGCGGGTATTATGGATGAAGATGATCGGGTAGATTTTGATCGTCTTCGCTTGTTCGCTCCGATGGTGGCCCTCCCGATAGGAGCGATCCTCGGTTCCTATGGGGGAGCGAGCTTTATTCTTATCGGTGCGATCCTCGGTTTCCTCATTGGATTTCAGGTGCCGTTTAGTGTCCTCGATCGGAAGATCAAGGCACGCCACGAGGAGATACTCTACTACCTGCCGCTGGTTATTGAGCAGATCGCTATCGGAGTGAGTAGCTCCCTTGATATCGGTCCGTGTATCTCGCGTGTTGTTCAGATGGCGGATGAGCGCGACAGCCACAATGTCGTTACTGAGATGCTTCGGTTTGCGCAGTATCACGTGAAGTCAGGAGTGTCGCTTGATGATGCCCTGACAGAGATCGGTGTGCGTTCCGGACACACCGAGTTAAAGCATTCCTTTATGTCCCTCGCGCAGGTCGCTCGCCACGGGGGAGAGATCACCCGCCAGCTCCAAGAGCTTGCTGATGCTGTTTCAAACCAACGAGAGACGAAGATCGAAGCGAAGATTAAGAAGCTGGAGCTTGAAGCTACGGGGCCAGTTGCTCTGGTGTTTCTCGGTTTTCTTGTCATCCTTCTGATCGGATTCGGAGTGCAGATTCGAGCGGCATTTGAGTAAGTGAGGGATAAGAGCGACAAGGAGATGAGGGGAAAGGTGTTGTGGTGAATAGAACGCTGCCGCGAAACAGTGAGATCTTTGTTTCCTGTTTTGTCCTCGCCATTGCGTTACTCCTGCTCGTTCCCCTGCCGACGTTTATCCTTGATCTGCTGCTCGTCATTAACCTCGCCGTTGCCTTCTTTCTCCTTCTGGTTGTGCTCTACATGCCGAATGCGGTTCAGTTGCTCGCCTTCCCAACCCTTTTGCTGCTCACGACACTCTTTCGGCTCGGTCTGAATGTCGCATCGACTCGACTTATTTTAAGTGATGGAGATGCTGGCGAGGTGATTGAGGCCTTTGGAACCTTTCTTGTCGGGGGCAAACTCCTGGTTGGGATTGTCGTCTTCGGGATCATCACCGTTATCAACCTGATCGTCATTGCGAGAGGGTCGAGTCGGATCTCTGAAGTGGCTGCTCGATTTGCTCTTGATTCTCTTCCCGGGAAGCAGATGTCTATCGATGCTGACCTTCGTGCAGGTCTCATCTCTCCGCAGGATGCGGAGCGGAAGCGAGAGCAGTTGCGGAAGGAATCTCAGCTCTATGGAGCGATGGACGGGGCGATGAAGTTTGTCCAGGGAGATGCTCTTGCCGGAGTAGTGATCATTTTTACCAACGTAATCGGTGGTCTGTCCCTTGGTGTTTATCACGGTATGCCGCTTTCGGAGGCAGCGGAGTTTTATACGACCTTGACCGTAGGCGATGGATTGGTGAGTCAGATCCCTGCCTTTCTGATCGCGGTGTGTGCTGGGCTTGTGGTAACGCGTATTGGTTCTTCTTCAGAGACGACACTCGGTGGAGAGCTCCGGGATCAGCTTTTTGATAAACCAGCAGCACTACTGGTGGTTGGTGGCTTCCTCTTCTTACTCTCATTTCTAGAGGGAATGCCTCAGGTGCCGTTCCTTATCATTAGTGGTGGGTGTGTGGTCTTTTGGTATGCTCTTCGGAGGCGAGGAGCTCCCCTTCTCTGGCAGGGAGAGAGACGAGATGGAGATCTTCAGCTCATTTCAGAACACGAAGCACCTCAGATGCTTTTCGCTTCTGAACTGAACTTTACCATTGCGCTGGGAAGAGAGCGGCTCGGTGAGGAGTTTCGTCGAAAGGAAGAGGCGATTCGAAATTTTTGCCGGACCCTCTCCGGAGAGGCCCAGAGCTACTTTGGCGTCGTACTCCCAACCCTCCGTTTTGAGATCGACCACTCTCTTGGTGCACGTGAATATGAGATTCGACGTGGCCCACAAACCCTCATTCGATATGAGGTTCCGGATGGAGGGTACTTTGCTCCAGTACACCCGACGCAGGCTCGGGTGCTTGGACTTGCGGTCCTCTCTGAAGAGGCCACACCCATTTTTGGAGGATTGGGGGTGTGGTTGCATGATGAAGGTCGGGAGCAACACTTTTATACGAGGCAGATGCTCTCGTGTTTTAACGTCACGGCGTACCATTGGAGTGAGTTCGCCACCCTTCAACTCTTTGAATATTGCCGCAGAAACCCTGAGGAAGTCCTCACGATGAGTTGGTTGCATGCGCAATTGAAGGATCTCGAGAACATCCAGCCTGGACTCATCTCCGACTCATTTGAGCAAGCTCGAATGACGGTCTCTCGTCTTTTGAATATTCTTCACCAACTCTTGAAGGAGGGGCTGCCGTTTCCCGGTCTTCCTCGGTTAATTGAAGATGTCTCTACCTACTACTCTTCGGCAGGGGGAGGATTCGATGATGATGGAGATGATTTCGACATGTCAGATCTGATCAACTTTCTCCGTCAACGAAACAGAGAGCTACTCCTTGGAGGTCGAAGGTCGGGGAGTGAAGGGATCCGGGTGGTTAAGATGTCGCCTTCCGTTGAAGCGATGATGATGCGAGCCGGTGGAAGATTGATGGAGACCAACATGAAGTTGAGTCGACCGGACTATCAGGCGTTGCGCGATTCCCTTGAACAGGTTCTCTCCTCGGCCCGTCAACGAGGGATATTACCGATCTCTCTTCAGTGCCCAGAGGTGCTTCGCGTGCCGCTCTTTCACTTCTTGCACTCCCTGACGTTTACTGTTCCGATGGTATGTGAAGAGGAGATTGATCTGAAAACCCCAAAGGCCGTTTTATCTGAGTGGAGTGTCGCGAGTGAGTGAAACGGAAGATTTTAAGGCTGAAGAATCAGGAGATGAGACTCCGAGGGAAGGAGTCGACTCGCCGACGAATCCTGATCAGGTGGCAGATCCCCTCAGCTCACCAGAGATGGTGGAGTCCAACCATCACGAGCCCATTCAAACCGAGCGGCCCGTCTCGCAGTATGTTCGGATAGAGTCTCTCATCCTCTCCACTCCATCCGCGGATGCCTATCGAGCTTTTGATAGTAATGAGAAGCAGAGCTGTAGCCTCTGGCTTTCTCGTGCCCAACTTGCATCGGGTTCGGATGAGATCTTAACTTTTCTGCGAAAGCTTGAGGCCATCGATCGGATAGAGCCACCGATCTGTTCTCTTTCGGGGTACGGAGTAGATGCAGAGGGAACCGCCTTTGCGCTCTTTCCCGCGCTGGATGGATATCCCGTAGCTGCGGGAAATCTTGAAGGAGCAGAAGCAGAGCGTCGCTTTTCGAACTGTTTGCGGCTGGTCAGTCTGTTGCATGAACGGGGGGTTGCTCTTGGTGATATCAGTTCTGACTCTTTCTGGCTTACACGGGATGGAGAGCTCCTCGTTGTTGGATTGATCGGAATCCTCACCCGCGATCCTCGTGACGCAGTATCTCACTGTCCAGCATCGAGTCTCCCGTTTTTGGCGCCAGAGATTCGCAGAGATGCGATCTTTGACCGACGGTCGGATGTCTATTCTCTCGGGGTCCTCGGGTATTTTCTCTTTACGCGAACCTACCCATACGGTGCCGGTGAGAGTGGAGTCCATGATGCCCCTCTTCAGCCGATCGGAGAGCTTCTCCCAAACCCACCGGTATGGGCAGATGAGATTCTCTCCCGAGCGCTCGATCGAGATCCCGCTGCTCGGTTCGAGAGTGCCACCGAGATGTTGGCTGAGCTCAAGAAGGTGCGCGCGCGGGTATCAGAAGATGATGCGATGCCGATTATTCGGCGACGGAGCAGTCACGCGGTCCAGCCAACACGACACGCTGTTCCTCAGCCTCGTGATGAGGGCGACCGTTCTCCCACGTCTCGGCAGAGCAGAGCGATCGGAGTTCCAACATCGCAGGTTATTCTCCTTTTGCTGCTCTTTGTTATTCTCATCGCCTCGCTACTTTTTCTCTTTCCGTCCGTGAGTCCCGAGGCACCTGCTGAGAACGCGACGCGGCTTGAGGATCGCCTTCGGCCGGTGCTTGAAGCGGTGAAAGATGAGCCGATTGCTCAAGAACTGGAAGGGTTGGCAGACTCTCGCCTCCCTCTCTCCGAGCGAAAGAAATTTCTCAGGAAGCTCGTCCTTTCTGATGACCCATTCGCGCACGATGCACTGCTCAAGAGTGCTCAGGAGGCGCCAAACGGAGATTTTCGGCAGGCGAGCGAGAAAGCCCTTCTCGATAGGGCTCGTCGACAGGGACTTTCGCGAGCCGCTGAACAAGCGCGGCTTTGGCTGCGAACGCTCCGAAGTAATGAGTATCCAGTTGGCTACGAACCCCTACTGCAGGTGTTAGATCGCTCACTTCCCTTGGATGCTCGCTTTTCGGCCCTGCGGAAGGCCTATTCCTCGCAGCCGACGGTTGCTCTTCGCCTTGGAGCTGCCCTGACCTTTGATCTCGAGCAGCTGGAGGAGTTTCGACCAGTGCTTTCTCAGATGGTCGGCGATTCTCTTCGGCTGGAGGACGCTGCGGCTCGTTCTGCCATCGCTCTTATCATGGTGCATCCGGATCTCTCCGTTGTCTTTGCTGAGGATGTCCTTCAGTTTCGGGAGCAGGTACCAAACGGAGACATCACCTGGTTGATGAAGCGGCTTGCGGTTCGAAGAGACGTACATGTCCGCGCTATCGCAAACCTTGCGCTTGAGCGAGAGCTCGTTTCTCCTATCCGGAGTGTTTTTCTTGAGACGATTCGAGATCGAGCTGACCTCCCTGCCCATATCGTGACCGCTCTGGTGCGGGGAGCTTCCGGTGCATTAGAGCCGGAGGATCTCGCGGCGTTCGGTCGGTGGTATGACTTTCGCTCTGAGAAAGTTCTTTTGGCAGCCCTCGCCGACGTTCGTGATGTCGAGCTCTCTCGTCGTGGAATAGAGACCTTGGCGGGAAAAAGTCTGGTGCAGGAGCCCTCTGCCTCGGTGATGGAGTGGATTCGGGAGAGTGAGTGGGAGCAACGGGAAAAATTCAGTCAGCTCGTGGGAATGCTTGGGCACCTCGACCGGGTCACCCCTGAAGCTCTTGCTGAAGAGCTCAAACTTTTGGACTCTCTGGTGCGGGATTCAGAGCTGCTCAATATCCTGCTCGACACCGACAACGGTGTAATCGTGAGCACGGTGGTCACAAAATACGGTGACGTTCTTGGGTTGGGGACTCTGCTCACCCTTTTGGATAGTCGCGATCCCACGATACGCATCGAGGCCATCCGTGCTCTTAAAGGATTTAACGACCTCGGAGCGCTCAAGATCATTATTGATCACTATGAGCGGGAGAAAGACGCGCGAGTGAAAGAAGTATACCGGGAAACATTTTGGGTTATAAAAAAGAGAGAGAGTGAAGGAGAGCCCCTTGGCGGATTATAGTAGCGCGTTGGATGATCAATCTCGAGTGAGTGAAAGAGGAGAAACCATGGCCCTTCAGCGGTTCTTGTCGTTCTCTCGTGTGGGAGCGGCCGTCCTCCTTATCGTCTTTTTTGGAGTAGGGTGTAGCTCTCGACTCCCAGAGGCGCTTGCTCCAGGACAACAAGTTCCGTTGACCCGGATAACTTCTCTCGATGGAAGCTATCAGACCCTGCAACAATTTCGAGGGCGTGATGTCGCCGTATTCTTTTGGGCAAAGTGGTGTAGTAAGTCGAGAAGAGCGTTGGCTCGATTCGAAGAGCTCGCTCGTTCATATCAGTTGCAGGGAAGGGGAACAGATATTCAATTTATCGCCATAAATCTCGATAAGTATCAGGAAGAGATAGCGGTAAGGCGGTTTGTTGAGGCAGAAGATATCCGTTCAGTGCAGGTCGCTTTCTCCGGAAACGGAGCGGATGACGAGGCAGCCCTTGCGTTTCGAGCTTTTGAGATCCCCATTGCATTTCATGTGAACCGGCAAGGCATCGTTCAGCTTGCCTCGCACGATGTGGATGATCTCCGAAAATCTCTGCCTGCCTCATAGGATTCCACAAACATCTTTTGTCGTGCCAGGGAGAGGAGCTCGTCAGAGCTCTCATAGGCTCCACGGTGGTCTGCGTTCTCAGAGATCTCTATCACCACCTGCGGAGAGTGGGTGAAAAGCCCGTTCCCCCAAGATTTCTGGGCGAGGACAAGCTCTGACGCCCACTGGAGAACTGGCTCTGCTGGTACGAGGAGGTCGTGCTCTGCCACTCGCAGGTAGAGCTGCGGAATCACGAGGGGAATCTCTTGGTGAACCGGATCTACACTCCGGTAGAACTCTTGAAACCGATGATCGGTAATCATTCCCCACTCTTTCTGCTCTTGAGAGAGGTAGCGCTCTTCGAGTGAAAGTTGGGTGTGAGGACTTACAACCGGCATCTCAAGGATGAGCTGATCGAAGAGCGGTTGGCAGTGGGGTGACTCTTTCGCGTGAAGAGCCAGCGATGCGACAAACGGCCAAGCGCCGGCGCTCTTTGCGAGGCCAAGGAGGTGAGAAGGGGACCACTGTTTCCGAACCTCCCCTCCGAGAGACCTCAGCAGAGAAGCCTGCGCGGCCTTTCGCTGTTCTGGAGAGTCTCCTTCTGCTTCCGAGAGGTGAGGCACTACGATGGTCCACCCAGCATCGTAGAGGGTGGCGAGAAGGGGATGGAATCCATCTGGAACGTGTTTCCCGTAGGCGGTGTAGGCAGTCATGAGCACCCGCTTGTGGGAGTCGGTGCGGGAGAATATGGAGGAAGTGCTCGCTAGGAGATTAACCGATCTGCCTTGGTGGATTACGGAAGAATTCGAGGAAGAAGTTGCTCGTACTTCGACCGAAGAGGGAGGAACGAGGTGGAGAGGATGTTCGCAACGGAACGTCATCGTGTGAAAGGGCGAGGCAAACTCGCTGAGCGCCGGTGGCAGTGAAAGTGAGCACCCTTCTTGTGAGAAGAGCAGGGGGGAAGGGGAGGCGCTCTTACGATGAACTGCTGTTGAAGAATACGGGAAGAGAAGAAAGGAATGCCACATCCCCTGCCGTACTCGTACGAGGGTTCCATCTTGGTGACGAGAGAGCTGAACCGGGGTGATCCGGAGAGGGAACCGATACAGCGGCGATAGCGGCTCGCCTGCATCGGGTGCCGGTGTAACAAGTTTCCGCTCATACAGAAGGAAATCGTCGTCCCCCGTCTCGATGGTTGTGATGCTTCCATTTGCAAAGAGCAGTGCTCGTATCTCGTTATGGAGAGAGGGAAGTTCTGTAAGGGAGAGCGTGTCATCTCCTTTTCGTCGGAAGAGAAACCACCGGAAGGCGAGCCCGTCTTGGCAGCGAACTGCCCCGAGCCACTGCCCATATGAGCGATCAGGAGTCGGTACGATCTCTCCATGGATGCAGGGAGGGGGAAGCGCCACCGAGTGCGTTGTCTGGGAGGTATCGGGAAGGAGTGAGAGGGAGAGCGTATCTCGTTCTTTTTCAAGCAGCATGCTCTCCCCCCGTGCTCCTTGCTGAAAATCAATCGGTCTCTGAGATGAAACGAGCGCCCAGTCTTCTCTCTGAGTGTCAAACCGTATCATTCGAATGTTAGAAGTAGCGGTCAATAGTTCTGCCATTCCGGAGTAGTGCAGGCCGCCTTTCCTTGGAAGAAGTCGGATCCTCGTGATCTCGTGCGCTTCGAGTTCCGCAAATGGATCCTCGAACGAGAAGAGTACCTCCGTTTGATCTGGTAAGGTTCGGTGTCCTTCTCGAGCCCGAACGAGAACTGGCGCTGAGAGTCGAGCGTCTTCTCGGATCGCTACCGTTCCTCCCAACCCCTCTCCTGATGAGGATTCTTTCATCCCCCTTCTCTGATCCTCTGACCGTTGCGAAAGCTCCTGAATCGCCTCCCGACCCTCCCGAGAAGCAATCGGAAGAAACCGGTCTGCAAGCACCACCCGGGACTCTTCACGAACCTCGATAGAGGAACATCCGAGGCTGCAGAAGAAGAGTATCCCGAGGCAGTATCGCATTTGGCAGTGCATAAGGTATCGCATAAGGAATCTATTGAGTTCTCCGGGGCTGATGAGAGAGGGTGTTGGTTCCCCGGAAACAGATCATACGGTCCGAGAGATTATAGCGCTCTTCACAAATAATGGCACGAAGTGCCGTTGTTTTAGAGGAGTGATATGGAAAGGGGGATTTGGTCGGGACTCCTCTCCGCCTCGTTGGTGTGTGTCTACCGAGACGGTGGGATTCACACCTACTCTTAAACCATAAAATGACCTATCCTCAAATCCTTGTACGAATATGAGAATGCTCAAGGCGTCTCGTATGGTGAGAGTAAAGTTTCATTAACCTTGTTACGCAGTGAGATTATTTTTCTTATTAAACGCTGTAGCGCTCTCTTTCGCTGTTAGTCTCTGTGCCTATGTCAAAGAATTACCTGTTCTTCCTCAAGGACCGGCAGTCGCAGTTAGTGAAGTTACCAAATCGATTTGGGAAAGAGGATCTCTAACACCCGAATATTTTCAAAAGACGTATGAAGAGGCTCGGGCATATAGTGAGGCAGAGTCATCCTATGTATGGCAAGATGTTTTCGCCATTGATTCGCATGGAAATCTCCTTCCCAAACACTCATTGATTTCTGCGATACTTGCAGTTCCTTTTTTTGCACTCTTGGGACCGTTAGGGTTCTGGGCATTCCAACAGCTTGTATTTTTGTGGTTGCTCTATTCAACCTATTTGATAGTCGAAGAACTTACCCATAAAAGCTTGCCTTGGACCACTTTGCTGGCAACATTTTTTCTCTCTCAGTCAATTTTCTATTCATACCAATTTTCATACGATCTCCATGGCTGTGCTTTATTGATAGGCGGGTTGTATCTCATGCGACCACTTCCATTCCTCGGAGCGATGGTGATGAGTTTTTCTGTATTTACCAGACCCACGCACTTCTTGCTTCTGGTGCCATTAGCATTAGCAAGAAATGGTTCTTTAAAATCCACCCGAGTTATAAGTTCCATGCTCGGCATTGTAGCAACGACCTGTCTCTTTTTGCTCACTAACTATTACTTATTTGGGAATCCATTCCTGACGAGCTATCAAAGGCTGCCTGTTTTCCATAACGGAGAGATGATCTTATTAGCGCATCCCTTCGGTTTTAATTTGAGCACCTTCGTTACAGACTGGCCGGATAAACTCTTTGGCTCCAATGGGTTAGTTTTATATAATCTTTCATTCGCTGCACTTCCGCTGGTTTTGGTATATCTCTGGCGATGTCGACAAGAGCAGCGATTTCAAATGATCTGTTTACTGACTGGATTGGGGTACTCGTTGTATATATTCTCGTATCCCATGTGGAGCGCGACCTCTTACGGAAATCGATTTCTACTCCCTGCAGTGTATCTCTATCTCTTCTCATTCATTCCATTCGCGGGTCAGTTTGAAAGCAGCTTGCAAGCCAAATCACTTCCCGAACCCGAAGCAACCTCATAAGGAACTTATTGAATTTTCTGGGGCCTACAACGACCCGGAGCGAGCAATATCCTCAAAGCTCAACACTTCATATTCGACCTCTTTGAATCTTCCAGAGAGCTTACTGAGGTGCCACTTCTTGATGAGATTTTTTCGGATTCGCTCCTTATCTGCCTTTGATAAGGATTTCCACTTGACCTCAGAAACGATTACCTGGTCAACATGATCTCCCGGTCGTATGAGATCGATCTCCAGATCGTTCTCCCAATACGTTTTTCCCTCCGGATGTTGAGAGGAAAAAACATCCTCAAGTATGCTTCCTGCGTGAGTCGTCATCAACTTGGTTTTGAATTCTTCATCGTACTTTTCCCACCGACTCCGATGAGGAGAATACACACTAAACCAGAAACGTACCGAAGGATCGCTGATTCGATAATGAACAATTTTCGTTTTTCTTTCGCTATCACCGAAGCGAGTTCTCTTCTGAATGACTGACGTTTCTAAGAGCAGTTGGAGGAGCTTAGATATGCTCGTTTGGCTTACCTCCATTCTTGCAGCGATTTCACGGGGACGATGAGCACCGCGCCCGATAGCTTCGAGGACGCTCAACGGACTTATTCCCTCAATCTTCTCATCCTTGAGCATACGAAACGGTTCCCGATTCATGTAAGCTCCTGAAGTGAAGAAGAGTCGAGTTGCCGCTTGAATGGGGGTCTCGTGTGGGAGGACGAGTTGCCAATATTTTGGAATACCTCCAAGCAGGCTGTAGAGGAGAAATGATTCTCGAGCCGAGGGATCGTTTTGAGAAAAGGTGCAGTAATCTTTATAGCCCATTGGCTGAAGACAGATGATCTCCTGAGCTCTGCCGAAAAGGGGGCTATCTTCGGAGAGAGTGGTAGAGGTCATCATTCTCACGCTTGAACCACAGAGCACGAGTCGGAGATCGCGTTTTGCTGTTCGGTCTATCCACCGTTGAAACCGGCTTGGGACGCTCGGATCTGAGGTTACAAGATATGGGAACTCATCGATACAGATGTGGAGTGGGCGGGGATGACGATCGATCAGCTCAAAAAGCTGCTCCCAACTTTGCGGAACCAACTCGGTCCGAAGCGTGGTGTTTAGGTCGTGAAAAAGCTGTTCACGCTGAATGGACGGCGCCGCCTCAATCGCTTGAGATACGACGCTGTCAGGAATGCTTCGAAAGAGAGTATCGATAAGAGCGCTTTTGCCTACACGCCTTCTGCCGTACACGACAATGAGCCCGGAGCGCACCCGCGATAGCCTCTCCAGCTCAGCGCTCCGATTCACAAACCTAATATCCATAACAGGGATTATCCTTTATATGGATTATCCCTGTAAAGGATAATCATGTAATTGTCCGCATTTCTTGTAATATGTTGTAATTATTGCAAATATCTCAAAAAATCAATCTGAACGGTTACAAGGATACTCCCGTTACAGAGCCTAGTGCCACAGGAGAGAGGGATCCGACCATAACTCTCTGACAAGGCTGAGAAATCATGTAAGGCCGCGTCTGGTTGGATATCGCAATGCTTGCCCCAAAGAATGAGAACCAAAGGTTCGAGCAGGTGGAGGGAGAGGGAGGCCAGAATCCGCCAGATCTCGAGAGGCTCAGAGAAGCTCATCGGTCGCGCAGGCTTGCACTCCTTCAAAAGTTGGAGCAAGAAGGGTCGGTCAACGAGCGTCTTCGGGAACGTCTCGAGCGTGAGCCAGTGATTACTGGATACAGAGGAGAAGGGGAGCGGGAGTGGCCTCCTGCAACGCTCTCATTGGCATGCCTCTTTCTTCCACCCCGTTCAGAAGGTATTGCCACTGGCTTTCCTGAAGCGGCAAATATCGCTCGATTCTGTCTCCGAAAAGCACTTCAACGATCTTCGTTTACTCCAGCAGAAAGAAAAGAGGTGATGGCCCAACTGAGTGGCGACACAGACTCGAATAAAGACTTTGTCAGATTCCTCGCAACTGAGCCGGGCTCGGCGCGGGGTGAGGACGAGAGACAGAATGCCGGTATAACAGTGGTGTCTGCGATCGTGATTGGCCTCAGTCGCGCAGGAGAAGACAGAGATGCAGCCCTGTATAAGCAAGCCAATGCCTTCTGCGAGCTTCTTGAAGAAGAGAGTCGCGAATTTTTTCGAACACCAACGTTTGCTTCCGAAAAAGGAGAGGAAGGTGTCTCGTCGTCTCAACACTTTGAGCCGGGGTTTGGAAAGTTTCAGAACAGGTTACCTCAAGAAGGGCTTATCGGGTTTCTCGAAAAACAACCGCTCGTTTCCCGTCATGTCCCCTGTCCGAAAGCTACTACCCTGAGAGCTCTCGTTGAGAGTGGATACGATATCACCCGAGTGAGAGAATTCACCCTTCAAGCAGCGGATGGAGAACAGTTGACAGTTGTCTCGAAAAGACTCTTCCCCCGAAAATCCGCCTCAGCGGAGCAGGAGTTCGATGTAAGTAGATACGCCTGGAAGTTCGGGATTCCGACTGCTCAGCCGGTAGCAGAGCTCCAGATAGGAGAGCAGCGATACTTTCTCTGGAAAAAGCTTGAGACAACACAGCTTCGAGACGATGAAGAGTCGGAGTATGAGAGGCAGAAGCACGCCATTCAAAAGCAGCTCGAGGATGCTGGGATACATCATCTCGATATGGACCAAGACCGAAACTTTATTGCCACTCGTAACGAAGATGGAGAGCTATGCGTCCACATCATCGATTTCGAACGTGCTACCGCACCAGCCAAGGAGATCTGATCTTCTATCGGTCAAACTACCCCGAAATAGTGTAATTATCGCCTCCTACTCCATATTCGCTGAATGGTTACCCAGCGACTTACCTTCTTCTTCGCCGGTCTTCCATCTTCTCTAGCAGGGAGCGAAGAGAGTCGGAGTTTTCAGAGGAATTAAAAATGACTTTCCCGCAGTGCGTGATCGCCTCATCGAGCAGATCTTGAGGGAGAAAGTGTTCAGAGTCTACGACCCGGTGTAGCACTTCAAGGGCAAGTTCCCGAGTGCTCTTCTCAACGATCAGTTGGTTGTTTCTTGAGAGGAGGAGGGCACTTGCCTGAAATTCTAGACGGTAGTCTGCATCGCAGGCCACGAGAAAGCGAAAGGCCGCCTCCTCCCTTCTCTTTGCGGGTTGGGCATGCAACTTCCAGTGCTCCGCTCCCTCTTCGCACTTTCTCATGAGTTCTTCGTGCGCTTTCTGAAATACAGAGAACGCCCCCTGTGCTCGGATTCCTCGCTCCGCATCAAAGACCGGGTCATCGGTGACGGTTTCTTCTGCTCCCAGAAGCGCGATGTCTACGGCGATATCAGTTGCCTTATCATTTCTGAGCACGTCGAAAAATATTGAAAAATGTGGGGCTCTCTCGTTCTTATCTCGTGCTCCAAGCACCTTGATAATGCGTTGTGCAGTGCCAATCAATTGTCGCGATGTCGTCAGCGGCGCAGGGAGGCCATCATCAGAGGAGTGGAAGAATGGATGCTGAAGGAGAGAAAAAAAAGCCTCTAATGCCCTGGGGTCCTGCTCTGCGGCGGTGAGGAGGGAGTAGCAACCGGTCAATACCCGAGATTGATGGGCAAGAATATCACTCGGACGGGGAGGATCCTGGTGCCGCAGCACCGCCATACGATCGAGATTGCCCTTGAGCTGAGAGACCAGGGCTTCCTGTGCCTGACCACGGTATCCTTCATCGACGGTATCGCCTCGAAGAAAACTTCCGATAGCAGCAGCTCCCTCAAAACTTCCAGCGAGTGTTCCGATGGGAGCTTCTCTGTGCAACCGAAGCACGACGGCGCTGAGGAGTGCGTCTGCTTCAGCCGTATTTGGTTCAACAGGACCATCAAATTCTTTGAGAGTGATGTCACCTGCCACCGCAGCTTCTAACCCAATCACCATGGCGCCAATGATCGTTCTTGCTGCCTGGAATTGAAGGAGAGTTGGAGATTCCCCCTGTTCTCGTTGTTCGTCGAGCCACCCTACAAGCTCGCCGATAAACTGTTCTCGCTCTATAACAGAGAGTTCGAGATAGGTCTGACGCACAAAGTCTTGAGCCGCACGGGAAAGCTTGTCTAACGCCGCAAGAGAGGTCCTTTCTTCCTGGCTATACTCATCAAAAAAAGCACTGCATTCTGTCACCGCCTGTCGAAGCGATGGAGAGAGCTCGTCAACATTAACTGCATCACGAAAAGGCTCAACAGCGGGTTGCTGTGCTACCAGCACTGGAGCGCTTAGCGCCGCTAGTAAAGCCAAGGCAGTACCTGGTTCGTTCGAAAATGGAGTTTGCTCTTTGGTAGAAGGTGAAGTCATAAAATCCTGCCCTATCGTTCATGATGAAGAGAGCATCAGGTAAGCCAGTGGTCGGCCAGCCAAGCCCATGCTCGGTAGAAGGCAGTATGGAACGAAATCATCCACTCGTCTCCTCTCGACACCCGCCGATGATAATACCTTTTCCTCTTTAAAACGTCATCTCTGAGAATCCTTCAAGAGGGAAGGTGTCGGCAATGATTTTTCTTGATTATTACTATTTGCGTGCCTACCATCGGCTCAGCTTTGCTTCGGACTGTGAGAGGAGATATCACTATGAGGTCCTGCACTCTAACTCAGGCGGCTGTAATTCCGGCGACTGCAAACAGGGCAACCGTGCTGTGCCGCTACATCTGCTTCTTCGTGCTCTTTTTCCTATCGCTCACTCTTGGTGACTCCGCCAAGGCGGCTGAGACGATTATTTATCTTACTGGTGGGGGTTCAGCCCGCGCAGCAGACATTCAAAAACGCATCGATAGTATTTGGTACAACTATCAGCGGGGTCGCTATCCTGCAGGAACAGAGGTTTTTGTGTTTACTCCCAATCACACTCTTCCTGGGCCAGGGGGACGGAGGCATGTGTTGTACTCTCAATCGCAGCTTACTGATATTGTAAACTTGGTAAAGAGCCGACAAGGGCCAGACCTCCATATAGAGGCGATCAGCCTAGGGGCAGGACAACTTCGAGACCACATCATTCCGCGCGTCATTCGTGAAGCATCTTCTCTTACGGTGGGTTCAGTGACGATGGTTGAAGCGATGAACATCTTTGCTTCACCGCAGTACTTTCCATCCAGTGCTTTTGTTTTCGATATGTTTGTTTCTCTCGAAACACCGTACTACGGGCGGCAGGCGAATCTCTTTCAACAAACCTTTAACACCGGCGGAATGCGTCCCGCTAATTGCACCGCTGCAAATTGTTATTTCCTGCATCACTTTAACGATGGCCTCGTCACCAGAATCTGTGGGCCATTTGTGGCTCAGGTAGAGCTCCAAGTTGGTGATATAATGCGATTTCCAGCCCCTCAAATGTGCGAAAACC
>JALEGQ010000011.1 GCA_022763385.1 bacterium
AGGCTAGAAATACAGGCGATAACCTCGGGATGCGACATCTTACACGGTACTACCGGGCACCCCTGGCACGGTCATCTTAAAGAGATCGAGGGCTTCTTCTAGCTCCTTATCAGGAAGCACTCCCGCTTCTCGAGCAACCTCACGCAGCGATCTTCCCTCTGCAAGGGCCTGTTTCGACAGCTGTGCCGCCTTGTCATACCCGATAATCGGCGCAAGCGAGGTGCAGATCGCCAAACTCTGCTCGGCATTGTGAAGACACTTCTCCTCATTGGCTTCGATCCCAGCGATACACTTCTCAACAAAGTTCTCACAGCTCGCTGACGTTAGCTCCGTCGATTGGATGCAGTTATACCCAATCACGGGAAGCATCACGTTCAACTCCATATTTCCGTGTTGGCCGCCGACCGTAAGGGTTGCATCATTGCCGATCACCTGAGCAGCAACCATCATCACTGACTCACAGATCACCGGATTCACCTTCGCCGGCATAATACTTGAGCCTGGCTGAATCTCGGGAAGAGCGATCTCCCCAAGGCCGAGCCTCGGCCCCGAAGCGAGCCAACGGATATCATTCGCAATTTTGAGCAGCGAACAGGCGATCGTTTTCAATGCACCGCTGTAAAATACGGCGGCATCTCGCCCACCTTGAGCTTCAAAGTGATTCGACGCCTCTCGAAAAGAACACTGAGAGGCCTCTGCAATCGAGGCTATCGCCTTCTTGGCGAATTCTGGGTGCGTATTGAGCCCCGTTCCGACCGCTGTTCCTCCGAGGGCAAGCTCGGATAGCCCCTCCAAGGCCTGCTCTACCCGCTTCTCTCCGTGGGCAATCTGGGCGGCATACCCTCCGAACTCCTGGCCGAGGGTTACCGGCGTTGCATCTTGCAGGTGAGTTCTTCCCGACTTTATCACCTTCGAGAACTCGCTCGATTTCTCCTCAAGAGCTCCCCGCAACTTCTTCAGCGCCGGCAAGAGCCGCTGCTGAGCCACCATCACGGTCGAAATATGAATCGCGGAGGGTATAACGTCGTTTGATGATTGTGACATATTGACGTGGTCATTGGGGTGGATAAGGGAGCGATCACCAAGCTTCCCCCCGAGGAGCTGAGTAGCTCGGTTTGCTATGACCTCGTTGGTGTTCATATTCGTGGATGTGCCCGAACCCGTCTGGAAGATATCCACCACGAAGTGTCGATCGTGGTCTCCAGCAATCACCTCCTTGGCGGCCTGAACAATAACCTCCCCTTTTTCTCGGTCAAGGAGCTCAAGCTCCATATTTGCAAGGGCAGCCCCCTGCTTGATCAGGCCCAGAGCAGCGATAAAATCTCGAGAGAATCGGAGGTCACTCACCGGAAAGTTCAACACTGCCCGCTGAGTAGATGCTCCGTACAGCGCGTCGTCCGGAACCATCATCTCTCCCATCGAATCTTTCTCTTTTCGCATAGCTCTCCTCGCTCTTCCGGAATACTGGCACCCAGAAAAGATAGCTGCTCAACCCCTCTGCAGCAACCTGCTCTCCCCTCAAGTTTCTCAGAAGGAGTGTCGACCTTTCCTCCGGGAGCGGTGTACTCTTGTTTTACCGCCAAAGAGACGGCGAAAGAGAATACTCTCTGAGGAAGAATCCGGGCACCACCATCCATGAGCGCGAAAGATCAAGGGAATAAGAGCGAGGGCGATGAGACAACCTCGTCCTCAGAGATCCTCCTTCCTCCTGAACGCGCCCTGATCAATGAAGCCCGAAGGCTGTTGAGCGATGATTCTCGCACTGACAGCCTCGCAACGATCTGTCTTCAAGATCCCGTTATCCTTATTGAGCTCTTAAAAAAGGCGAATGCCCTCTTCTTTGCTGGGGGACGAGCCGCCATCACGAGTGCAAAAACAGCTCTTGTCCGGCTCGGGTCAGATGTGGTTCAGGAGCTCTTTGATGAAATTGCATCACGCCCCGACCCAGAAAACCAAGAAGTCGCGAAATGGATTCAAAAGTACCGAAGTCGGAGTCGACGGATCGGGATTATCTCTCGACTCTTCTCAGAAACGCTTGCTAAAAACCTGAACGAAGATTGCCAGGCTATTGGCTCACTCTTCTCTATTGGAGACATGCTTGCGGTCCACGAGCTTCAGGAAACCTATGTAGAGCTTGCCGAGGACCAAGCAAGAACCTCTGTAAACTACAAACTTTCAACAGCCCACCGTTTTGATGTGGAAGAAGAGGGCATCGACTATCTTCGGCGAAATGGCATTCCAGAGACGCTTGTTTTCGCGATGGAAAGAGACTCCCGCCCAGGCCCACGTTACAAAGATAGAGCCATCATGAAGCCGCTCTGTCTGGCAGCGATGGAGCTCGTAGATGCATTCGACCAGAACAAGTGGGAAAGACTGGCACCCGGGAAGAAGCTTGCGCCAAAGAGCGCCGTTCGACTTCTCAATATGTCGGATGCCCAGTACCTCAAGGTGTACGAACGAGCCTCAGAATACCTCTTTTCCGCTCGTATGCTGGAAGAGAAAAAGCGTCTTGATGCAGAAAAAGCAGAACATGAATCGGAAGAGACGGCTCAGATTCAGCCGGTTGATAACGATCTTCAATCAGAAATCGACAGCCTCCTCGGCCTCGGAGGAGAAGAAGAAACA
>JALEGQ010000118.1 GCA_022763385.1 bacterium
AGGTGAAGATGCCTCTTACCTTTCGGCAACAGGTACTTGAGTATCCAGAGACCATCCTTTCTTTTCTGTTTTCGCAGTGGGCAGTGCCCTTACTCGATGAGCTCGAACTTTCACCGGGGTCCCCAAGCATTCGCTCCCAGGAGCTTGATGCGGCATTTGAACGTGCCTTTGGGATGGATCCGATACTGTTTCCCACCGATCGGGAGGAATGTTTCGTCGAGAACGTCGAGCGGATCTCAGATGTGTATCTGGACTTAGTGCACCGGTGGGAGTGGTGCTCCTCTGTGCTTCGTCGAGATGATCTCTCCCGCTTTCTCGCACTCTTTCACTCGAACGTCAGAGAAAAAACCTGGGACGCTGATCAGCTCGCTCAGATCTTTTTCTCGGAGTAGTGCCGCGGTTGGGGCGCGGCTGTTGGGGCGCGTTGTGCGGCATGCCGTACCACTGAAACCTGTCATATATGATTTTAATTGCCAATTGTAAGGTGTTTTTGTATCATATATGAGTATGTAAAAAGTCCTGGCCAAAAATCCTATGAGTAATACGGTCCCTTTTTCTCTTCTTGCGAACGGAGAGATCGCCGAAGAGCTTGGTTCTCGATTTAAGGCGAGAAGAAAGAGTCTTGGTTATTCAAGACGAGAGCTTGCTGCGAGGAGTGATACCTCGGTCGCCACTGTTGCTCGTTTTGAGAATCAGGGGACCACTACTATTGAAGTGCTGCTGAAGGTTGCTCGGGCCCTTAACTGTCTCCACGAGTTTGAGAATATCCTAGCCGCACCGGTGTATAGGTCTATTGAAGAGTACCTTGAGGATGAATCGGTATGAGGCGGATCGAGGCATTTTGGATGCAAGGGAGTACGCTCGTCCGAATTGGAGAGCTCGCTCAGAAACCTCAGGCTCCAGTTGTTTTTGCATGGGATGAAGACTTTTTGCAGAGCTCCATAGAGCTCTCACCACTCCGCTTTCAGAAAACAGGTGGACTCATCACGCTCTCTCCGGAGCCATTTGAAGGGGTCTGCGGGCTGTTTGCCGACAGTATCCCAGATGGATGGGGCCGGGTGCTTCTCCGAAAGGGGTTGGCACGTGAAGGTACGGTAGCGGAACAATTTTCGCCGCTTGATATGCTGAGCTATATCGGCGAAAGAGGAAGAGGCGCGCTCGTTTTTAAGCCGTCACTACGAATAAGGGAGTCTTGGGCGCAGGGAGTACTGAATCTCGAGGATCTGCAAGCAGGAGTGAAGCCAATTCTTGAGGGGACTCCTGCTGAAGTTCTCGATCAATTCCTGCATGGTGGAGTAAGTCCAAGTGGAATACGGCCGAAGATAGTGGCGCGGCTGAAAGATAGTGCTCTGCACAGCTTGGACACTGACACCAGTTCGGGAGAGGAGTGGCTGATCAAGTTCCGAGCACCAGAAGATTCCAGAGAAGCAGGTCGCATTGAGTATATCTACTCCCAAATGGCCAGGGATGCTGGGCTCCGAGTGCCGGAAACTCTCCTTATTCATACCGCTCAAGATGCTTTTTTTGCGACGAAACTTTTTGACCGAGATGGAGACAAGAGGATTCATGTTCATACTCTCAGTGGGCTTCTGAATGTTTCAACGGCGAACTTTTCAGTTGGATACGACACGTTAGCAAAAGTAACGAATGTGTTGACGAGTGATATGCGGGAAACGGTTGAAGCCTACAGAAGGTGTGTTTTTAATGTTCTTTCGGTGAATCAAGATGATCATACTCGAAACATTGCCTTTGTGATGGATTCAGAAGGGGTTTGGTCCCTCGCTCCAGCGTACGATCTTACATTTTCCCGATCGCCTTTCTCCGCCCATAAGATGGCACTCTATAATAATGGGAGCCCCACGGAGGAGCTTCTCATAAAGTTTGGTCGAGACATTGGGATAAAGAGATCCAAAGTTGTTGAAATAGTAGACCAGACAAGAAGTGCTCTTTCGCAATTCCCGAGACTCTGCAAGACCTATGAGGTAAGTCCAAAGCAGCGCGAGGAGGTTTCGAGTGAGCTCAGCAAGAAATAAGAGAGTAACCATTCAGCGAATAGCGATCACTTTTTCTGCCCGATAAGGTTTCTTATGAGTCGATCTGTAGGACGCTGCAGAGGCGTCCAAGGTCCGGCCTTATCTCATCTCTCCGTGCTCCTCTTTCGCTCCGCTGATCAAGGCGCTCAAAGATCAGGGGGTGAAGCGCTTTTCGAAACGTTTGAAACTCGGCCTCGTTTCGGATCTCCTCACTTCGAGTGGTGAGAAAGTCATCTGCAAATCGTCCTTCACGGGTTCGAGCGAGGAGAAGTCCAGCGACGGCGGTTGCCATGGTTGTAGGCTCTCCTTCGGTCAGAACGGTACGGAGATATTCTTCTCGTTGTTGTGGTGTTGTCGGGGCGCACGCAATTGCCTTGAGGGTTGTAGTAACGCAATCGATATCAGTATACCCAGCTCTGGTGAGGGTGATTAGAACTGGCAGTGGATGATATGAGAGGGCCTTATCTGGCTGTTGAGGAAAACTTGGAACACGGTGTCGCTCTTGATCCCAGACCTTCCCCGCGACCGAAGCGATCAACGCTCTTCCCCCTTCAGCGCCGAAGAGCGCTTGAGTCACCCCCGTATCGTTCTCCTGGAGAAGTTGGGCTACTAAATTCGTGATCGCGGCACCCGCCCCGTCGCCGATCGCAAGTAGCGCGAGACGGGGGTCGACGATCGTTCCAAGGCTCCCTGGTGGATACTCACCGCCATGAGCCTCTAGGTTCGGCACATCGCTTCGGTGACGGAGTAGAACTTCTGCCATGTCGTGAACTAAGGAGGTGCTCACTTCAGGTGTGCCTCGTGCAAGAAACCGAGAAACCGCCTGAAGGAAAAAACGTGGTGAGCCCTGTTCGAAATCAAGAGTTCGATCAAAGCTACTTCCATGGCTCGATGAGAGAATCTCGGTAATACCGTTCACCGCTTTAGACAGGTCAGGAAGAAAACGTTGGCGATCCTCGTCTTTCCCAACCATGGTGGCGAGCAGAGCTCCCCATCTCGTGGCGTATCTTTTCGTCTCTCCTTGCTCATCGAGCTGTGCAAGGAGCTCCGATGTTATGTTATGCTGCTCCAGCGCCCTTCCAACGATCTCCGGTGACTCATATCCTGCCGCAAGTCGTCGAGAGAGGATCTCAAGTATTCGCCGCTGCTTATTCACATCGTCCGTCTCGGCGAGCCATTCGATAAGGAGGAGATCGCACCGACACTCCTCCCGTACCGCAAAAGCGTGGCCGATATCGGGTTCTCCGAGTCTCTCTTGGAATGGCTGAAGTTCAGTAGAAACTTCCTCTCTCTCACGAGTCGGAAGCGTTGGAACTGCTGGCGTCACATATACCCGAGCCAGTGATGCCGGTGCTTCACCTTCCGATCTTCCCTCAAGCATCGCCCTACTCCGGTTGATCTGCTTTTGGCTTCACCGTGGCGAGCAGTCTGGTCTTCGCAGCGATATCTTCTTCGTGTTCTTCTGGGACGCCCGCTGGATCATAGCGGATTTCAAATGTTTGACCATTTGAATAGCCAACGGTTACTCCCTTTTCGGCCACATACGCCCCCCACCCCTGTAGCCGTCTTTCGTCGTTTGCGGCTGCTGAAAGAATCAGCGCCTTGATGAGAGCGCGGGCGGATACTGGCGTGATCGTATGATCTGGAAAAGCCCTCTCGTACGCCGCCATGGCAGCCTGTCGAGGAGGAAGCTTGGGAAGGGAAGGATGCTCCTCATGCTCGCTCGCCATCGCTTGTTCGGCCTCCTTTACCGCCTCGGGAGCTTGGAGGGGGACAGCCACCCACTGCAGCTCCTCCGTTTGGCTTCTCATAAAATCAAGACCATCACAATTCTCGTCGTACTCTGCTGAAAAACGGCCCGCCGTACCATCAAGAATTCTTGAGGCAATACAGTAAGAGGCTGGAGAGCGTGTATCATCGAGTAGGAGAACGATATCGGCAGGATACTCAATTGCCATTCGCAGAAGTTCTTCCGGTATAGGAGGCTCCGCTATTGGCTGAGTAGTATCTCCTTGAGGGCGAGCAAACAGGCTCCCAATAGCTTCAGCTCCAAGAATCTGGTTTGTTCCTCGAAAAAGAGATTCGGCCCCTCGCGTTTCTGTTCGGGGGGAAAGCAGTTGTCCCTCATCACGGAGATACTCCTTGACCGCTTCTTTTGAAGTTGTCCCAGCGGCTTGCAGTCTCGCTAGTTTACGAGCTAGCTCCCCCATTTGACGCTCACGCCCCTCTCTCGAACTCATACCCGCCATACTCACTCCTCTTCATACGAGACCTCCACCCACCGAGTGAAAGATCCAACAACGCCAATAGGTTATGCAAGAACTGCACCGGGAGTTATCTCACAAAGTGAAAAAAGTTGGCAAACCGGTGTTTGTTTTTATTCTCCGGCGCCGAGAAGGCCCCTAGAAGCCCCACTGGAATATCGGAGCATTGGGAGGTCGGAAGAGATAGACGCTAGTGACCGAAAACCCGATCAGGATGCCGCACACGACGAGGGCCGCAGAGAGCAACACCGTGTCCCAGCGAAAGAGTCGTGAGCCGCGCTTTTTGTGCTGAACGGCGAGCTCCTGCTCATAAGCGAGAGAAGAGAGTCTTCGTTCCTGCTCCTCGGTGGCTACCTGTAACCCCTGAGGCACAGAGAACGGGGTATACTCCTTCCCAAGTACCCGCTCCAACTCCTGTTCGGTGACCGCACTCGAAAGCCGCTCACCACGGTTCCGATCGCCCCACCCGTCGAGTTCAGCGGCTCCCCGCCCGAACTCCTCACCATATTCATGACCCTGCATTTCTGCTCCTTACTGCCTCTGGACTGAGCCTGTCTCTCCAGTGGTGGCCACCGTGATGACCACTCACGGCATTGACCCCGCTCCTCATCGGGGGAGCTCCCGTCCCTGCTTCAGAAAAAATCAGCCGCTTCGAGCTCTCTGCTCTTGTTCAGCGCATTTTCTCCGGAGTTCGGTCTTTGCGAAACGGAGACGAGTTCGCTTTGCTGCTGTCTTCTCGCTGCTTCCTTTTTCGCCCTGCGGGTGCTGCTCGTAACGAGCTGGCCACAGGCGGCATCGATATCTCTCCCCTTTGACCACCGTACCGTGACGACCACTCCCTGCCGCTGAAGCTCGCTCTGCCACCTCCTGAGGGTGTCCTCTGCCGGAGGGTGAAAGCCGAGCCCGTCGTTAAAGTTGTACGGGATGAGGTTTACCTTTGCGGGTATTCCGCGCAAGAGTTTTGGGAGTCGTTGGAGATCTCCCTCAGAGTCATTCACTCCACGGAGGAGAACGTACTCGATGGTGATCTTCTTCCGACGGGGAAGTTGGAGTGCCCGGAGGGTTCCGAGGAGCTCTTCCAACGGGTATCGCTTGTTGATCGGCATAATCGCGTCACGAACTTCATTGGTCGTTGCGTTCAGGGAGACCGCAAGATTGGCCCCTACCCCTTCCTCAAAAAAGCGGCGAATGGCGGGCACGAGACCGGCCGTGGATACGGTAATCTTTCGGGGAGCGAGTGCGAGTCCGTGCGGATCATTAAGAAGAGAGATCGCACGGGTCACCCCATCATAGTTGTGAAACGGCTCCCCCATTCCCATAAAGACCATATTGGAGAACATGTCTCCGAAGTTCTCTTCCGCGTCCCTGACGACTCCAAAGACCTGGGTGAGGATCTCGGCTTCGGTGAGGTGACGGGTGAGTCCCATCGTGCCGGTTTGGCAGAAGGTACACCCGAGCGCACATCCCACCTGTGAGGAGACACAGAGGGTCATACGGGCGGGTTGTTTGATCATCACTGACTCGACCCGATCGCCCTCGCCTTCCTCATTGCCTGAGGATACCGCAAAGAGATACTTCCGGGTGCCGTCACTTGAAATCGCGCGGTGTGCTGGAGTGAGATCCGGAAAAGAAAATACTCCGCGGAGTCGTTCGCGGTCTCGCTTTCCGATATCGGTCATCTGTTCGGGGTTACAGACCCCTCGGTGATAGACCCAGCGAAAGAGTTGATCGGCCCGGTATCGCGGCATGCCGAGCTCTTGTGTCAGTACCTCTTCGAGTTCTGGCCTTGTTAATGAGAAAAAGTCTTGCATCTGTTCCGGTTGGGGACCGTTGTGGCGTCCCATAATCCTTTCTATTGCTCGTGAAATTACTTCTCCAGCAGCTGAGAGCAATATCGCCTGGATCATACATGACTCTTAGATCTTACGATACCGAGAGCTGAGATCTCCCAGGGATTTCACTCTCTTGTCGCTTTCGTGTTCAGAGATTGCTCGATATACTGCCCTCAACCTCCAAAAGAAGAAAAGTATGAATGAGAGAGCCCCGGATGGGCAGGAAGGATTTCAAATGGGTGGTGCGGCGGTGCAGACGGCACAGGATGGGCTCTCCGCAAGGTCCGCTGATGAGAACCGGAGTGAAAGCTCTCCTGCGGAGTGGCTTCAAGAGCACGGCGATTACCTCTATCGCTACGCCTTTTCTCGTATGAATTCGCCCGAGGTCGCCGAGGATCTCGTTCAGGAAACTTTGCTTGCCGGCGTTCGAGGATACAAAAACTTTGAAGGCAGGTCGTCGATTAGAACGTGGCTTGTCGGAATTTTGAAGAACAAGATTATCGATCACCTGAGACGGGTCTCTCGGAAGGAGAGAAAAGAGGTGTTGGAAGAAGATAACGACACCCTGGATCGTCACTTTAACCGGTTCGGGATCTGGAATCGGGTGCTTCCGAATTGGGCGAGTGAGCCGACGGAGATCTTTGAACGGAAGGAGTTCCTCGCCGCCTTTGAGTGTTGCCTCGGACAGGTGCCTGAGAAGGCTCGTCGAGCTTTTATGCTCAAGACCTTCGAGAATATTGGAAGTGAGGAGATCTGTAAGATCCTCGATATTACTTCGTCCAACCTGTGGGTGTTGTTACACCGATGCCGGCTTAGCCTGAGAGAATGTCTTGAAGGGCGGTGGCTGGATCTCCGTGAGCAAGAAAAAGATGAGTGACCAGAGACGAAGTGGAGAAAAGGCGGGAGCCTCCGAAGAGGAGTCCGCTTGCGAGCAGGAAGGGGCTCACTACGAGTGCCGTGGGTCTCATTTTCCGTGGAATCTGCTCTCGTGTGCGGAGTATTCAAAGCTCGCCTCAAAGAAGATCGACGTGCCCCTCAGCGCGGCGGAGTCCGTCGCGTATTGGTTTCACAAGATGATCTGTATGGTATGTCGCCGGTTTGAACGACAGCTCGGGATTATTGAACGTGCTGCACAGTCTTACGGTTTGCGCGCTCTTAGTGATGAAGAGCTCTCCGAAAGTGGGGATACATTCCATCATGCTCGCGAGAGAGGGGCGCATCTCTCCGAAGCGGCGAAAGCCCGCATGAGAGAGAAGCTGGAGGCAGAGGTGAAAGAGCCGTAATGCAGGCGCAACGTAGAGCTCTGCCACTTTTTAGTAGGTTCCAGACCTATCGTTATTCTTTTTGAAGGACAAATTGGTAGGTATTGAGCTCTCCCGAGGCAAATCCTGCTTCGCAATATCCAAAGTAATACATCCATTTTCGGAGAAAGTCGGCCGAAAACCCGAGATTCATCAGTTCACTTTTCCGTGCCACAAAGCGCTTTGCCCAGAGGGAGAGCGTCGTGGCGTAGTGTGGCCCTATCGCCTGGTCTTTACTCCAGCGGAGTTGGGTGGCTGAACGTACCTTCTGCTGGAGCACTTCGTATGACGGAACAAAGCACCCCGGAAAGATGTGCTTCTGGATCCAGTCGCATCCCCGCCGGTAGAGCTCCATCCGTCGGTGATCGAGGGTGATCGCCTGAATAACGACCTTTCCCCCCGGCTTTAGCAGCCGTTCGCACGCTTGAAAGTATTCCTCGAGGTACTCCTCCCCCACCGCCTCAATCATCTCGATAGAGATGATCCGGTCGAACTCCCCTTGGACATCACGGTAATCCTGTAGGCGAATCTCTATGAGTTCCTCCAGGCCAGCTCTTTCAACCCGCTCACGAGCAAATGCGGCCTGCTCTTCAGAGAGAGTGAGGCAGGTCACGTGGCATCCGAGCTCTTGGGCAGCCTTTAGCGCAAAGCTTCCCCAGCCGCACCCGATCTCAAGGATCGTCTCTCCCCGTTGAACTTCTCCGAGTCTGAGCATCTCATCGAGTTTCTTCTCCTGCGCCTCATCCAGGGGAGTTGCCTCACTCTCAAAGATTCCGCACGAATAGGTCATGGATGGATCGAGGAAGAGCGAAAACATCTTGTTACTCAGGTCATAGTGGGCGGCGATATTTGACCTGCTCCCCTCTCTGGAATTTCGACGCCGGCGATGGATCCAATTATCGACCTGCCGAAGAAGAGGACTACACCACCGCTGGCGGAGGTTGAGCCGCTCCTTGTTTCGGGAGAGAAGGGTGAGGAGCCCCGGGAGGTCGTCGCTCTCCCAGTCTCCCGCCACATAACTCTCACCGGCTCCGATGTCGCTTCCGAGGAGAAGGCGCGAAAAAAAACGGTGGTGACGAATTTGTACGGTGATTGGCTGCTCGTAATCTCCGGCATCTCCAATCACGGATGAGGTGCCGTCGGGAAAACAAAACCGAATCGCTCCACCCTGAATCTGGCGGAGCGCTCGAAAGACGAGCGTACGGCACCATGCTTCGAAGAGCGTAGAGCGCCGGATAGTGTGGGTATCGATATGATCTGGAATAGGACGTGCGTACACTGGTAATCTCCGTTGAAAGTGAAGTCGAGCGGCTTGCCACAGTATTCTTGGATAGGTCAAGACCCCTGTAAGCGGAAAAACAAGGTGTGTTTCAATCCCTGAAAGCTCATGAAACGGGCTCGAATTTCCCCGGACCTCTCCGAGAAAATCTCTCCCATTCCCCCGCCGTATCGATATCCGGACCGCAAAGCTTTCACGAATATCATTAAACTGGAATTCATAGTCACCCGACCGGTCAAAGAACGGCGAAACATGAAACCTTTTCTTCTGTCGTTCCGTATACCGAAAACCTTTCTCTTCGTGCTGATTTTGAGCCACTTCCTGCGGGGCAGCCACGTAGAGGTGGCCATCTCCAAACGTGTTGTTCACGTCGGCGAGAAAGGCTACGAACGCTCCTGCTGCGTCATAGCAGTAGAAGAAGCTCACGGGATTAAAGATATACCCGAGAAACCTCGGAACGGTAACCAAGAGGATCTGGGCCACCTCAGTTCCCGGAAGGTGTTCCTCCACTCGATATCGAACTTTATCTGCCAGGGAAGTCTCTCGTTCAGGGGCTGCCCCGAGATAGTCGCGATCGTGTAAGGAATAAAGCGAGAACGCATTAGAGCGAAATCCCCAAAGGTGAGAGCCAAGTTTCGAAAGTTCTTCGAGGTCAACGGCGAAATAGCGTACAGGATACGAGAAGCGGTGAGTTACCGGTGTCGTTCGGAGGTGGAAGACCTCTCCCCGAAGATAATGTGAACGGAGCTCTCTCATGACCCAAGGACTTTCTCAATAACTTCTGTTGAAGAACGGATCGCATCTTCGTGAAACCCCCAGCCGAGATAACTTCCGCAGTAGTAGGTTCGTGACGTTCCATTTATCTTACGGATTCGCTCTTGGGTTGCGACGCTCTCCTGTGAAAATACCGGATGAGCATAGTCGAGAATCCGAATACAGTGTTGCTCTGGAATATCACGACGTGGATTGAGGGTCACACAGTACTCGTGTGCGGTGCGGAGCCCCTGGAGCCGGTTCATGTGGTAGGTAATAGAGAGTGGTTCATCCCCTTCTTCGCCCTCTTCTCGTCGATAATTCCAGGAAGCCCAAATCCTTTTATTGGGCGGGAGGTACTGCTGGTCAGTGTGAAGCACGGTGCGATTTTTATGATACCTCCACACTCCGAAAAGTTCGCGCTCTTCTCCGTTGGGCTCACCAAGCATCGGAAGCACCTGATCGGCGTGACACGCCAGAACGACGAGATCATATCGGTCTTCGCTCCCCGTTTTCGATCTGATGGTCACCCCATCTGCATCTCGCACAATCTGCTGAACCGGGGTTCCGAGACGAACCTCTCCCCGGAACTGCTTCGAGAAGGCCTTGAGGTACTGAAAGCTTCCTCCCACCACGGTCTGCCACTGTGGACGGTCAAAAAGAGAGAGGAGCCCGTGATTCTGAAAAAAAGCGAGGAAGGTCTCGGCGGGAGTATCAAGAAGCTTGTTATCTCCACTCGACCAGATGGCTGCTCCCATCGGCACGAGAAAGAGATCTCGGAATGCATCCGGAATATTTCTCTTCTCCAGATATTCTCGCAACGTCATCTCCCGAACCGCTCCTTCTCGAAGATCGCGACGTGCAGAGGCGTTGAAGCGTGGGAGCGTGCGCCACATACTCCAGTAATCCCGATTGGTCAGGTGAGAGAGAGAGGGGAGCACACCGAGGAGCGAGGTCGGTGCATAACCGAAGTCACGGCGTTCATCGTAGAACCCAAATGACATATCGGCGTTTCGAACGGGAACTCCGAGCTTCTGGAGAAAACGGTGAAAATGGGGATAGGTGCGGTCATTGCAGACGATAAACCCCGTATCTACTGCCGTGGGACCTGCTTGGGGGTCCTCCACCACGATCGTATGGGTGTGTCCCCCCAGACGCTCTCGGCTCTCGTAGAGCGTCACGTCGTGCTCTTCGTGGAGCCCGTAGGAGGCCGAGACACCAGCAATGCCGCTGCCGATAACAGCAATGCGTTTTCGGTGTGCTGAAATACTCATATAAAACTCTCCTCATACTCTCCTTGCTCGGAGAACTGTTCAGCGCTGCCGATAGACAAATTTTTCGATTACCCACTCGAAGAGTGAATGAGGAAGCATCCGAAAAAACTTGAAGGGGATCGAAAGTGACTTTGGAAAGTGTACCTCGAAGGCCGGACGCTCAAAAGCGGAGAGAATCTCCTCAGCCGCCTGTTCAGCGGTAATTATGGTCGGCATTGGAAAGTCATTCTTATCGGTCAGTGGAGTCTTGACGAATCCAGGATTAACGACCTTTACCTCGATGCCGCTCCCTTTCAGCTCAAATCGGAGGCTCTGGAGCGCGTTGATCACCGCCGCTTTCGAGGCAGAGTATCCCACCGCCTTTGGAAGCCCAAAATACCCAACCAGGCTTGACACCCCGAGTATCTGTCCCCGTTTCTCTCGCTTCATAGACGGGAGAACCGCCTCAATCCCGTAGAGGAGAGCACAGTAATTGAGCTGCATAATCCGCTCGTGCTCCTTACTGTCGAACTTCTCCAGACTGTTGCTCTGCGTGTACGTTCCAGCACACGGTACAAATATCGAAACCGGCTGCTGGAAACACTCTTCAATCGCTGCAGCAACCTCCTGATTTCGTCCATAGCTGAGGACATCAAGGGGGAAACTGTGCGCCTCTATCCCCGGCTTCTCAGAAAGTTCCGTGCAGAGCGCCTCAAGTACCTCTTCGCTTCGAGCGGAAAGAGCGAGAGCAACCGGTCTGTGCTTCTTCGAGTAGTGTGCTGCACATGCAACCGCAAGGGCCTTGCCGATACCGCTACTTGCACCAGTAATCCAGATGACCTCTTTCTTCTTCTCCACCCCTTCCCTCTTCTGCTATCCAAATTCCCCATGGAGCAGGCTATCACGGTGAGATTCTCTTACCGGATACTCTCCAATCCACATCCCAAGATAGAGAGTAGCAAACTCCCTATCGGAAACACTTCCCGCAAACGCTCCGTTTCGGAAGAGCGCAAGTCCCCCATTACGCTCTGACAACAAGAGATAGGTATCCCCTTCCTCTACCGGTGTGATGAAGGTGTTAAATTCTCTGAACACCTTCTCCATCCCCTTGTCTCTCGTAAATGCTGGATTTTTCTTTAGGAGAGTTGTACCACTCTCGACGAAATCGTTCCTGGCTAGGGCACGGTGGTAGGTGAGCAATAGAGCCACATCTCCGTCCCGCCATTTCAGCTCTCTATTCGTCCCTCCCTCAGAGTGGTAAACCGCCACCGTATAGACGGAGAACCCCCAAAATCGATACCGTTGGGCGGAGTGAAGGGAGAGCTTCTTTCCCCCGGGAAGCTCTATCTCTTCAGAGAGGCACACCTCCTTGAGGCACCTCTCCTGCCCAACCTGAGTGATGACGTTGGACTTGGAGAGCTGATCTTGGGAGGAGGCTTCTGACACTCCCATTCCGGAGGAGAGTACGATTACCAGTGCAAGAGTTCGAAAAAGCATCGGAAAATTCCCGTATCACCATCTTCTGTCTTCTGGCGAAAACAACCGCCACAGGAGGGTAGTAGCGCTCCTCGCCTATCCCTTACACGAGAGCTCCCGTTCTTTTCTGAGGAGAAGGATGGGGTAGAGCGCAGAGAGGTTGAGAACGCACGGCACAAGACAGTAGAGGGTTCTTAAGGCTCCTTCCAGAAACTGTGATAGCTCGTGAGGCCCCGCGTTCCCTTCGGTAGCGGTGGTCGGTTCATATCCGAGAAGAGAGAGCAAGGAGAGTGTTCCGGCAACCCCCACTGCGGCAGAGAGCTTTTTGACGATAGACCAGATACCGATGAAGCTCCCTTCTCGGCGTTCACCGGAGCGATCTCCGTCTTCTTCAATAACGTCAGCCTGAATGGCGGCCGGAACCCCGATGACACCGCCCAGTCCGAGACCAGAGCCCACAACGCACCAGGCAAAGAGTGAGAGGGCGTGAGGAGGAACAAAGAATACACCGAAGAAAAAGAGCGTATTGATCCCGATGCCGAGCATCCAGAGCATCGTCTTAGAGAAACGGTGTACGCTCCATATCCAGAGCGGAAAACCGAGGGCGGCACCGATGAAGTAATACAGCACGTATTGTGACGGATCCTCCCCCTTGAGGACATCCTGAACGAAGAAGAGAATCAGGGCCGCCGGAATTTGTGCAGCGATCATGGTGAGCACAAAGGCATATAGCAAGAGGCGAAATGATCGAAAGGCAAGCGCTTCCCGAATTGAGCGAAAAAAGCCGTTCCCGAAGTGCTCCTTGGCCGCAGAAGGAGCCTGAAACTCTTTTGGGTATGGGATGCAGGCTATCACAGCAAACGAGGAGCAGACGAGCAGCAGTGCCCCAGCGAGCCCAACCCACTCATACGCCTCTTCGGGAGAAGAAGAGAGCGAGGTAAAGA
>JALEGQ010000119.1 GCA_022763385.1 bacterium
GTACGTGTAGTACACTTTCGTCCTAAAAACTCGCTCAAAGCCCCAATCTGCACTACTCTTGCGGCTCTACGAACAAATTTTTATGCAACGCTGGGGTAGACCTTCCTTAGTGACGGCCCCGTGGTATCCTGGTGAAGCGCCGTTCACTGACCAGTAAGAGCGGCACAGTTCAGAGAGGTATATCTGATGGAGCCAGAGCAACCACGAAACCGGCAGGGAGAAGAGGCGCAGCGAGAAGCTTCGGTTGATGGGAGCGCGGACCACGAGGAAAAGCTTCGAGGGTTTTTGGCGAAGTTTAGGGAGTTGAATGCCAGCCTCTGTGATTTATCAGAGAGGTTTCGTGACATAGATGGAGAAAAAGGGAAAAGGCTTCGTGAGATAGTATCACGAGTTCAAGTTGCGGTTTCCTCCGGTTTTTATCTTTTAAAGATCCGGTTTGATGCGGCTGGTCTTGCGTGGGAGGAGGGAGCGCTGCCGGCAATCCCTCAAGCTGAGCAGGCCCGTCTCTATACTGAGGCCAGCACTCTTGACGAGATGAGACGTCTTCAGGAAATGCCCCCCATAACGAGAGACTCGTTGCATGAATGTGATTTGGACGAGTTGCTCAAAGAACTAGGAGATCTTTAGCCTATCGCTTCTGCAGAAGGCACCAGTTTCGTTCCACAAAATCTTGTCCCGAAGGTCGGAAATGCCCCTCCCCAATCTGTCGTGGCACGGTGGAGAAGCAGGTGCGGCGACACTTCGGAAAGAGTGCGGCGATGAGAGAGTGGGGCATTCCAAAGGGAGCCGACGTTCCGATAAATGAATCCACCGAAAAGAACTCGAGTAGGAGGTAGCCTCCTGGCATGAGGAGTTGTTCCAGGAGCGCCGCATACTCCGCCCTCCTCTCTGGTTGAATCGCCACGAGTGCTGCTCGATCGTAAATGAAATTGAACGAGCGCTCTTCTTGAAGAGCAAACGAGAAGAAGTCTCCCTGCACGAGTTCAACTCGGTCACCGGTCCACCGATCCTGTTCTTCGTTGAATGAGAGAGAGAGCTCCGCAAAATGCCCGTGCCGTAACCGTTCAAGCGCCTCAGGAACGAAGTCGACCCCGACCACCCGACAACCGTGGTCATAGAATGAACGCACCACTGGAGAGTCGCCACAGAGCGGGACGAGCACCTCTCTCCTCTCTTTATAGAGCCAGTCTCCCAGCCACCGCATCCCCTTCTCGTAGAGCCCATCAGCCCCCGGAAAGCTCCACGGCAGCTCGTCCCGCTCCCACGTGCCCTCCCAAAACTCTCTCTTCATCTGATACCCCACCAAAAGGGTGTCAGACACCCCTCATGTTTTCAATAAAGAGCTGCAATATCAGCGAGTTGCTGAAGGACACTCGGCTACAATGAGAGCAATATGGAAATAAAAAACAGGGAAATAAAAAACGGAGAGGAAGGGATTCGAACCCTCGATACGCGTGAACGTATACACACTTTCCAGGCGTGCGCCTTCAACCACTCGGCCACCTCTCCGCAGGTGGGGCCCTTCTCCCCTCAAAACAGGCATCCCAGAAGAAAAGGCCAGAGAAAGAAGCCAGAGGAAGAAGCCAGAGGGAAAAAAGGGGCTACAGTTCGGAGGGAGAGGGATTCGAACCCTCGATACGCGTGAACGTATGCTGGTTTTCAAGACCAGTGCCTTCAACCGCTCGGCCACCCCTCCATACCGTATTTGGCCGCTGAGATTAGCCTAGAGAGCGACAAAGATGCAAGGTTTTCACTCGGAATCCCCTCCTTTTCACTCCTCCGGTGCCGCGAGCTTTACTGGGGAATGAGAGGTCTGCTACATTCTCGGGTCTGTAGTGGAAGCACCCTTAGCTCAGCTGGATAGAGCGTCTGACTACGAATCAGAAGGTCGGGAGTTCGACTCTCTCAGGGTGCGCCATTTTTTCTCTCCTCAGATATCCGTCTGGATGGTGACTGTTGATGGAGAATATGGTTACAAAGCTACCCTTGCTGGAGAGGTGACCGAGTGGCTGAAGGTGCTCGCCTGCTAAGCGAGTGTACGGGTAACCGTACCGGGGGTTCGAATCCCCTCCTCTCCGTTTTATGTCTTCCTTTATTTTTTTCTTTCCATAATTGCTCTCATTGTGGCCGAGTGTCCTTCAGCAACTCGCTGATATAGCAGCTCTTTATTGAAAACATGAGGGGTGTCTGACACCCTTTTGGTGGGGTTCTTCATGGTGGCATACTGGTGGGGTGCGAAAGATTATTCATGTCGATATGGATGCCTTCTACGCTTCGGTGGAGCAGCGGGATGACCCACGGCTGCGGGGGCGGCCGGTGGCCGTTGGGGGAGCGCCTGAGGGGCGGGGAGTGGTTGCCGCGGCGAGTTACGAGGCCAGGCGGTTCGGAGTGCGCTCTGCTATGCCTGCTGCTCAGGCGAAGGCGGCGTGTCCGGAGCTCATCTTTGTCAGGCCTCGTATTGCGATATACAGACGGGTCTCTCGGGTCGTGATGGCGGTGCTACGGGAGTATTCGGAGCGTGTTGAACCGTTGGCGCTCGATGAGGCGTATCTCGATGTGACGACCTCTAAGAAGCCGTTTCGGTATGCCTCGGTGATCGCAAGGGAGCTTCGGGCGCGCATCGCCGACCTTACGGGACTCAGTGCTTCTGCGGGTGTGGCCCCGAACAAGTTTCTCGCGAAGCTCGCGTCAGAGATGGCGAAGCCGGATGGGTTACGGGTAATTCGTCCGGAGGAGGTGGAGGGACTTCTTCCAGAGCTCTCTGTTCGGGTCTTGCCTGGAGTGGGGCCGAAAACGGAGCGCAAGATGGCGGAATACGGTGTTCAGAAGATTGCGCACCTTCGGGAGTTTTCCGAAGCTCGTCTTACGGAGCTCTTTGGAAAACAGGGGGCAGCGCTTTTTTCGCTTGCTCGCGGAGAAGACCCGAGGGGAGTTGTGGTATCACGTCCTCGAAAGTCGATAAGTACAGAGAGAACCTTTGCTGAAGACCTCCGGGGAGAACAGGCCGCAAAACGGGAGCTCGTCGTTCTTGCAGAGGAGCTCGAGCATCGCCTTCAAACGAAAGAGGTTGCCGCTCATGGCATCACTCTTAAGGTGACCTATCACGATTTTACGAAGGTTACCCGCTCTACCTCTTTTTCAACCCCCGTCTCCTCGTCTCAGGAGCTCCTCGCTGCCTCGGTTGAGCTCCTCGGCCGCACAGAGATTTCTCACCGTCCTGCTCGTCTCCTCGGGATCGCCGCTCACCAGTTACATGCTGCTGAGAAGAGAGAAGAAAGACAACTTTTACTCTGGGAGTGATGGAAGGATGGAAAAAGATCTGATCTTTATGCGAGAAGCGCTCTCTCTTGCGGCTGAGGCGGCTTCCTCTGGAGAGGTTCCGGTTGGAGCACTCGTCGTGCGGAGCGGTGAGGTGATCGCTCGCGGACGAAATCGGGTGGAGGAGCGCCAAAGTGCCCTCGCTCACGCTGAGTTACTCGCGCTAGAGGAGGCCTCCGCCGTCACCGGAAACTGGCGGCTCTCTGATTGTACGCTCTATGTCAGTTTAGAACCGTGTACCATGTGTGCCTCGGCCATTCGCCTCTCGCGGCTCTCGCGGGTGGTCTATGGAGCTCCAGATCTGCGGCTTGGAGGATTCGGATCGTTTCTTGATCTCAGTTCTGCTACCCTCTATGGCCAGCCCCCTGAGATTGTGGGAGGGGTGTTAGCAGAAGAGTCCGCAAGGGCGTTGCGAGTATTCTTTCAGGCGAGGCGAAAGGAGAACGTGAGTGACAGAGAGTAGTGCTGCGATACGTGTTTCTGAAGTGGAGGTCCCCTTTGTGGACCCTCATCCATTTCTCAAATGGGCAGGGGGAAAACGACAGCTCCTCCCAGAGATTTTATACCGAGTGCCAGATCAGTTTGGAACGTACTTTGAGCCCTTTTTGGGGGGTGGAGCTGTTTTCTTCGCGCTCTCTCCTAAGCGAGCGGTACTTTCCGATCTCAACCGTGAACTGATCGGGACCTATTCCGTTATTCGTGATGAATTAGATCTGCTTCTTGATTGGTTGCCGAAGTATAAATATGAGAAAGAAGAGTACTATCGGATTCGGGCGCTTGACCGTGCTCCAGAGTTCCAGTTTCTACCAGAGCATGTTCGAGCTGCACGGGTTATCTATCTGAATCGAACCTGCTTTAATGGTTTGTACCGGGTAAACAGCTCGGGGTACTTTAATACCCCGATCGGAAAGTATAAGAACCCGAAGATCGTTGACGAAGAAAACCTGCGGGCGTGTTCTCAGGCCCTGCAGGGAGCTACTCTCTCTCACCGTTCTTTTGACGCTGTGCTTGATGAGGTGAAAAAGGGTGATTTCGTCTATCTTGATCCCCCCTATCCTCCCCTCTCCGCTTCTGCGGATTTTACGAACTATACCGAGGAGTCCTTCTCATGGGATGACCAGGTTCGATTGAGAGAGTTTTGTGTCGAGCTTGACCGCAAGGGGGCGTTCTTTCTTCTTTCGAATGCTGGTATCCCTCCGATCCAGGAGCTCTACGATCGGTTTACCGTGGAAGAGATCCTTGCAAAACGCGCGATTAATTCAAAGAGTGATCGGCGGGGAGAGGTGTGTGAAGTTCTCGTGAGAAACTATTGAGGGAGCGCAGAATGCTTCAAGAGGGAATTCAGATATCCGCCAGTGATGGAGTAGGAACGGTTCAGTTTTCTCACCCGAAAGCGAACTCTTTGCCGACGAGTCTTCTTCGGGAGCTGGCAGAGAAAATTCAGAGCTTTGATGATGATGAAACAGTCCGCGTAATTCTCCTTCGAAGTGGAGGTGAAAAGGCGTTCTGTGCGGGAGCTTCCTTTGATGAGTTGCGAGCTCTCGGCGCATCGTCGAGTAGCTCTTACGAACAGGCCCTCGAAGAGGCTACCGAGTACTTTCTCGGATTTGCACAGGTCATCCTGGCGCTTCGAAATTCTCCAAAGTGTATCCTGACAAGAGTCCAGGGAAAGAGTGTTGGTGGAGCGGTTGGACTTATTGCTGCTTCTGACTATGTGGTTGCCACTGAAGCTGCTGCTCTTCGGTTGAGTGAGCTCTCACTCGGCTTTGGTCCCTTTGTTATCTCACTCCCGATTCTTCGGAAGGTTGGTGTGGCTGCTTTTGAAGCTCTCTCCTACGATACGGAGTGGAGAAGCGCTCGCTGGGCATATGACCGGGGATTATATCACTCCCTGGTGGCCGACACTGAAGCTCTTGACCAAGAGGTGCTCCACCGAGCACAACAGCTCGCGGATCGCTCGGCGGATGCCGTCAGAGCTATTAAATCCCTCGCATGGGATGGATGTCCCTCCTGGGAGGAAGAGTTTCGGCGCCGCGCCCGTCTCTCCGCAAAGCTTGTTCTTCGCGAAGAGACGCAGGCACAGCTTCACTCCCGGTAGGGAGATCCCTTTTTACGAGAGAAGATCTGCTGCTACGGCAGACGCCACCTTGAGTGTGGAAGTTTCTTCGTCGTACTTTCCTGATTGCACGAGTGCAGTGATCTCATCGATGCTTCGGCCAGAGCCAGTGGTACGCTCTGAGCTGGCAAGTCGGAGATCTACAGAAGTCCGAACCGCATCACTGCTTCGTTCTCCGAGCTTATCGGGAGACTTGGCCGCTTCTGCCTGGTTCTGCTTATTGTTCTGTATAGATTGAGGCTTGAGAGCCTCAGTAAGGCGGAGTTTATTATTAACCGAATCTGATTTCATGACACACCTCGTCCTTGACAATATACGGGCAGTTCAGTCTGCCCGATAGGGGGTTCCAGTTCTGCTGTCGGCCGTCCCTAGCCAAAAAACGAAGATTCCTTTCTGTAGGTGGAGAGTCCCTCAAATCGAGAAGACCTCTCCCTGCAACTATGGTATCGGAAAAGAGCGCCAGATCCTTAAGCAGTTTTTTTCGCTTGTTTTTGACTAGTAAAATCAGTGTGTTATCGTGGTGCCGATATGGAAGTTCAGATAGCTTCGGTGTGCAAAACGAGAGATTCTCACCTTCTCGCCATCGAACAGGATTACAAGAAGCGTTTTCCCTCAAACTTTTCCGTGGTGGTCCGAGAGCTCGGTGGAGAGAAGTATCTCAAGCACCCGCCCCATGAACAGCAGCGTTTGCAGTCAGCGTTGTTGCGAGAGGCCCTTCCTCAACGGGGCCGAGTTCAACTCGTCCTCCTTGATGAGAGTGGCCGGGAATACTCCACGCAGGGGCTGACAGATTTACTCACCAAGTACCAGGAGCAGGGACTCTCGCACCTGATCTTTGCGATTGGTGGACCGTGTGGGTGGAGCTCTGAGTTAAAAGAAGAAGCCGAACGAACACTTGCACTCTCTGAGATGACCCTCCCCTATCAGCTCGCAAGGCTCTTCCTCCTTGAGCAGATCTACCGCTCATATACCATTCTCTCGAACATTCCCTATCACCGGTGAGGTGCTGTACGATAGAGCGGGCTACGGGGAGAGGACGAAGATCCGTTGGAGGTTTCGGATGGGAAAGGTAAAAAAGTTTAGCACGGTCAATATCCGAAAGATCTCCGGAGGGAAGGATCCGATCCGAGTGGTTGAAGAGTTTATCGTTCGAAGGGGGTTTCTTCCGCAGGAGTGTGAGCGAGAGAAAGAAGGAGATACTGCTCAGTGGATGCTTGCCCTCGGAGAAGGAGAAGAGCTGGAAGTGCTTGTCGAAGGGCTGAAACGACCGGCGGAGACTACGGTCTACATGGGGATTAACGTGGCAACGGTTCCGATTCGCGGATCGCATGAGCTTCTCCCCGCAGCTCTTGAGCTTGCCGATGGTCTTGTGGGGATTAAGCTGAGCCTGGTGGGATACTTTCTCGTTCTCAGCGCGAGTCTCGGTGCGTCAGATATCACGACGGATGATCTCGATTATCATTTTAAGTTGATTACGGCGCAGCAGGCTTGGTTTAGAGAAGCACTAGCCCAAGAGCTCTCCTGGTAAGCGCCCAGCTTTTTGCCGCTGTTTGGCCTTTGCTGCCAAGGCAGCGCGGCCAACTCTCTGCTGGTCGCTTTTCCGGGGGAAAAGCTTGGCAGAGAGCTTCGTCAGGGTGGGTGGGGCCGTGCTCAGTGTACCATACGTACGCCTCCGCTCGTCCCCACCCACCCTTCCTCGACAGCGACAAAAATCTGGGCGCTTACATTCCCTGGCGGAGGGGGTTGATGGGGTGGAGTTTTGTTTTGCCCTCGCCCAGCTTTTCGCCGCTGTTCGCTGCGGGCGCTGAGGCGCCCTACGCGACTCTCTGCTGGTCGCTTTCCCTTGGGGAAAGCTTGGCAGAGAGCTTCGTCAGCAGGTGCGGGGCCGTGCTCAGTGTGCGCTTTGGTGATTATGTGGTGGGGAGAGCGAGGTTGGCGTGGCGGTAGACGAGTTTTTTGGGGAGTTCGAAGGCGTCAAATTTTACCGTAATTTTTGTGCGATTCGGATCTTGCTCGTCGATATCGGTGATATCTTCCACGGTTCCTTCTCCGAAGATTCGGTGAAGCACTCGCGTCCCTGATTCAAGATCTTTCAGTTTTGCGAGGGTGAACTTGCTGAAGTCCTCTTTTGAGAGTCCTTCCTTTTCAAGGGTATCTGCTGACAGCACGGTGGCCGGTTGAAGGCGACGTCCGTTTTTCTCTTTTTTTCGTTTCGCCTTTCTTGCTTGAACCTCTTCAAAGGTAAGCTCGTCACGATACTCGTAGTGAAGTGCTCCATACCCTCCGAATTCAGAGGCAAAATGCTGGGAGTCCTGGTCAAAGCTCTCTATCGGAATATCAAAAACGAAGCGGCTCGGCTTTCGTCCCGAATACGAACTTCCGAAGTTTCCTCCAGCAGAGAACATTCCTCGACGCTCTGCTCGAGAGAGGTACAGGTGCTCCATCGCCCTTGTCATTCCAACGTAACAGAGTCGCCTCTCCTCCGAGAGTTCAAATTGACTCTCAAGAGAACGGTAATGCGGCAGCGTTCCATCTTCTAAACCAGTAAGGAATACAATGGGAAACTCCAAACCCTTTGCGAGGTGAAGGGTCATCAGAGAGACCGTGTCAGGGGGAGTCACATCCTCTCCATCTTCTTGAGCTTCTTCCTTTGGCAGCTCCTCTGAGCTCGTGAGAGACACCTTATCCAGAAACTGTTGAAGATCTGCAGTGGGCGAGTCCGCAACAAAGCTCATAGTAGTAGCGATGTTTTTTAATTCATCAAGGTTCTCCAGTCGAGAGAGGGCTGTGACATCTTTCTCCATCTTCTTCAGCTTTGCTGCATATCCTGAAAGGTCAATAACAGCGCTGATCACATCATAGAGGGACTCTGTCGGGATCATCTTCGCGATTGAGTCTGTAATCTCAAGAAAACGATCAAGAGCACGACTACTCCCGCGAAGCTCCTTCGCCGCCTCAAAGAGTGAGAGGTGCTGCTCTCCTGCCTTCTGTCGAATAACCTCGACACTCTTCGGCCCAAGCCCTCTCGGAGGAGTATTAATGCACCGTTGGAATGACTGATCATCCTTCTCGTTTACCAACATCTTGAGATAGGCCAGGATATCCTTAATCTCTTTGCGGTCGTAAAATTTTAGGCCCCCATAAATTCGGTACGGAATGGCTTGCGCCATAAGAGCATCCTCAAGAGCTCGCGATTGCGCGTTGGTCCGATAAAAAACGGCAATTTCAGCAAGCTTTCTCCCGTTGCGGTGAAGAGAATCAATCTCACGGGCAATAAAGTGAGCCTCATCATTCTCATCCATCCCAACATAGCCCCGGAGGTGAGAACCTCTCTCTCCATCTGTCCAGAGAGTCTTTGCCCGTCGTTCCGAGTTCTTTGCGATGAC
>JALEGQ010000120.1 GCA_022763385.1 bacterium
AGATCCTCTTGGGAGATCTCTACCGCGATCTCGAGAGGAGGCGTCAAGCCAAGCTCAACAAGGGTAATGCCAGGTCGCTGCAAGAGCTCATCACGCATCCGTTCTGCAAGCTCTCTGAGCGCTCGCTCGCTCTGATCACCAGAGACGATCAGGGAAATCACCTTGTTCTTCGAATCAATGAGGCTGACCACCGGTTGCTCGGCATCTTCCGGGAAAGAGGTAATCCGGTCGACCTCATTCTTGATGTCTTGAAAGAGCTTGAACTCGTTTGACCGAGAGATCAGCTCGACGATCACCATTCCACTCCCTTCCACCGCCGAAGAGGTGACCCGTTTGACCCCCTCAAGCCCGCGAACGACATCCTCAATAGAGAGAACAATCCCCTGCTCCACTTCAGCAGGGCTTGCTCCCGGATAGGGAACGGTGATCTGAACGATATCCGTGGTAAACTCCGGAAAGACCTCTTGCTTGATCTGACGACTCATAATGAGTCCACCAACGAGAAAGATCACCATGAGGAGGTTTGCGGCGACGGAATTCTTCGCCATCCACGCGATCGCCCCGCCGTACTGCTCATCGCTCTCAGGCGAGGAAGGAATGTGCTTCATCTCTCTCCTGCCCCTGTCGCAGTGGCACCCACCTCATTGGCTCGCTGAACCGCAACCAACATCCCCTCAAGTGCTCCAGGAAGCGGGTTTGTAATGAGCTCAACCTCTTTCGAAAAATTTCCGCGGGCATAGATATACGCTTCATCCTCAAAGACCTTTACGATCTTCTCCTTGTGAAGGGTATTCTTCGGCGAAACGAGCCATACCTCTCCGCCTTCTCGCACCGCGCGTCGGGGCACCGGATATACCTCCGACACCTCTCTCCCTTCGATGAGGACTTCTACATATGAACCAAGGAGGAGTGGAACAATCTCCTCACTGTTCCCTTCTCGGCCAAGGGGATCGGAGATCTCCACCACGACCTTTGCCATTCGACCCTCTCGATTCACGTCTCCCAGTAACCGAACAGCTCGTCCCTTCCATTCGAGTGGAGTGCCACTCTGCATCCGCTGTTGCACGGTCGCACTGACGCCAATAGTTTTCTCCTCACCTTTTTTCACACCACCTCGGAGCTCTTCTGGAAGCCAGCGCAGCTCACTTCGCGGTATCTGAACGACCACCTGAAACTGATCTGTCGCCACAAAGGTTCCAAGCTGTTGCTGCGGACTTACAAACGCACCGAGCTCAACCTGCTCTTCGACGACGATGCCATCAAATGGAGCCCGAAGCGCCGTTCGTTCGAGATCCAGCTCTGCTCGCGTAAGGCGGCTCTCCGCTGCGCTTACCTGAGCACGCCGATCCCGCAGATGAGGTTTTCGCAGCGCAAGCTCCTCACTCAGCTCTGAAGCACCACCAGGAGATTCCCCAATCAACTCCCATTCCCGCTCAGCAACGATCTGATTTCCCTGCTCCAATTTATACTCAAAAACAGCACGCTCTCTCTGAGCCTTTGCTTCCTCTACCGCTATCTCGTAGTTTCTCGGATCAATTCGAAAAAAGAGCTCTCCCTGAGCGAAAAAACCTCCGTTCTCAAAAGACGATGCCACCTCAGCGATCTTCCCGCTCACCTCCATCTGAAGTCGAAGTTCTCGCTCAGCAACGACGGTCCCAAAACCACGCACGGAAGCCCGAACACTCTGTTGGCGAAGCGATTCTACCACTACCGGCGCTGACACCTTCTTCGCTTCTCCTTTCGGGGGATCCTGTCGGAGGGCAACCAGCAGCAAGAAGCCAAGAAGGCCTCCGCCAAGTACGGCAATGATCAGTACTAACCGGGACTTCCACTCCGGTAATGAAGCATCCGGAGAGTGCTCCTCCACATTGTCCCCAGAGGGTTCATCTCTCATCGGGATTCTCTCTAGCTCCATTCGTCTCTTTCTCCTGAGGTAGCTATTCGATTCTTCACCTCATCATCGTTCCCTTCCAGGGGAAGCTTACCACCGATGGCGAGAAAGAGCGCATTTCGCGCGAGATACAGTCGCTTCTGCTCCCCAATAATCGAACGTTCTAATCGTTGCTTGGTTTGCAGGGCCACGAGCACTCTCAGATAATCAACGAGCCCGTTTCGGTACCGCGAACGTGATTCCTGGAGAGCCTTGTTCGCTGCCTCAAGCTCTGCTTCAAGTGAACCGATCAACTCTCGCTGAAATCGTTCGGCAGCAAGGGAATCTTCCACCTCCTGAAGCGCGACGAGAAAGCGCTGCTCGAACTGGGCGATAAGCTGCTCCACTTCAGCCTCTTCACGATTCACGATACCTCGCAGCCTTCCTCCATCAATAAACGGAAGGAGGATATCCCCAAATCCACTGAGAAACTTGTTCGGGAAAAGATCGTTCGCTTCACTCGCCGAGAGGTCATAGGTCAGTCCAATCGAGAGCCGAGGAAAACGGTTTGCAACGGCCGCAGCAACATCGTACTCATTGGCCTGTAGCTGGTGGAGCAAGCTTTGGAGATCGGGCCGGAGGGTGATGAGATCTTTTCTCTCAAGCTGCATCACTCCCGTGGGAAGGTGAGGATACTGAGCCCCCAGAGACTCCACCGGCACAGACCCCGGCACCTCACCGATCAGGACCGCGAGCCGATGGAGCGCCTGCTCCCGAGCCAGCTGCACCTGCGGCACCTGTGCTCGAAGAGAAGCGAGTTGTTGTCGCTGCTCAAAGACATCAAGCGCGGTCCCCCTCCCGAGGGAGAATCGAAGTTCGGTCAGCTCGAGGAAGGTCTCACTTGAGCTGAGCTGACTCTCCAATACGGATGTCAACTGTACTGCCTCCAGTACATCCATCCAGGCACTAAAGAGGTCTCGGGAGAGTGAAAGTATTACATTCTGAAGGTCATACTCAGAGGATTGAAGACGGTACTCTTCAGCCCGCCGTGCCGAAGCCACCCTCCCCCACAGATCAAGCTCATACGAAAGACTGCCAGTAAGCCCAAACTGATTCTGAAAGAGACTTCCAACCGGTCGAAACCCCGCCGAGAGAATAACTTCCCCCGTCTCAATTCGTGAACGGCGCGCCGTCCCACTAATATTTACCGTCGGATACTGCCCAGCCCCCGCCACCTGAAGCTGAGAACGAGCCTGATTAATGCGGGCGATCGCCTCGGTGAGGGTATAGTTTTGCTCTGCCACACTCGCCATCAGCCCATTGAGCGTCTCAGAGCGATACTGCTTCCAGTATGGAAGAGGTCGAGACTCAATCGCCTGTCCAGCGACGCTTCCCTCTTCGATCACCGGAAATTCTCGTACCTGATACGGGGAACACCCCCACAAGGCCAAGCAGGAGCAAATAACTATGCTGGAGAGGATTTTCATAACTACTTCAGAGCTCACCTTCGATAAGACGTTATCACCGCTTGAAAACTCACAAAACCTCAGCAGATTTTCTTTCACAAAAAGCGAGGAAAACCTTTAAGCCCCTCCCGATCCTCGCCGACCTCCGCCATGGGGTGTGAGCAGGTTGCCACTTCCTCGTCGCAGTAGATTCAAGCCCTCACAGAGGTTCATGCCATGAAAAAGCCAGTTCTTCTCCTCTTCATACTCATCTCAACTCTCTTCTGGAGCCTTCCGGCCCTCGGGCAGAGCGTTTCGCAGGAAGAGCTTCGCTCCTCTGAACAGCACAGCGAGGCCTCGGTCATGGAGAAGAAAAAAAGGAAAGACAAGAAGGCAAAGAAAAAGAAGAAGAACAAAAAGAAGGCGAAAAAGAAAAAAGCAAAGAAGAAAAAAGCCAAAAAGAAAAAAAAGGGGAAGAAAGGAGCAAAAAAGAAAAAGGGGAGCAAGAAAGCCAAGGGAAGTGTCTTGAGCCTATCGCTTCTCCCAACACTGGAAGAGGCCGTAACAACCGTCCGAGAGGAGACTCCTGCAGATTCGTCTCTCCTGCCAAACATCAACGGCATCGGACTCGCCTTTTCGACACAACAGCTCTTCTGGGAAAGTGATGAAAACTTTGACGCCGTTGCTGCAGCACTCGCAGGATCCCCCTCCTCATCTGAGTGCACCGCCTTCCGCACAGAGGATGATGAAGATTATGCCGCCGGTGAGGCCTGCGGAGCCCTTGAGAACCTGCTCTCTCCGATCCAGGAGCTCGGTGAAGCGTACCACGATACCTGCGTGGCAAGCTTCGTGCTGACACCAGAATCTCTCCAGCAGGGGGTTGGCGTCCAACTCGGAAAGGTTGGAAATCCATTTCGACTTCTCTCTGAGCCCAAGACCGTCCGGTATGATCTCTCTTCCGGGGGAAGTATCTTTGCTCGGATCTCTGAGGGAGGAGCAGAGAGTGTAGAAGCGGCAGTGTGGTTCTGCGGAGAGGATGAAGACGCTCCCCTCCGTCAAGCTGCTATCTCCGTCCAGGAAGGGGAGTGGAGCTTCTCGTTTGCGGGCACCTATGAGAACGGAGAACGTCGCTCAGGAGACTTTTCCGTTTCTCTTGTAGAGGACGAGGAAGGCGATCTTCTCCCGAGTGGCGAAACGGTCTTCTCGATCCTGAGAAGCGATGGTGTCGCACAATCCAAGAATGTACTCGCGATCGACGATCAGGGAGAGGCAACGGCACGATTCTTTGCGCAGTCGCTCTCAGGAAGCCGAATAGAGAGAAGGTCCGTTGTTGGCGGAGTCATCTCCACCGGCTTTGACCGATTCCGAGTCAGAAACTTTGCGTCCCTTCACCAATACGGAACAGAAAGCGCACGCTCACAGGGGTTCTCCTTTGATCGAAGAAGTTATCTTGTCGATTCTTCTCTCGTCTCGCTGGTTGCTGATCAATCACTGGAGGGAGCGTTCTTTGAAACCGCCCCTGGTGCGCCAAGCAGTGGGAATGGAGAGCTCTCCTGCGACTCCCCCGCAGACGTGATTCTCACAGTGAACCTCGAGAGCGAACAGGTCTCTGACAACCTCGCCACCTGTGACGAGATCCCAACCCAGCTTCGATTCTGCTCCGGTGATGAGGAAATTCAGCAGGCTGCCGAGGATTTTCACGAGCAGTGCCTCTAAAAACAGAACACTGTTTGCCACTTCTCGCTTCAGAAAAACTCGGAGAGCTGTCGATATCATCCAACAGATACGATCTTCTTGGGACTCTCTGTGGCGCACTCCATTCTTTTCTCAAGCTCTCCGACCTCTGAATGGAGCCAAACGCTCGCGACGCAGCTTGCAGAATGGGATTTTTCCCTCGTCCCATTTACAGATGCTGATTCGGCATGGAGTACTCTTTCAGGAGACGCTCCACCAGAGATATTTCTCTTTGAATGGGAAGAGGGATTTAGCGAATCCGTACTCTTCCTTCAGACGATCTGGGACACCCGGCACGAGTTTCCCTTTCATGCCATCGTTTTCGGCGGCAACGCTGCCCAAGAGCACCTTATCGAGCTTGTCGGACAGGCGGCCCACGACTTCTTCCTTTTCCCCCTCGACGATCAACTCCTTCGTGCAAAACTTGAAGTAGCAAAACAGATCGTTATCGATCGCCGTGTCTTGGCAGAGTCTGCCCAAGTCATGGAACGGTACGCGAAACATGTCGATCGGCTTGCTGCCGAACGAGCCCGCCAACTTTTTCATGCGGAACGACTCTCAACTCTTGGGACGATGTCCGCTGGACTTGCACATGAGATAAAGAACCCCCTCGGATACATCTCAACAAGCCTTGAAACAACAAAGATATACTGGGGGCAGATCTCCGACCTCCTTCTGTCAATTGAAGAGACCGATAATAGTGATGACAAGGGAAGTGTACCGATCGACAAGATCCTCGATCGGGTACCAAAGGCGCTCGGTCGGATATCAAACGGCCTCGAACGAATCGATAAGCTGATGCAAGGGCTCAAAAACTTTGCCCGTAATTCTCAAGGAGCGAAGAAACCACACAGTATAAACATGTGTATCGAAACCGCCCTTGAAATGTGTCAGACAGACCTCAAGTACAACACCTCGGTAGAAAGCAATCTCGCTCCAGATCTCCCGCCTCTCCTGATTGAGCCACAACAGATTGAGCAGGTCCTGATCAATCTTCTCGTCAACGCCACCCATGCAATGGAAGGCCAGAAAGAATCGCGGATCTCCATCGTTACTGCATTCGAAAAGGAAACAGTAACCGTTCGAGTTGCTGACAACGGGCCGGGTATTCCAAGGAGCAAGCTCGAAACGATCTGGGAGCCCTACTATACGACGAAGGAAGAAGGAAAAGGGACCGGACTCGGACTCGCCATTAGCAAGAGCCTCATTCGAGACAATGGTGGGAGCATTACCGCACGCAATCGCACCGAAGGTGGTGCAGAATTTTTGATGACGTTCCCAGTAGTACCAACAGAAGACCGCAAGGAGAGTTCGAGCACGTAGGTTCCGTTACTCCAGAAGAGAAACGCTTCTCTGGAACAGTTCTTGCTCCGCTTCTCTAAGCCAATACGTAGTACGGCGCTAGAACAATCGTTCTAACGAAGAAAGAGATGTTCTTTCGTAGTGGATGGGCGACTCACAGCAGTTGAAGAGCTGTCGCAAATGAAAAGGTTTCTATTTGGCACGTTTCTCTGCACACACCAACCAAAGAGAGCTGCTAGGAGGCCCTGCACTCCTTACCACAGCATTCTCCCTCATCTCACTACTCTTCATCCTGGGGACGGCATCTCAGGCGAACGCACTCCCCCAAGTCTATACCGATCAGTACCTCGTCTTTCCCTATTCTCATTTCAGCCTCAGAAGCGGCTCAGCGCAACCGTCCTCTCTTCCGCGACTCGTCACCGTCGGCTCAACCACGAGCAGTCGAATTCTCGGGGGACAATCACTCGATCCGGTTGGTGCTACCGAGGCGGGGGAAGTAGAGCTCTATGATAGCGAGAAGGTATCATCTGACTGTGCAGCGCTCCTCCGAGAGCTTGGGCTCGGCGTCGGAGAGGGATGGCACTGCGAGGCCAATTTTCAGGTGCAGGTCTCTGCACTTCCCTCAGATCCCCTCCTGAACGACCAACACACCCTGACGAGCATTAACCTTCCGCAGGCCTGGAAGACCACGACAGGTGCACGCTCAGTTATCGTGGGGGTACTTGATACCGGGATCGACTATACACATCCAGACCTCGCTCCAAACATGTGGAAGAACCCTGGAGAGGTTCCAAATAATGGAATCGATGATGATCACAACGGTTACATCGATGACGTTCACGGAATCGATACCTTTTCAGATGACTCAGACCCGATGGATGACAACGACCACGGAACCCATTGCGCTGGTATTATCGGTGCAAGGGGCGACAATAGGATCGGCATGAGTGGTATCGCGTGGAATACGCAGCTCATGGCGTTAAAGTTCTTGGGAGCACATGGCTCAGGAAGTATATTCGACGCCATCCGAGCGATCGACTACGCGGTCGACGGAGGAGTTGATATCGTTAATGCTTCTTTTGGCACCACCTATCCTTCAGTAGCCCTCGACAACGCCATTCAACGCGCAGAGAGAGCCGGAGTCCTCTTCGTTGCTGCGGCGGGGAATGCTGGCAGCAACAATGATGAAGTTCCCGAGTATCCAGCATCTCTTCCCAACAACAACATTATCTCTGTTGCTTCCGGAGACAGAGAAGGAAACCTCTCCGTTTTTTCGAACTATGGGGGGCGTTCCGTTGATATTGTTGCTCCAGGAGAGCACGTTCTCAGCACGGTCTCCGGTGGAAGGTATGCCCGCTTCAGTGGAACATCAATGGCGGCCCCTCATGTCAGTGGCGTTGCGGCTCTCCTCCTCAGCCATAACCGAAAACTTAAGGGCACTGATTTGAAGAGAATACTCCTGGCAACAGTAAAGAATTCTCCAGCCTATCTCGGACTCGTCACCAGTAGTGGCACGTTAAACGGAGCAAAGGCGCTCAAAGGCCCGTCCTTTCCCGGGGGAAATGATATGGCCTCATCTCCAGCTCCGGAAACGAATAGAATTCGGATATCAAAGTTCCGTACTACTGCTTCTCGCTCATCCGTTCAACGTCGCTTACGAAAAGGACGTCGGGTAAAACGGGGTGGACGCATTCGCTTCTCACTGATCGGTGAACCGTTTCAGCCCGCAGACCTCTCTATTGTACTTTCTCGCGGAAAGGAGAGTGTCGAATGCACACCGTGGCAAACTGTCCTCGGAGCTCGCGGAACCCGAAGAGTGACCTTTCGCATCCCCGCGCGAGTATCTGCAAAAAAACTCACCATTGCAGCTCTTCCTGGCTCTAGCCAGCGGACCATCACCATTACTGGCAAGAGAAAACGAAAGAAGCGTTCACGGATGAAATCACCCGTCTTCCTTGAAAATTGCTCGCTTCTAACTCAACGAATTCGTTCACGCGGGTGAGCAAGAGCCGAACGCACGGTAGCATGAAGCTGTTCTTCAGTGTACGGCTTGAGGAGCAGGGCACATGGAGCAATTCCATCTATTCGACTTTTCGTATCTGAATCTGAATACGCAGTTAAAAACACTACCGAAACCGATCTGTTGCTGAGAATATGACGGACCGAATCGATGCCATCCATGACACCAGCAAGCTTCACATCCATGAGAATAAGATCTGGGCAGTGCTCTTGAGCAAGCACTATGGCCTCTTCTCCTCGATCAGTCGTACCGACAATTTGATAGCCGACTTCCACAAGACTCTCTCTAAGATCTTCTGCTACAATTGCCTCATCTTCGACGATTAAGACCTTTTTCATCAACCATCTCCAACCTGAGCAAGGGGAAAGAGAATTCGTATCTTCAAACCAGACAAGCTCAAAAGCTCCCTCTGCTCACAAGAGAGCATATCTTCAGAAGGCAGATCTAGGTGTCCCCCATGCTCTTCCACAATTCGACGGGAAATAGCCAGCCCAAGCCCCGTCCCCTTACTCTTCGTTGTAAAAAAGGGTTCAAAGATATGCTTGGCCTCTTCGTCACCCAAACCAGGACCACTATCTTGAATGATCAGCGAGAGATAGCTCCTTCCGTATAGAATAACGCTTTCAAGATAGAGGAAGAACTGAACAGCCTCATCGCTACAGGCCTGTACCGCATTCTCAATAATATTCCTAAATACTTGCTGAACAGCATGAGTATCGACGACTACTGGCATCGGGTCCTTCGTTGGGCTTCTGTCGACCGTTTCGATATGAGAAGTCGTATTGACAGACTCTACCTTTGAGATGGCATCACTCCACAGTTCACAAAGATTCGAGGGCACCTTTACCAGGTGTAAAGGTGTGGCGTACTCACGAACGGTATCGTAGAGATGTCGCAAATCGTCCAATGCAACATCGATATCCTCTCCGATGGCACATAACTCTTTGTTGTCCCTCGCCCTCCTCCTCAGCCGATTTACGGACGCTTGAATTCGCTGCATAGCGTTTCGACTCTCATGCGCAAGTCCAGTTACCATCTGCCCAACTGCGGCCAATCGCTCTGAGCGAAGTGCTCGAGCGTGGGCCTCTCGTAGTGCAGTGGTCTGGCTTTCCACCTCCTGCTTGAGCTCTATCTTCGTATGCTCGAGCTCTCGCGTATGTCTTGAACTCTCAATCGCATAGCGAACGACCTTGGGCAAAAAAGAGCTGCTAATCTGTCCTTTTACGAGATACTCATGAGCCCCCCGCTTTACCGCTTCGAGCGCTGAATTTTCATCATTGAGTCCCGTTAAAACGACTATGGGCACCTGAGGATCTACCTGCTTTACCCGATCAATTACCTCAAATCCATCTCCATCAGGGAGAGAGAGATCAAGGAGAACTACATCAAAATCTTCTTCAACTAGCTCCCTCAGGGCAGTTTTCAAACGTGTCGCATGCAAAATCTCTGTTCTGAAAGATTTTACCTGAGCAAAACTCCTTCTTAGAAGTTTCGCATCTCCTTCATCATCCTCCACGAGAAGGATTCGGATCACTCTCGACTCAAATATCACCGCTCGTCCTCCTTAGAGGGAAGCCGCACTACGGTCAACCAAAAATCTTCAACTGCCTGCACCACCTTAGTAAACTGTTGAAGATCAACTGGCTTGGTAATAAAACAATTGGCATGTAAATCATATGAACGAGCAATATCTTCCTCTGCTTGAGAGGTAGTAAGCACGACTACTGGCAAAGACTTAAGTGCCTTGTCTTCACGTATCTCCTTCAGTACTTCTCGGCCATCCTTTTTGGGCAGGTTCAGGTCCAACAAAACAAGATCCGGCCTCACGGCCTGGGAAAATTCTCCTTCTCTTCTGAGATAAGCCATCGCCTCTACACCATCCCGTACAACATTCAGAGAGAGATGAAGCTTACTTTTACTCAAGACGCGCTTTGTTAGCTTTACGTCTGCTACGTCGTCTTCCACTAATAAGATAATAAGCTCATTATGGCTACTCATGGTGCATACCTCCTGAGAGTAAAGAAAAATGTCGTACCTTCTTGTGGAACTGATGTAAACCAGATCTTGCCACCGTGTGCCTCGACAATCCTTTTACAGATTGCTAACCCAATGCCTGTTCCAGCGAACTCTTCCTTGGAATGAAGTCTTTGAAATATCCGAAAAACCTTTTCCTGATATTGTGAATCTATGCCAATTCCATTGTCAGCGACAGAGAATCGCCAAAAGCTACCTTCTTGCTCGCACGCTATCTTTATCTGAGGAGCAACCGAACCTCCTTGATACTTCACGGCATTTCCAATCAGATTCTGAAGAACCTGCTCAATATGAGTTCTATTCCCGAGGACCTTCGGCAGATAGTCAGCCTGAATCACTGCGGAACTCTCTTCCATAAGCGGCTGAAGGTTGTCAAGAACCACCGCTAACGCCGCTGCACAATCTACCTCTTTAAACTCTCGACTATCCGCCCGAGTAAGGCCAGTAAACGACAGAAGGTCGGAGATCAGCCGTTGGAGGCGGTTAGCACCATCAACCGCAAAATCGATACATTCACGAGCCTCTTCATCCAACTGATTTCGATAATCCTCTTCCAGTATTTGAAGAAAGCTGGAGATCTTTCTTAGAGGCTCCTGCAGGTCGTGGGACGCAACGTATGCAAATTGGCGCAGTTCATCGTTTGCGCTCTCAAGACTTCGCAGTGCATTCTTATAGTCAGAAACATCGAGAAATGAGACCGTAAACCTCTTTCCACTAACGCCAGAAACATTGAGCCTGGTAATGATGACAAGAATATCTTTCCCTTGGAGCTCAAGCTCCAACGTCACTGAATCCTCTTCTCCACTACTCACTATCGAAAACTGTTCTTGAAGAGACTGCGCAGCGGTGCCTTCAGAGACAATAGTCGGCACATTCACCCCCACGAACTCTTCCCCCTCCAGTCGGAACAGCTCTTGAAAGGCTCTATTCCCAATATCCACCGAAAAGTCGGCATTCACGACAACGAGGGCCTTCGACATATTCATCACGATGGATTTCGCATAGGAAAGGTACTCCCTTAACCTCTCTTCATCTGCTTTCGTCCGAGAGATATCAGAGACGAGCACGAAAGAACCGGAAAGTTCGCCAAACGCATTCTGCGATGGTTCACAGTCAACCTGGACCCATATTTTCTCTGCGTTTTCCAAATTGAAGTCTGATGGAGTAAGAAGAACTTCTTGCGACCACTGCTCTCCTCTCCGAACTACCTGCATAAACTCTTCGTAAAATTGCTGGAGGTGTGGTTGGTAAAAAAGATCCCTGACATCCCCTATCTCATTTGCGTGAGGTATGAGTCGAGCAAGTCCTTCATTTTGCCACTGAATTTCTCCCTGTTGATTACACGAAAAAGCTCCATTCGATATTCGTCCTGCGAGATTTGAGAGCACATCACTTGCCTGCTCAGCCGCTTTTCTCTGGATCAGAAAGATAACCGTCAGCCAGATGACAAAGAGAGAAAGGCCGCGATTGAATAGTACCACCCAGTCTGAAGCAAGGCCTGAGGGCGAGAAGAAGAAGCCTAACAGAGTGAGGCAAGAAGAGGTAAGACCAACTGGAACCAACAGACCACTGTACGGAAAAAGCGAAGCAGCCCAGATAACTCCAGTATAGAGGACCGGGATGGTTGCCCCCAGTTTGAGCTTGAGATCTAAGATAAAGAGAGTTCCCGAGGCGAAAAGGATAAAAAGCGTGAGGAATAGCGTATGACTCTTCGTCCACCATCGGCCTTCCTCTACGTCCGGGGCTTTTCTTTCCCTCATGGATCTTCGTCCTTGTCCTCATCCGCTCCCAACTATGCTCACGGCTTCTTGCGGTGCATATGATCTCCATCAGAATCGGATACCATTGAGTTATTCTTGCTCCGGTCATATTCTAGTGGAGTGAGAAAGAACGCACGCCGCCTCATCTCGGCTCAGGAGACTTGTGAATACCTCAGACGGGGCGAATGGCTCCTCGATGTCCGTTCTCCCTCGGAATCGAGACGATACCATCTGCCGAACACCACGAGTATCGGTATTCTTTCGGATTCTGAGCGAGCTTATATCGGAACCCTCTACAAGAGACACGGCCCCTCCGTTGCCCGCCAGGCTGGTCACTGGCTGGTGCAGGGAAAAACTCGGGAAGATCTCTGCCAACGGTGGAGATATGCAATCCGACGAAACTCCATTTCAGGCCTCTTTTGTGCTCGAGGAGGACTTCGTTCTCAGCTTGCCCAAGAGTGGCTCTCTGAAACTGGAAACACTCTCTGGCGCGTAGATGGTGGATACAAAGCTCTTCGCACTCATCTTCTCTCTCTGCTGCAACGGCTTCCTTCAGAACTCCCATTTCTCGTCGTCACCGGAAAAACAGGGGCAGGGAAGACCATTTTCTTGCAACGAGTGGCTCAAGAGCTCGCGTCCCAATACGACGTCATCGACCTTGAGCAGTGTGCCGCTCACCGTGGTTCTGCCTTCGGCCGCGAATCCATACCTCAACCGTCACAGGCCTCTTTCGAGAACCTCTTGGCGCTACAACTCCTGCAGATAAAAAGTAGTACAGGTGATACTCAACCTACACGACCGTTACTCATTGAAGACGAAAGTAGAACTATTGGAGAGCTTCTCCTTCCGGAGAGCTTTTACCTGAGACTTCGTTCTGCGACCCGCATAGAGCTCACTCGACCGATCTCAGAACGAGTCGATATCCTGTTGGAGCAGTATGTCGACCAACGACTCGCACAGCTCCAGGACCTCTCTTTCTCCTGCGATCCATTCGAAAATCAAAAAGAGATACCGCTTCTGAGACTCCGGCGAGCACTCCTCACGAACCTTGGGAAAATACGGAAAAAACTTGGTGGGGTTCGATATGACTCAGTACGAAGAGTTCTGGAGCAAGCCTTTTCCCTTCAGCGAAGAGATGGAAGTACCCATCACCACCGAAGATGGATCGAACTCCTCCTGCTCTGGTATTATGACCCGCTGTACGAAAAGCACCTGCACCGTATGCGACCGCTTATTCGCCGAACATTCCATCCGGAGCAGTTCTTTGAACAGTCTTCTCTAAAGCCCGTAAAGAGATCCACACAGGCCGTCATAAAAGAACAGAACTACCCGTCCGCAAGCCGGGTGTTGAGGAGAACCTCAGGGTCATCCCCTGAAGGAGCGGCGCTCACCACGCCATGAACAAAGAGAATTGAACTGACAAAGATAAGGAAGACGAGGAGCACTCGACCGATGAACCTCTTTGCAAGACCCCAGTAAGCAGACCGAAGCTCCTCCACAAAGCAGGTCTCCATCGCCTTTGCGAGCGACACCGAGTTCTTGATCTCCACGACTTTCATTCTCTCCTCTCCTGATGCCGAAAAACACGACCTCATGTGCAGTAAGAAAACCTCGAGAAACTCACAAAACCGAACCTCAATACTGTACACGAAATCGGGGGCGAACCAAAAAACTCTTCGCGCATATATATCTAATAATATCGCATATTTACATGGCACCACGCTCATTTCTCTCTATTTTAGACCGCCCCTTGATTCTTTCTTCAAGACGAGAAAAACTAGTAGGACCTTTAAGATAGTCCGTTCCACCTTTATCCAACCCATTGAAGAGAAGAGCCATGGAAGCATTTTGGGAGAAGATACTCGATGCCCTCGTTCTTTTTCTGAAGGCCTTCGCGATCCTCTTGGTGATACGGGTGGTGTTCCTCATTTTTGATATCCCAATGCCGATTCCTTATGTCGACGACATTTTCTTCTACCTCATCGACAAACTCGGCGAGGTTCTCCCGGGACTGCGGATGAGCAGAATATAGTCATGGGAAAGTTGGCGCTCTCAGTCGTATTCCTCTCCTTCCTCGGGTTTGTTGCACTCCTCTTTACCGGCAACAAGCTCTTCCTTGACTCTCTAGAAGTAGATCCCACCACCATTATCGATCACCCAATTCCGAAGTTCTTTGAGGTCGAACAATCGATCCGCTCGCAGGAGGGAGACATTCTCGTTGGAGTTAATCGAAAACACCAGCTTCGACTTCATCTTGTTATCTCGAATACCGCGCCTCAAGGTGAGCCTCTCGATATCGAAAGTATGCTAAAGGAAGCAAAGCGCTATCGCGTCAGCGGAGGAGAACGCCCCAACTTTCTCGTCCGCTACCTCGCCGCAAACATCGATCCGAGAAGGGCTGACGTAAAAGAGCGTCTCCTTCTTCAGTATGCGCCAGGCCAAAATGGAGAACGCTATCCCCTGGTGCACCTTACTGCCCAGAAGCGAAAATGGTTCACCGCAACCCTTCTTCCCATCACGTTAAAAGAAAGAAACCCTGCCGCAAACATGCTCATCATCGCCTCTCATCCAGCAAAAAAGCTGAAAAATGATGACGTTCTCTCAGCACTCAATGCCTTGGGAGTCTCACTACAAGAGAGTAATCCGCTATAGCGATCCTCAGTGCCGCAGAACAGGGAGAGCACCGAAAATAGTTTTCAGTTATTTCAGAAGATGGAATATACTGCTCCCGGCACAAAAATCAGGAGCACGTGTTATGGCGAGAGGAGATCATTCGTAATGTCAGGACATGCTCAACGCAACTTTCGAAGTAGCTGCCCTTCTGCTGGCAGTAGCAGACGTGGGAACGATCCCTTGCACTCACTCCCGCTCTTGCTCAGCGCTCTGGCCCTGCCCCCAAGCTCTGTAGCTGCGCAGAAGGCAATGCCGGTGGAAGATGGTGCTAGTGTGAGTCGGTTACAAGATTTGCTAGACATCAAACAGACTCGACCGCAGTATACGGTGAGCCCGCGAGATGGACGCAGCCGAAATGAAGTCTCGCCACGCCGGGGTGTTTTTATCAATGGGGTTGCTGGGGTTCGCGAAGATGATCTGCAGGCGGCGCAGTCTCTGGCAGACTTTCACGGTTACCGGGTTGAGCTGATTGAGAATACCTCAGATGGGTTAGCGGTGGATCTCAGGCATTGTCTTGATGGAAAAATCCTTCCAGAGGCATTGGGGCGAGTTGAACCAAGCGTGTACCAGTTAACGGCACAGCTCTTAGACCTTTCCCAAGCATCTCAGCCCGAGAAACTCGCTCTGCATGTTCACAGTCAGGGCAGCTTGATTGCGCAGAGTGCGCTGGCATTGACGTCAAGTATCTTACAGAGATCGTCTGACAGTTCAGCGTGGCAGACGCTGTTGGACCGTATTGACGTATACACTTACGGCGCAGCTGCGCATGACTTCCCATTGCCAAGCACCGGCTTTGCCTTTGAGAATGATCTGGTGGTCAGTGGAACGCGTGCTTTCGATATGGTGTTGCCTCCATCAGACCGTCTCGCACTCTTGCCGACGGTGCAGGTGCATTTACCTTTGGCTCGTGAGACTTTAGGCGAAGTTGTTAACCCCATCCACGGGCATTACTTTAGCGATTACCTGGATCATCAGGCGGCTTTTCAAGCCCGGGCGTTGCTTGACCAGTTTGGAACGAATCCCGAGGCGTTGGCACTTGGCTTTGAAAATCTTGCGCAATCGGGCTCGCTAACGCAGCGATCGCTGGATAGAGTACTCAGCGAAGTGCTCAACCAAGCAGATGTACAGAATCATCCCGGCGAGAGCACGACATCTCAAGATGTTTGGCAAACACTGCGGGGGCGGAGTGCTGAAGGGCGGATTGGAGATTACCAGCTTCCTCGGGACCCTCATAAGGTGGAGCTTCCCTCGTACAGCGTGCCGCGTGAAGTCGATGGCGCTAGCCCGCAAGCCCTTTCGGAACAGGAGAGGCAGGCAACGCCTGAGGCGGAACCGCCCAGCCTTCAGGTCGTGCATGAGCAACTGCGCCGCTTCCAGGAATTGAGTCAGAAAGAAGAGCAGCTTGAACAGATACTGCAAGGTGTGTCGCTCGTAGAGCGGCGTGGAGCTGCTCTGCAGCAAGAGCTCGACCAGACGCGTGCGCAGCGGGTAGAGATTGAGCGTCTGCTTGCGAAGGATGCCAAGGCGGGCTTAGAGGCCGCTGGGCGTGACTTTATGATGGCCTCAGAGATGAACTGGAATACCGCGGGATACCGTGGGCAGATCGCGCTGCAGGGGCACGGGGAGCTTGCGAAGCAACTCGAACAGACCAGAAGCCCAGAGGAAGCCGAGCGGGTGATGAAGGCTTACACCGGCAACCTTGCTGAGGCGCAGCAGTTTGTCCGCACGGTAGAGGCGTATCAAGCTTGGGGGCAGGTCGCAGCGCAAGTGGTTGGGATGAAGAACCCTAAAGCGGGCCGCGTGCTTTCAAGTGCGGTGAATCTCGGTGTGAGTTTGGCGCTGGCATCTACTGGTAATCCGGTAGCCATTGCTGGTTGTGTCTCGTCTGCTCTGGGGTTAATTGGGGCATTTGGGAGCGATGAGAATCAGCAGGCCAAGCTGTTTGAGCAGCTGTTTGATGTGCTCAATGATATCAGTAATCAGATTGTCGACCTGCATAACGATTTGAGAGAGTTTCGCGCCGAGGTTCACCGACGCTTTGATGCGGTTGAGGATAGACTGGCTGCGATACTGGATTATTCAGCAAAACTGCTGCGTGGTCAGCGACGTGTGATGGCGATAGGTCGGCAGAATGCCTTTGCAACTGAGCGGGTATTGAAGAATATTCGTGCTTTTCGCGAGCGCTACGAGGATGACCAGCAAGCCGATCGCAGTCGAGAAGAGTATGCTCTCACACGCGAGTATCAAATTGCGAGAGACCAACAGGTGCCCTTCTTTGGAACTCCCGAGCAGAAGGAAGCTCGGGAACAGGAGCGAGTAAATGCCTATCTAGGGCATGCCTATCAGACAGCACGAGAACCCTTATTGACTGGATCTGATCGTCAACTTTTTGAAACCGATGAACTCCTCTCAGCCTTGCAAGGTCGCAGCGTTGATGAGCTATATGGTCTCCTCGAGCGTGGAACTGAGGAGCTCTTGCATATTTCAGCAGAAGAGCGCTTAAGCGCGCTTTTCCCGGGCATGACCGAGGAACAACGCGCTTCCCTCTTACGTGAAGTTGGAGATCTCCGACTGGCAGCGCTCAATCCAAAGGTTTTTGTAGAAGGGGTGGAAGCCTTCTTGGAAAGTCCTGCCTTTAGCGATGAGTGGGACCAGGGGGATTTGAGACAGGCGCTGCAGGCGTTGATCCAGCTCGGAGAACTGCATCAACGTCAAGCGCAGTTTCTTGGAAGTCCATCAGTGCAGCAGGCCGTCTTTAATAAATCCGACGAGGAGCTCAGTAACTTTATTCGCAGCGTGGCAGCGGTGGCGTCCTCGGAGGAGTTGAACATTGCTCTTCAGGAGCAGGGCGGTGTGGATCTCTCCCAGGGGATTGAGCAGTTCTATCGTTCGCGGGAAAGTGAGGCACTAGCCGTGGAAAGACCTTTTGACCGCCAGCACCATCTTCACAGCCAGCGTATACCGGTCGCAAAGCGCCCCTCGGAAGATATCTTAGTGGATATTGATAAGAGAATCTTTGGGGATTTTAATTTTGAGACTCGTGTGATTGCAGGGCTCCAGGGCGGGCAGAATTCCCGGGCGGCGGCGTTGGGGGGGAGTGTTGAGCTGAGTAACGTGGTTGACCCACGAAAGGACTATACGAACAAGCAGAATACAGTGAGAGAGCGTACCGGGATAGCAAAGGCGCGTTATTCCAAAGAGGTAGGTCCGAGGGACCATCGGAGTAAAGTAGACGTAGTGCTTGAGCAGCCTTACAGAATTGATGTTTGTCGCTATAGAGAGCAGACGTCAACAATTTTTAAGGTGGAATATAAACTTGGAAATTCTTCATTAGTAAGCATAGAGACTGAGGGAGAGAGGCAGTCTTATCATTTTTATATAACTGAAGAGCATCATTGCCCAACTCATATTATACAGCACGGTTATGTCTACCGTAGCGTTGACGGAGGAGGCGGGTATCGTAAGACTGGTCCTCTCAGTGTTCGGGACTTAATAGAGTATTCCTCTAACGTAGAGAAACAGTGGGACGGTCGGATGAAGCAACCATCGGAGTTGCTTGCCTACATGGTGCAGGATACCCTGCGAGAGCACGCGCCGGGAAGAAATCTCCGCTCCGTCCATGTTGGATTCAAGCGAGTTTCATTGGATGAGGCTCGTCAAATCGACCCGGACTTTGAGGGTGATGACGCTGCCTGTATCATTCAGGATATCGATTTGGCCTTTGAGTACAGCGATGAGCAAGCTCTTGAGCAGGGCCGGCGCACTGCCGAGGATCCAACTACCGCGGAACTGCAAAAATTACTCAAGGGCAAAGTATTACCAGGAGTCCTGTGCAGGTTTGTCATGAAGTGGGAGCCCCAGACCGCTACTCAATCAGACGAAGGTAGTGTCTTGGAGCCTTTCGTCGAGTACCTCGCCCAGCGCAGTACGAAGGCTCCCGCTCATCTACAGACGATGCTACGTCAACCTGGGTCGGCCCTTGCGGAGGCCGCTGAGGCCTGTGAGGAAAGTACCTTTCTGTTGCAGCTCTATAGCGGACTTGGTGTACCGCGCAAGGCCTTAGAAGACTGGGCGGTGGAGCGGGTCCGTTCTGGCGAAGCTGGAATCTTGGAGTTAGGAACTCAGCAGCATCTCTTTCTCGAGTTGCCGCAGGCAAAAGTAGCTGCACTGCTTGCCGAGGTAGTAGCTGAGGGCCGCCCGGTCGTGTCCTTCTTGGACGCATTAAGAAGCTACCAAGAAGAGCGGCGAGCAAGCTTTGCGAAGTTCCAGGCGGCCTGGCAGGCGGCCTATCCCGAGCTTTCACAGGCTGCCTTCGGAGCAGAATCCGTCGCCGATGTGGTTGAAACCATGCAGAAAAAGCTTGGGGAACTGAGTAGGTAGCTGGGTTGTATTGAGAGGGGGTATGCATTCACTGTATTGCCCCTTGAGGAAGTGGACAATTGAGCGGCAAACGCGTGGTAGAGATCTTGAAGCTGTGATTTCGTCGGAGGCATTACACTACAAGAGGGTGATCAGCTAAATGAAGGGGTATCGTGAGCGGTTGCGAGAACCCGTGCTCCGAGATCAATAAGCTCTTCGAAATATGCTTTCCCCTCTTCGGTAAAATCTGGAATTCCCTCTCGCATGATATCAAGCGACTCCGCAAGAGCTGATCGTTGACGGGTTCCGAGTGAACCGTTCGTCGACGTATAGGTGAGGATATATCCTCCTATTTCGGACTGGAGGAGTGCGAGATTCTTGCCCCGAATGGAGTGCGATCGGTGTCCCAACGGAAACGGCTTCCCGAGAAAAGCCTCATACTTCTCATGAATTTCGGTAAGCTCTGGTGGTGTTAGCATCTCGAAATCTTCCCACTCAAGTTATCCATAGACGACGGTACCTGGCAGAACTGGCAAAAAACCGTTCCCCGCTGTGCAACAACTTCCCGCAGAAGGGGCTCTCCACAACGGTTACACGGTTCTCCGGCTCTTCCATACACCTGCGGAAGAAATTTTCCGTTGTAGACCACCCCATCACCAAAGTCAGTGCCGTTCAACCGAATCGCCTCGCGAAGAATCCTTCGCATCTCACGAAAGAGACGACTGCTCTCTTCTTGAGCCAGCGAAGCACCGATCCGACACGGGTGAAGCTGGGCGGCCCAAAGTGTCTCATCTACATAGATGTTCCCAAGCCCGGCAAGGATGCTCTGATCGAGGAGAAGCGCCTTCAGCCGTCTTTTTCTCCTGGAAAGGCAGATATGGAGGTCCTGAGCGCGAAAGCCCTTCTCGAGTGGCTCTGGACCGAGGGAGGCCAACCTCTCCTGGAGCTCCTCGGCCGTAAGAAGCTGAAAACGACCAAACTTTCGCACATCGCGAAACCGCAGCTCTCGGGAGTCCGCAAAGGTCACAACAATTCGATCATAGGGAGAAGGCTCCTCCGGAGGGCCGGCAATATGAAGCCGGCCACTCATCCTCAGGTGAAGAAGGAGGTACTCCGTCTGGTCTCCCTTCTCAACCGTAAGAATCAGGAACTTCGCACGGCGGGCGATGGCGCGAATGGAGCCTCCGCGCAAACGCCGGTTCATCTCCGTTTCGGAGAGCGGAAGAATCATTCGGGGCCAATTGACCGCAATCGAGACAATTTGACTGCCCAGAAGCTCTCTCTCGAGCGAGAGCCGTGTTGACTCAACTTCTGGCAGTTCAGGCATCGCGAACACGCTGAATAGTTACACAAGCAGAATCTTCTCATAGAAAAAGCTCATCTCAAAGCGTGCTATGGTACGAATACACAATCTGCAACACCTTTGCCGAGGACAGGGAAGACTGGTTCACATCGGACTTCTCTGTTCCCTGATTCTGTGGGCTTTCTTCGGAGCTACTCCGGAACTTTATGGCGAGGAGCGGGAGTACTTTTCAGACTCGCATTTTTCGATCCATATCGATGAAGCCCTTGCTGAACCAAAAGTGGTCATTGACATCCATCACCCCTCAGAAAGCGCCACACTCGCCGGAGAGCAACACCACTCTATCTTCCTTCTGGAGAACCCTCCTCGACTCGTGATCGACACCCCATTCATCGAGGAACAAAAAAAGTTTCAGCTCAACTCCTTCGAGAACAGTGAGATCGTCCAACTTCGGGGAGCTCCTTTCGAGGGTGCACAACGCATCGTTCTCGAACTGCAAGAGGCTATTCCCCTCTCCATCCAAGAAGAAAAGCAACTTCCTCACCGCATCTCTCTCTCATTGGGTTTTGGGAATGGAGTCACTGAACCAAGTATGGAAACCGTGGCGGCTCAAGAGCTCACTCTTCCTGTTGAAGAGAAGGTCGTTCTCAAAGAGGAAGAGACACTCTCACATGAGCGAGCGAGCTTTCTTCCAACCGATTTTCCTCTTATCGAAGAAGATCCACGGGAAATTCCTCTTGTTTACTCAGAGCAAAACTTCTTCCTTCCAAAACAACAGCTCGATCAGGTGCCATCGACCTCCTCATCGGAGAGGCTCTCGGCGACACCACAAAAGATCGGAGACTATCTGAAGGTAATACTTCCGCCGCTCTTTGCTACCCTTCATCCAGTGGCACACCGACTCTCTACCGATCTCTCGAGCCTCTCCCTCATGCTTCTCATTTTGGTTTCGCTCCTGATCATAGCCCGTCGAGCTCACCAGCCGCAGGAAGATGCCAGAAGCGAAGAGCACAGCGAAAGCCTCGAGAAACAAACAGCCACCAGAAAGACCGAGATCATTGAACTTCCTACCCTGGTTGCCGCCTATCGAACCCTCCGGTGTGCGGCAGAGGATTCCGACAAAAAGGTAAAGCAGAACTATCGTCGTCTCCTCCAAGCCTTTCACGCCGACAAACTCGCCGGCAAGGACCTCTCAGATGAACTCGTTGAGCTCTCCCAAAAAGAGTTTCACCGAGTACGAGCCGCCTACGAACGAGTCCGAATTGATCGGGCTCACCTGTAGAGACGGTGAAGGGCCTCGCCCCTCCAAGAGCTTCTGGCCTCCGCCGAGGAAAGAGTACGTGGCAGATTTAGACAGCCGGAAAACCGGAGTTTCTTCTCACGAAGCGCTTTTTGTTATGTGTCGAAAATCACCAACTTTTGAAGAATCCTCCAAAGCGCCGTTTCGCCATATCTTTAACGAGTAATCAAAAACAGCGATTCGATCCTTCCACCCACCAAAGCCTATTGAAGAATCCGAGGATTCTCGTTTCATTCTTGCCACATGACAATCGGCATCGCCTTTTTCGCAGGCAGCTAAGACACGTCCGATTTGATGTACGTGAGTATAGGCGAGAGCGGCCGCCTCAATACCAGTATGAGTTCTATTGGGGTCGCGTTTGGCTACCTTTTCGAGAAAATCGGGAGATATCGCTGGAAATCCGAAGACCGTGACATCTTCGAGATTTCGTTTATGAGATTGAATAACGAGGTCTGTGAGAAGTGGCTCAGGCCCACCAACCGGGGTTTTGTAATTCAATTCCTCCATCACCTTAAGTCGATGAAGCATGTCTACCTCGTAGGCAGTTTGGAATATACCCTGAATCCCCTGGTGTTTCATGGAGATGATGTGTGAACGCAAATCCTCTCCAGAGTTATAATCAATGACGTGTAGATCAGGATAAACCTCGCGAGCACCATCAAGGCAGAGCTCACCGAATTCGGCATTAAGTTTGAGTTTGGCAGCTTTGGAAATCCCATTGGATCTCCAAAGCATGGCGATCTCTTTACATCCTTGCCTATAGTCCAAGAAGCTTTTAAAGGCGTAATTATTGGAAGAAAGAATCGAAGTAACTGGAGAAAGATAAACGAACAGTTTTTTTGCACGAGCAACGACAGCAGATGATGAAACGGACGGAGGAGTGAAATCGCTCATTACAGCGTCGACTTTATCAACGGAGGTGATTTTTTGAGCGGCGGAGATGGCCTTACCTGTCTCCATCCGACAATCTTCGACAATAATCTCCACTGGAATATTACTCGCACGAAGTTCTTCCGCAGCGATCTCAGCACCGAATGTGGATTGTGTACCCCAAAATGCCGCCTTGCCTGAGAGGTCGGTTATATAACCAATTTTGTAAGAAGGTTGCGCCAAAACATTTCCGGTGAGTAGGATCAGGACAGAGACAGTGAGAATAAGCTTTCTCATGAGATCTCCTTTCTCAGAACACATCAGCTTAAGGTTGAAAGTCGGAAATGATTTGCGCCTGCAAACGGGCTCACAATCTTACCTTGGTTACTCTGCCAACCACCATATCCTTTCCCATCGCGGGCAAAAAGTTTCTGTGTTTGTTACAACTGGTTTCACCGATAGATTCTTATCAATCACCAAATCAATGCAGTATCCACCGTGACCCTCGATGTAAGCCAGGTCGTCGAACCGGTATTCTTTGCCTCTGCTAGTGAAAACAACCTCCAGCCCCGATTCACCACGAGGATGGACTTCAACTCGCACTGTCTCATCTGGCAGCAGATCTCTCAATTCCTGGTCGAATCCTCGTCCACGAACTGTCACCTTCTTTACGTTGAAACCAGACCTATTAGTGATCTCAATAACTGGTGCACCCAAGTATACGGATAGCAACATCAACCCCGCCGCGCCGAGTGTCGCTAAAACAAGTGATACAACGAGCAATGCCTTCTTCATGGAGATTCAGGAAAAATTCACCTACAGAGTAGTCTGGATAGAGGCGGTCCTCGCAGGAACCTTCATCGGTTACGGAGAGGGAGTCCTATAGACGCTTAGCACGTTTGATAGTGGGATACCCCATATGAATCATACACAGATTTTGAGCACGAGGCGAAGCGAAATCATCAATAGTAGGCGTCCAAGGCCGCGACGGAACCACACGTCCGAAATGCTGTAAAACCAGTTATTACCGAGGCAAATCCCAAGGAACATAGACGGAATTAGGAGTAGTCCCCACACTATCACCTGCACAGATAGCAGCCCGTTAGCAGAGAAGGTCGCGGTTTGTGCAATGGCAGCCGAACCATCTGTTGGGGTACACTGGAGGAAAGTTTTTGTTCAGAAAGCCTTGTCGTATGCTCCCTGCTCTTGGTCCTTGGTGGGGTGTGGCAATCAGCGCTTTCTTATTAATCGCGTAGCCCCCGTACCTCGAGGCGCCATTTGCTTTGACGAGTCAGTGGCAGTAGTACACGATGACGACGTTATGCTTGCTACTGTTGCTGGAATCATTGCTGGGATTGAGGCCTTCGCTCTCGGGGCAGCATTACTGTTTGGCTTCTTTCGGAATGGCGTACTCAAGGGTTTAGCAAGTCGACGATGGCTAGCAACTGGAGGAGAGATCCTCGTCAGCAAGGTGGTAAATGGAAGGAGTAGAAAGAATAAGCATTACGAAAGCTCTTTCGTGCCAGATATCGTATACTCCTACTCTGTAAACGGAGTATCTCACACTCAGACGAGGATTGGTTTTCGCGTAATTCACGGCACAGAAGACTTTGCCAGAAAAACCGTAGAAAATTTTCCGGAAGGAAGCTCCACAATCGTGTACTTTGACCCTCAGAATCCCGCTGAGGCGACCCTTGAGCGTGGGATTGGAAGCTTTACTGCTCTGGCGATCGTCATTGCTCCGCTTGCATTATCATCCTACGGTGCCTTTATTCTCCTGGGAACGATGGGATGGATAGACTTTAAGCCAAAGGTAGATCCTACTGGCGTACTCGTGATCAATGCCGTGCTTGTACTCTATGTTGTGTGGGCTTGCACTGCGGGACAGAAGAATCTGTATTGCCCCTGAAGGAAGTGGACATTCATAAAGAGGAAATAAGTTGGTACCTTTAAGAGAAATGGAGGTACGAGATGAGAAAGAAGCGGAGGAACTACAGCAGTAAAGAGAAAGTAATGCTGCTAAAGCGCCATTTGGTGAATAAGGAAGAAGTGTCGTCGATCTGCGAGGAGCATGGTCTTCACCCCAACGTATTCTATAAGTGGCAGCGAGAGTTCTTTGAGAACGGGGAGAAGGCCTTCGAGAAGAGCTCTAGA
>JALEGQ010000121.1 GCA_022763385.1 bacterium
ATGCCCTACCATCGAATATACCAATTTGATTAGCCCTGCAAGGTGAGATAGATAACTTGGAGGTGACGAAAACGGACTTGAGAGGATTCTACAGATGCCTGAAAGGACAGAAACTCATCACGATGCGAGAATCACACACCAACCTTCTCCGCTCACAACACTCTGGAGTGATGAACTATGTTCACCAAACATCGATACTTCCCCTTCCACCTGCCGAACTTTGGCTGAAAAGGGGTTTGACACAGAAAAACTCGGCCGGGTGCCAGATGATGAGAAAGACCGTTGGTCAGAGCGGTTTACTCACAGAGCAGAGGCTCATCATTATGGAACAGGAACGCTGGTAGCGGCGTATGGAATCGTCAACCTCGGTCTTGGTGAACAATTCTGGGAGTTTGCTTGCCTCCAGAAGAAAGATGGCAGTTACTTTACGGCTGAAGCGGGAACCGTACTCGATCATTTGATTCAATTTAGTCGTGGCGCTATCAAACATCGGGGATCGTCGCCTGAAAAGAGTCTTGAGGATGCCATCCAGAAGTTAGTGGCTCTTGAGAGCGAGAGCTATCACCTGTCACTTGAATGGCATCAATATCAGCACGCCGCTCAGGCAGTACTCGGAAGTATCCTCTTTCGAGAGGAGGCAATTACTGTCGAAAATGCAGCAGAAGTTGCCCAGCTCCTGCTGACACTACCACTCGGCGCTGCTGATCTTGAAGATTTTTCACGACTGCCGAAATATGACGCCCATGCCGAGGACCGGACTCATCGTATGGAGACCGATAGGCAAGTACACGCCCTCTGTCACATTGCCTTAGCCAAGAGTCTAAATCGCGTGCACACACTTTCACCAGCTGTGAAGGAGGCTATTGGCGACAACCTGCTACCGTTCTTGAAGTGTTCCAAGTTACAGGGGCAGATCTTTGAGCTGCTGACGGTAACCGGGTGCTCAGAACGGTATCATTCCCTCCTGGCAGCAAAACAGACCGGTTATCATGGGAGCGAAGAAACTGCCCCAGATGAACTCCAACAATTCGCGGCAGAAAAGTCGCTTTCGGAAGAGCAAGTACAAAGCATACTTGCAGTGCTTGAAGATAAAAACGAGAGGTTGGAATTCCGCCTACTCGCTGTGGATATACTCCAGGAAGCGAACGAAAAAGGGAGCTTGAATCCATCCGACCTTCGGCGTGTGATAACCGCTGGCGGCAAGCTTTTGGCTTGGGAGAGCGATGCTCTTCTCTGTAAACGAGTGATTCAATTTTTAGAAGTTATCGTTGCAGATAACGAAGAGGAGCCCACGAGAGAGGCCGCATCGTTAGCCTTAGCGAGAGGACTCACGAGTCAAAGTCCAGAGGTTCGAGTATCGACCCTTGATGTGCTCGTTCGCCAGCCAGCCACTCGAACCTTTTGGAGAGAGCTTGCACACCAACACCATCGTAACTCAGTTGATTGGACCAGCCCCTGGCAAGATAAACTTCGAGAACTTGCTGAAAGCTTCCTGGATGGTGCAAGGGAAGCTACTGAGGACATAGCCATCGCTCTCGTATCTACTGCGTTGGCGGTTGTCTCGTGTGGGGAACAAATTGAGGTGGACAGGCTTGCTGCCTCCGGTGTCGACAGAGGCCTAAACGTTAGTAAGACTCGCAAACTGTGTATCGAGTACTTAGAGAGAAAAAGAGAAAGAACAGACCCTCAATCCCTTCTCTTAGCTCAACTTCAACAGGCGGAGCAGAGAAACAAAACAACGCTTTTGTGATCGCAGAGGGTGGAGCCATCAGCCGTGATAAAAAAATCAAATCGCTATTGGTTGTCCAGAGCTGATCGCTTTCGCCCGTTTTCACCGGCAGTACGCTAAGGAAGCACCGCCCTCAGCCTTTCAGTCAGCTCCACGATCCCCTGCCGTTCCATCGCGGAGGCAAAGACGCCCTCCGCTAGTTCCTGGAGTTCATCTCTCCGCTCTGGGGTTGCTTGCAAGAGGTCACTCTTGTTCCAGACTACGATCCGGGGAAGATGCCGTAGCTCCATCTCTTCGAGTACCCGTTCTACGGCATGGAGCTGCTCCTCGGCGTAGGGAGAAGAGCTATCAACCACGTGGAGAAGAAGGTCTGCTTCGTAGAGCTCTTCGAGGGTGGCACGGAAGGCATTGCGGAGTTCATCGGGGAGGTCACGGATGAATCCTACGGTATCGGTGAAGACCACGGGGGTGCCGTACCCTCCCGCGAGGCTTTCGGCCTCTGTGGGCGGAAGGACACACCGCCCCTGCGAGGGCTCTAACGTGGCGAAGAGCTTATCTTCGGCTAATTCTGTACTCGCGGTAAGCGCATTAAAGAGGGTCGACTTTCCGGCATTCGTATAGCCGATAATCGCTATTAGTGGGACCGGCACTGACTTCCTCCGCTTCCGACGAAGCTCTCGTTGGTTTCGAAGCTTCTCGATCCGTTTCTCGAGGTCTCGGATCCGGTCCCGTGCCCGTCTCCGGGAGATCTCCAACTTCGTCTCCCCCGGTCCCCGTCCACCAATTCCCCCAACCAGTCGAGAGAGTCCCACATCTTTCTCGACCAGTCGTGGGAGGTTGTACTTCAACTGCGCGAGCTCCACCTGGAGCCGTCCATCACTACTCTTTGCTCGCTGCGCAAAGATATCGAGAATCACCATACTCCGATCAAGCACCTTGAGCTCAGTCATATTGGTGATAATTCGCCACTGAAAGGGCTTGAGCTCTCCATCAAAGAGGAGCACCTCAGCTTCGAGTCGGAGACACCGGAGTACGAGCTCTTCTAGTTTTCCCCGACCAACAAGGGTTTTTGGATCAGGGGTTCGTCGTTGGACCACGGTGTCTAAAATCGGAAGCCCTGCGGTACGTGCGAGCTCCTGAAGCTCAAGCACGGACTCTTCCCACCGGCTCTCCTGCTTGGGATAGACCCCGATGATTACCGCACCGTTCTTCTGTTTCTCGCCACGGCTCCGTGCCTGCGCTCGGTCAAGCTCGTACTCCACGGTCTGCATGACTTCCAGGAAGGAGAAGCGGCCCTCCTGAAAACGGAGGTGCTCTTCCGTGACAAATGGATCTTCGTCGACTCCCGGAACATCCTGTAGGTAGGCGTATGAAACGGCGACCTCTCCGGCGTTTTCACGCACTCCAACAACCGCATCCAATCGGAGCTTTTCGAGGTCAGTGTAGATATCAGAAGGAATACTTGCCGCACCATCCTCCTCTCCCTTGGAGAGATCGGAGAAGATCAACCGCAACCTCCGCAGCCGTCCTTTGCCGAGTCGGTACCGCCCCAGGTCTGGAAGATAGAGGATCTCTCGCGTCCCGAGGATCACCTTCTCGACCTTCCCGGCCCGAGAGAGGAGCACCCCCACCCTCCGGCCGAGAGACTGGGCCACCTGAGCGATCTCACGAGCAAGCGCGACGGTGACGACCTCCTCAGCAGGGATCGAGCGCCGGAACAGCTTCTCCGCCTGCCGAATCTGAGAGGGGGCGAGCCCCCGTAATTCTCCTTCCACCTTCATCGCTTCACTTCCTCTCCACTCACGAAGCGGCAACCGTATCATTCTTTAGGAGAGAGGGCATCTCTCGTGCTCGTCAACTCAAGAAGAGAGTGATATCCTGACCAAAGGAGAGCTCCTATGAAAGAACCGATCCCTTCCCTCTTCCTGTTCCTTCTCTCGTACGGTGCACTGATGGGAGGAGTGATCGTTGCCCTCTCGGGAATATCACTCGCGATCGGAGCACTTCTTCATTGAAACCAGCTCCTATCCTCCTTCTGCTCTTCTCGAAACAGCCGGGTGACAAGAACGCAAAGACCCGGCTTCGAGAGCAGCTCTCCGATTCCTTCGTCGACCAGCTCCACGAAGCACTCGTCACTGATACCCTTTCCAGTATCCGAAAAGCAGTCTCCAACGATGACACCCTGCGCCCCTTCTGTGCCTGGGCCCGGTGCGAGACGATACGAGGAGTGAGTACTGGAGAACGATTAGCGGCGGGACTCTTTTCCCCAACTTCTCCCGTGACTCACCTCCTCCAAACAGGAGAAACCTTTGTCGACCGTCTCGAACAGGCCTGTCTCTCGGTGTTCGATCACTTCTCTCCCCCTCCCTCCGGCGACCACACTCCAGCTCCCCTTATCGTGATCGGTTCTGACGCACCACAACTCGGCCCCGACCACCTCCTCCGCGCGGCAGAAGAGCTCCGCTCCGGAAAGTTCGTGCTCACCCCTGCCCCGGAAGGAGGGATTGCCCTCTTCGGCATCCCCGCTCAGACCCGCTGGAAAGCCCTAAAGCCAGCCTTCAAAAACCCCCTTGAAAGCGTTGGAATATCTGAGCTCTACCACGCCCACCCCCTCGCTCTCCTCCCACCACGAACCGATATAGACCTTCCCCGAGACCTCTCCACGGTAAAGGCAGAGCTCCACCTGGAATCACGGTTGAGGTCAGAGAGATGCTGGTTTCCAGAGGAGACCTGGAAGGTTCTTTGCCGACAATATCTCCAGAGACAGGCATAACGATTTGCCAGCGGTCTGAACTCTCTGATACACCAATAAGTAATATATTGCATGTAATTATGAAAAATGGTAATATTATGAGTAGCTGCAAGCCAGTACTCTTCATTGGAAGTTCAAAGAGGGATCTTAAAGAGTTCCCTTTGGAGGTAAAGAGAGAAGTAGGTCATGCACTACAATGGGTGCAACGCGGACATAAGCCACCGAGTGCGAAACCATTAAAGGGAGCTACATTTAAAGGGTCGGGAGTGCTTGAGATCGTGGAAGACCACGATGGAGATACGTTCCGAGCAGTATACACTGTCCGGTTTCCAAAGGTGGTATATGTCCTTCACTGCTTTCAGAAGAAGTCGAAGAAGGGAATCTCCACACCGAAACAGGATATTGAACGTGTAAAGTCAAGATTACGAATGGCAGAGGAAGACTATAAGAACCGTATACGCGTGAAGGACTGAGAATGAGTGATAACACCAATGAAGAAATCCACGAAGTCGGCGAGAATATCTTTGCGGATCTCGGCGATCCCGATGCCGAACGGACATATGCACGTTCACAGATGATGCTTCGTATCGCTGATATTATAAAAGATCATAAGCTGAATCAGAAACAGATCTCTAAAATTTTGGATATCCCTCAATCTCGTGTTTCAGAACTGGTAAATGGAAAGCTCCATCGCTTCTCTCTCGATACTCTCATTCAGATTTTGAATAAACTTGATCGAGATGTGGAGATTCTCATTAAGCCAAAATCTTCTCACCGCACAGATGGGAAGACGAGGGTGCTGGTAGTTACTCATGCATAATACAACCGTGATAGGTCTTGAGTCACTCCGCTTAAGGCCACACGAGTCTACCGGTGATAATCCTCAATATCTCTTTCTAACTGCTTGGCCCCAAACTGTCCGATCTTGTTGACGGTAAAGTCCGTTATAAAAAGACCAGGACTTCGGAGCGAATCCACTGTACCTCCAACAGACTGTAGCTGCACCTGTCGCTTTCTCAACTCGGCGACAGCACGTCCATATTCCACTTGAGCCTTCGGGCTTCCCAGTATGGGACGGTGCGAGAGATGCGCCGTATGAACGGGCAAGAGGCCCTGGATAAAACTTCCTACGTAGTCACCCTTTGGATACTCGCGTGCCGGAAGCTTTGTTATTGGCGCTCTATCAGAATTCGAAAACGTCAGATATCCAAGATCAAGCTCCAGCCGCAATCCCTTTGCCGGCAAAAATGCACCTTCCTTTAGTAATCGAGTGTCATACAGTCCAGCAAAACCGGTTGTTACCGCTCCATTGGAAAAACTGCTCGCTCGAAGCTCCTCTCCATCTCCTCCAGCAACGGCGACCGCGGTTGCTTGAAAATCGGTGCGATTAAATCTCTTCCGGGTTGCATCGGTGACCTGGAGGAACACCGGGCTGATCACTTGATGTTCGTTTTTTCCTCCATCCGAGAGAAATGGGGTAACATTCACCTTCTCCCCAAAGATATGAACAGAATCTCCTGAGAGGAGGCTCGCTTTGAAACCGGCCTCCAGGAGCTCAGAGAACCTCCCACTTCTCGCGAGGTCCGAAGCAGAACCTCCGTTACTGACGACGATCGACCCGGCGATAAAGTTATTCGCTATTGTCTTCTCGAAACTCCCCGCACCGAGGGTTGCTCCTCCGGAAGCGGAAGATTCTCCTGAATTCCACGGTCCAGTCACCGCGACGACAGAAGAGGTGTTGACCTGATCCTTCCTCGGCGCACTGTTCTTCTTTTTCTTCTCTTCAGCAACGAACCCACTCGGATCGGTGAGGGAGAGGGGGTTATTCAGCACGTAGCTGTAGCGGTTCAAACTTTGGGTATTATCTGGAGCTTGAACCACCGGATCGGCGCTTAAAAATCTCCCAACGACCGGGTCATATACCCGTCCATTCATATGGATAAGCTCGATATCATCCAGCATCTCATGGCCGGTAAAACCTCTCTCAACGGCGCTCGAGATAATTCCTGATGAGGGAGTCCAGTCACTCAGTCTTCGGGCACCCCAGGCATCATAGTTGTGAGTCTCCAGAACGGCGCCACTATCATCAGTGATGCTCTGCACCGACCCGAGATGATCGCGATGGAGGTAGGAGAGCGTATCGGAGGCGGAGGAGCTTTCGGTATATACTGCTATGACCGCATGATCTCGACCTCGGATAAAGTGCCGATCTCTCGTAACACTCCCCTCTCTCTCGCGCTCGAAAAGATCTCCGACGTAATACTTGGTCAGGTCAAGATTTCCGCGAAACCTCTTCTCGGTTTGAAATCGTTTGCGATCTGCCCCGTAAAAGAAATCACGTCGAGCACTTCCATGCACTATCCTCTTCGGCTTGTTGTATGAGGTATAACGAATAGTTCCCTGGGATGCATCTGTACGATTCCCATTCCTGTCATACTGATAGGTGTTGTTTCTCATTCCAACGACGGTCGTAAGAGCGTGTGGACCAGCTCCGTTCTCGCCGTACCGATAGGTTCCGACGCCGGAAAGTGTCTGAATATTTCCGATCTCATCGTACGTCATATCTTGAGGGGTAGCGCCAAGAACTTCAGCGCGAGTGAGCCGATACAGGGCATCATAGGTAAATTCTTCGGTGATACTCATGAGGCGATCCTGCCTCCTTTTGAGATTTCCCACCTTATCGAAGAGATAGCTAAGGTCTTGTACCGTACCGGTCTGAATATCGGTGAGAGATCCCGTATTCGGATCGTATGAGCGGTGAGTAACCAGACCGTTCCCGAGCGCATGTCGTTCCACCTGACCACGAGCATTCTCTGCTTCCAACTCCCAATAGGTGAGAGTCTCTGAGCCATCTGTGACCTCCTTGAGATCTCCTCCATCGGTGTAGTGGTACCGAGTCTGAAATCCGGTGGGATAGGTGATGATCGCGAGCCGTCCATTTCGGTCATAGCTTCGGCTCGTATGAAAGGTATGAGCACCAATCTGTTCCGTGGTGCGATACCGTCGCCCAAGAAAATCATAATAGGTTTCGACCGAGTGATTTCCTTCCGCACTGACAGCACGAGAGAGCTTCCCCGTGGCCCGCAAAGTTCCATCGTACACCCAGGTACTGGTGCCCTCGACCTCGACCCGTTCGATCATTCTTCCCAGCAGGTCGTAGGTGAACGTGGTAGTATCCCCTTCAGCCGTGGTGGTCGAGATAAGCTCTCCAAAGGCGTTATACCCAAATAAGGTCACTCCGCTATCAGGATCATCTATCTCTATCCGATTTCCGAGTACATCATACCGCATGGTGGTGACGTTCTGCAGCGGATCCGTGATCTGTATGAGATTCCCAGCACTATTATAGAGATAATTGATCTCATGACCGAAGTGATCCCGGCTTTGGACCAGTTGGCCAAGAGCATTCACGGTTTGTGTCGAGGTGTGGGTGAGTGGATCTACGGTAGTAGTCGTGTACCCACTATACCGCGTGACGGTTTCACGAGTTCCGGGGGCAGTTTCCTTCGTTACCCTTCCGATCGCGTCGTACTGCAGAACGGTCCACAGCGGTGAATTGCCCTCGAAATACGGTTCTGAAATCCTCCAGACCTCGCCGCGGTCATTGTAGTGGGTATCAACGAAGATCTTCTGCCCGTTAAATCCAACCGTTTCCACCCGAATCTTTCTGTCGAGGCGATCAAAATAGGTGATGACCGGTGAGGAACCGGAACTCTCCTCTCTCTGAAAGTACACCGCATGAGGCGGTGCATTCATTCCCCCCTGGACGAAGTAGTACCGGGTGCGGTGTTCGGTCCGGTCTGGTCGATATTCATGAAGCACTCTTCCAAACTGGTCGTACTCCCTCCTGGTGGTGAGATTGTTCGGCAAGGTAAGAGAGGTCACCCCACCGTGTCGCTTATCCGTCAGCTTTGAACGGAGATGAGCAAGGGCATTCGTACTCTCGGTGACAAACTGACCCCGAGCATCGTACACCGTACCGGAGACTCTTGTCGCTACTCCAGTTCCACTCAGAGACCGCGTAGTGATATTTCCGAACGGATCATGGGTATATTGAATGGTCCGTTCCAACGTCGGGTGAGCAGGTTGAACCGTCTCCTCCCGCAACGTTCCGGTCTGAGCATCATAGCCGAACGCGGAGGATCGAGTCACTGGAGCCTGACCTGGGGCGGTGTGAACGACGGTTGAGGCCAGAAGTCGTCCGAGCCACCAGTTGGAGGTGTCGTTTTGGTAAGTATTTGAAGTAACGAGAGAGTGGCCACTCGAATGAGCAACACCTATTCGAGTAGGATTTCCGTAGTCATCGTAATCCTTGGTAGTCGTTTTTGTGTTCAGGAGAGTGCCCTGAAGGTCATACTCCTCTTCCACACTCCTGTGTACGTAGGGGAAATATCCTCCGTGTGCGAAGTGACGTACTGTCCAGGTATCTTCCGTCCGATTTTTGATCTGTCCGTTCGGAAGAAAGGTTTCAAAGCGAAAAGGAAGACTCTTCCAGGGGTGGTCTTGGCGATAGGTGGTTACCGTTTCAATTCCCGTAATCTCATCCAAAGCGCTGATCTGACGAAAACCGCAAAATCCCCTGCCGTCGAGGGTATACTTCAGGTCGTCATAGTGGTAGCGGGTCGACCGAACTCCCCCGATCCCGTTCGATTCAGAGTAGCGAGCAACGACGGCTATCGGCCCTGAGATGTCTCTCGCGGGGTAGGTAGCATTTCTGGCCAGCGAGTACGTACTGCTATCCGTAAGGAAGGTATGCTCTACGGTGATAGTTTTTCCGTGCCCATTGGTGATCTGCTCTAGCACCGGAGCCCGTGCTTGGTTCAGGGATACGTGAAACGCTTTCTCATTCGGGTTCAAGAGATCTTCATCGGAAACACGGTCTGGCAACCCATCTCCGTTCATATCGATGATATCAGCAAACACACCTGATCCGTTCGAGTGCTGGATATAATCGAGAAAAAAACCTGGGCTATCGTACCAGATCTGCGCTGGCTCAAATCCATCACCCGTATTCAACGACACTCGAAAAGCCTTATCTAGGGGCTGAAAGAGATCCTTAAAACTGACCCTATCCGGCATTCCGTCGCCATTCATATCGACAAGATCGGCAACGATCCCACCAGATCCACTGTATTGAGGGTAGACGAAATATCGATTCACCGAGTTTCCGCTATTGCTATACCAGGCTACCGCATTCTCAAAACCGGTTCCGGTATTCAGATGAACATAGAAGGCTCTTGCCCCGGGGGCTCTCACATCTTCGTAACTCACGCGGTCCGGGAGCCGATCACCATTCATATCCAGCAATTCAGAGTAGATCCCGGTGCTTCCTGCATATCGGCTGAAGTTCAGCTCCACGGTTGGACTGTTATACCACCGCTGAGGTGACTGAAACCCGCTCCCGGTGTTGATGGAAACGTAAAATCCTCTGTCATACGGATTAAAGAGATCTCGATGAGCTACCCGATCGGGGAGCCCATCTCCATTCATATCAATGAGGTCCGTGTAGTTCGTCGGCCCACTGCCGTGCTGAAAGTAGTCAAGGTCGTCGTCTGTACTGTCATACCAGATCTGACCGCTGCCAAATCCGCTTCCGGTATTGAGGTATACGTAGAAGGCTCTTCCGCCAGGGTTATGAATGTCTTTATACGATACTCGATCCGGAAGTCCATCGCCGTTCATATCGAGGAGATCACAGTAGATGTCTCCTCCGCTCCCATACCGAACATAATCAAGTCGGTCATCGGGGCTATCGTACCAGATCTGCCCTGCTCCGAACCCCGTGCCGGTATTCAGGTAGACGTAAAAAGCTTTTGACCCAGGGTTCTGAATATCTTGGTAGCTGACTCGATCTGGCAATCCATCCGCGTTCATATCGAGAATCGCGGTGTAGGTATCAGTTCCATTCCCGTAGCGAACATAGTCGAGTCGATCAAGCGGACTATCATGCCACACCTGAGCACTGCCGAACCCTGCACCGGTATTGAGGTAAACGTAGAAGGCCTGATTGCCTGGATTGTTGATATCCTTGTAGCTGACCCGGTCAGGCAAGCCGTCTCCGTTCATATCGATGAGATCGGTATAAATGTATGGAGCTGAAGTATGACGCACCATATCAAAGTCGGGATCAGGGCTGTTTTGCCATACCCGTGATGGCCCGATACCGATGGAATCTGCGGACCAGTCAAAGGTTGTTGGCGCCGTGCAGCCAATTCCATGATCGCACCTTTCGACGGAGAGGAGCTTTGGTCTGCCAACACCGTCTTGCCCATAATCGAGATCGTAACTCCACTGGAGTGCGCCGTCGGCGAGAACCTCTATCTGGCGAAGTCTCTTCGTGAGGGTTTCTTTCGCTCCTCCGGTGAAGTGCGGCGTGGTGTCTTGCCGCCCTTCATAGTGAAAATTGATGGTATTGTACGGGGACAGGCCAGCAGAGCTATTACCGGTGTAACGAATCTGTAACGGATAGTTTTCGCCGATGGTGTTATCTTCGGAGTATGAAACCTCATAGTAATTGCCGTGGGTATCCTCGACTCGGGCAACCTGCCACTGCAAGACATCGGCACGTCCCTGAGCCTCTCTCCGCGAGTCGGAAGTGATACCGTACGAGAACGTGAAACCATTCTTGGTTCTTACGACAAACTCGCGAGGACCACTTCCCGCCGATCCGTAGGAAAACACCTGAGAGAATCGTTCATTTTCGGTTCGATACTCGGTTCCGTTTGAGCCGTAGCCACCACTCACGGCGATAAGTCTCTGGCCGTCGAGGCAGAACCGATCACTGCCATCGAAATCGACCCCATCGATAAATCCGTCCTGAGCAAGCGTCGTTGGACAACGAGTGATGGATGAAAGTCCGCTGAGTGACCACCCAAGTCCCGCAATAGTGCTTCCACCTCTGCTTCCGTACACGAGGCTTATCTTCGGTTTTACTCCGTTCGTCCCTGGCACCATCGCGATCGGCAGTTCATACACCGCGCCCCCGATCTCATTGACAGAGAACTCTCCAGGAAGGTACCCCGAAGCCGTACCGCTAATCGGAGGAAGCGGATCGGGGCGCGGCGCAGAGATCTGCTCCACACCCGCTGGCATTGCAGTGGGAGTTGAGCTTCCTCCCGGAAAAGACTGCGCGGAGCTAACCTGGACGGAGCACAACAGAGGCACGACAATGACAAGAAAAGAGAGTTTGATACAGAGCTCTCGCTGGGCAACAGATAAGGGATTTCCCCTGAAGGATCGGTACATACGGCGTTCTCAATAGAATTGATTCCCCTCGAGTCTACGGGAAAACTCAAAATAAGACATGAAAAAGGCTGGATCAGTCAGCGATTTGAGGGGCATGCCCACCGGCGAGCGCCTACCGCCTCCGAAACACGATCACCCCTTCACAGTCGGAGCGAAAGCGGTAGAGGTGCTCACTTCGCTTCCGGCCAGTGATGGAGACTTTCTGCTCCGGGAGGGTGAGGAAACACTCGGGTTCCCAGTAGTAAGAGAGCTCATCTTCTACCATGGGGAGGAGTCGATCTTTGACAGAGGAAATCTCTGCGACATCCGAAAATCTTCGATCAGAAAATACGGCGAGGCGTCCGCCAGGACGGACGGTGCGAGCCGCTTCAATGAAGAACTCGTTCATCGCACCATTCCAGTGCCGGGTGTCCGTAAAGTGATTCAGCGACTGCTCTCCCTTGTATCCGAGAAACCACCGTCGTAACCAGTTCCCAGACTTCGCCACTCGGTGACGTGGAATGGAAGGGTTCGTCAAGATGAGATCGATAGCGCCGGTCTGTATGTGACGGAGCTCCCGTGCGTCACTCCGCTTCAGCCGAGAATCCCCTTCGTTCGCTCGACTCGCTCCGTGAAGTACGGAAGGAACTCCATCTTGAAGCACTACGGCGGACTTTCGAAGAAGCCTCGGTGCTAGCGCCCGGTAGTCGGGATATTGATTGCGCTTCCTATTGAGCTCTCCCTGCTGGTGCACTGAAAGGGCACATTCAGAGGGCGAATAGGCCGAAAAATTTCCAGCCCCACGACCGTGCAGCAGCCCAAGCACCAACGCCCGGAGAAACCGGGAGAGTTGATCTCCATTCGAGAGCAGGAGTCTTCGAAGCGCGGAGAGCTCACGAAAGGTGCCGGCATCATAAAAATGCGAAAAGACCTCTTCAAAGTCAGTAAAGGCTGCTGGCTTTTGCAACGGCGACATCTGAAGCCAGAGAGCAACTTCGGTGAGATCCGCTGGGCGAAGCTTGGCGGCCGCAATGGTCAATACCACCGGATCGAGGTCCGCGAGAAAACATTTACGTTCCTGAAGCAGAGATTCTAAGCCGACAGTTCCCGAACCACAGAACGGATCAAGAATAGTATCCCCTGCCCTGGAGAGTGACCGAAGCGCAACCGATACGGCTGCTGGATGAATCTCAAAAGGAAGCGGACAGAGCTGGTGCAGGGAGTGTGCAGAGGACTCATAGACCTGTTCGTGAGAACAGAGCTCCCCTTCGTAGTAGCTCGGCCGCTCGACAACCTTCAATGCGAGCTGACCCCGCCTCCGAATGCTCATACAAAACCCCTTTTCCCGCCGCACTGGAAACTCTCCACGGTGGACTCCACACTATAGAGCCACCCCCTCCTACTGCCCAGAGGGGAAATTTCGCTTCCGGAGAAACATCTCCGAGCAAACGGCTAACCTCTTGAACCTTCAGGGGATATTTTTGCGGTCTGAGGGGCGCTTCTTCCAAAAAAAGGACCAAACAACGTCTCACTGACTCTGGAGGACTTGAAGCTGCTCGCGATAGGAGTCGGCAACGTCGTGCTGACCAGCTTCTGCGGAAACCTGAATGAGCTCCTGGAGTGGTCGGAGGTCCCGCGGATCGTTCCGGTGCGCACGGAGCAGGAGCTCTTCGGCGAGTTGAGCCTCCCCGCGCTTCCGATAGGCCCGCCCCAGCACGATCGCCCCTTCATGCAGGATCTTCTCCTGGGGGGTCGGTCGAGCGCTCCGCTTCCTCTTCTGGAGAAGCTCCGGCTTCGTTTCTTCCAGAATCTCTATCACCTCAGCGGTCCTCTGAAGCCTTCCGAGCACGATGGCGAGGTTCACCCGAGAGGCGACATCCCCTTGCTCCAGGTCGAGCGCCCTCCGAAAGGCAAGCTCGGCCTTCTGAAGCCGCCCTCGTCGCTCCTGAGCGTTCCCAAGAGCCCGGTAGACTTCAGGATTATCCGGGTGGAGGCGCGCTGCTCGCTCGAGAAGCCGAACTCCCTCTAAAAACTCTCCCCCTTCGAGGCGAAGCAGTGCTCCGTAAAAAAGAGCACCGAAGTGGTTCGGCTTTACCGCGAGAACCTTCTCGTATTGTGCGAGGGCCTCCGAGCGCAGCTTCTTGCGGTGATAAAGAGCACCGAGATTGAAGAGCGCTACGGGGTCCCGCGGATCAACGGCCACCGAGCGAGCAAGCAGCTCACTCGCCTTGGTGAGATCTCCCGATCGCTCCTGAATCACCGCCAGCCCCTGGAGCGCCTTCGGGTTAAGCGGTTCCTGTTTCAAGATATCATCGTAGAGCTGCTGCGCCTCGCTGTAGTTCTCTTCAGAGAGATAGGTACGGGCGATCGCCAACCGACACTCTCTTCGGTCCTCTTGCTGACACGACTGCTCAAACTGCTCGCGAGCCCCGCTCGGATCTCCGTTTGTCGAGAGAAAGACCCCGTAGTTGTACCGAATCTCTGACATCTCGGGGCAGAGTCGGATCGCCTCCTCATAGAGCGCCTCTTTGGCCGCAACCCCAAGCTGCTCGCCGGCTTCGTCCAGCCGTTGCACCACGGTCACCGCCCGCTTACAGGAACGCTCTCCGCCTGACTCCGCCGCAACCGCGCCCGGAGAGCAGACGAGATGCAATGCGGTGAAGAGTGCGAGCCCAAATAGAGAAACCACTTTTCCCGCGCCCACGGCGGAACGGTGTTGTTCCGAAGCTCGCTCCTGCAGCACCCCCGCCATCCGCTCGGCGCACTCCCGAAGGACACTCTCTCGCTGAACAAGAGCAATCCGAAAGTGTCGAGCATACTCCCGCCCGAAGGCTTCTCCGGGGAGGATCACCACCCCAGCATCAAGAACCAGCGCTCGGGCGAAGGCACTCGCGTCAAGGGGATAGCTCTCTGGCAACTTCAGCCACACCGAAGCACCCCCTTCTGGCGGACTCACCGAGCACCCCGCCTCCGTCAGCACGTCAACGACGAGCGCTGCTCGGCGAGCGTACGTTTCCGTCACCGGAGAGGTGATCGCCTTCGAGGAACGAAGCCCGGAAGCCGCCCCGATCTGTAGAGGGGAGAAGGTCCCGTAGTCCGTATAAGACTTCCGTTTTGCGAGCGCCGCAACCAGCCGCCGATCACCCACCACCGCACCAACCCGCCAACCGGGAATCGAATACGCTTTCGACATGCTGTAGATCTCAAGCACTCCGTCGTAGGGAACACTTCCCCCAGTGGAAGCCGAAAGGAGACTGGGAGCAACCCCTTCATACCCCATCTCTCCATACACAAAATCATTGATGACGACCCCTCTCTGAAGCTGAACGAGCGCCACGATCTCTTTCAGGGTCTGCGAAGAAAAGATCTTTCCGGTGGGGTTATTCGGCGAATTCAACACCACCAGTGTTGGTACCCCATCGCTCAACACCTCGGTGATATCCTCAAGCGCCTCTGCATCTGATTCGCCCCGGTAGAAGACGATCTCATAGCGGCCAATCAACTTCGCCGCCGTAAGGAGCGCCGGATAGGTTGGCGAGGGCAAAAGCATCCGTCGGAGCGGAAGAGCATCTCCAAGCGAGGGCTCCCCGTCGAACAGCGTTGAATCTGCACTCAGCACCGACATGATCTGATAGGTCGCATCCTTAGCGCCAAGCATCACACAGATCTCGTCATTGCTCTCTACTTCCACACCAAACCGGGTGCGATAGAGCTCTTGAAAGGCATCTCGAAGCTTCTTCAGCCCTCGAGCAGCCGTGTAGCGGTGGGTATTCGGCTTGAGGGAGGCTTCAATAAATCGGTCGAGCAGCTCTCGAGCAGGCGACATATCCGGATTAATCATCGAGAGGTCGAAAAGCCCACTCCCCGCTTCTCTCGCCTCTCGACACCACGATCGCAACTCCTCCACGATCTCGCTCCGCTGCTCCCCCTCTCTCGACACCACGTACTCCTTCCCCTTCACGCCGTCACGAGTTCAGAAAAAGGTTAAAGAAGTACACCGCGTGAGCCATCTCACCCTGCACATGCACCTTGTGCGAGAGCATCGCGACCTGCGGGTTCAGTTTTCCACGCAGGATCTCTTCCAGATTTTCTTGGGAGAGGGTAAGCGCACACGAGCTCTTCTTCGGGGCGCTTCCTTCCCACCGCTCACCCGACAGCTCCTCTTTCTCCCAACGGAAGAGATATCCGGTCTTCTGTCCCTGGAGGGCGACAACGATATCACCACTCAGGTGTTGCTTCAGGTGGGGCACCGCAGAACTCTTCGTTCCAATGGCCTTTTGAAACACCCGTTCGTAATACTCGCGCTTCTCCTCAGAGTCGTCCGAAGCGGTATCGTCCTCCTCCTCACCCTCTTCATCTTCCTCTTCGAGATTCTTTGCCTGAGAGCGTACTCGAGCAGAAACGATCTCATCCTCATCTCCCTCCTGGTCTTCGCCCCCTGGAGAGGTGACGTCGTTCGCCGCAAGGGTCTCCGCCACCACATCATCCCGCGAGGCGTTGATCGCCCGTGCACTCTCTTCTGAGCCGTCTTTGCCCTTCTCAGCCGTATCGTCCCCTGCTGTCTTACTCTTGTCTGTTCCCACGTCCCCTCTCTCCTCTTCGAGATATTGCGCTCCCTCAAGACTCGCCCCGAGGATGCGTGGAGTATACGCCACTTTGCATCCGGCGGACACTCTTCGGCTACGCCTTTTCACCTTTTCTCACCCTTGGAGCTCCCCGTATACTGAAGGAATGGACGATTCACTCCCAACTTCACGGCTCCGTGTCTTCGCGCTGACCGGCGGAATTGCCTGTGGAAAATCCACGGTGCTCGAGATGCTGAGGCAACGAAACTTCCGGGTGGTGAGTGCGGACACCCTCTCTCGGGAGGTCGTAGCGCCCGGATCTCCTGGACTCGAGCAGGTCATCGCGCACTTCGGCTCCGAGTATCTCTCTCCGGAGGGCTCCCTCCTCCGAGAAAAACTCGGACAGCTTATCTTTCGCGATCCGCAGAAGAGAGCCGCGCTTGAGGCGATTCTTCACCCGCTGATCCGACGAGCTGCTCAAGACGCCATCTCTCGGATTCAGGCCGAGGCACTCCAGGGCGAGAGTACCCGACCCCGGGGGATTATCTACGAGATCCCGCTCTACTTCGAAACAGGCGGGGAACGCCCCTTCCACGAGATCGACACCGTCGTCGTGGTGGCGTGCAGTGAGGCCGAGATGGAAGCTCGACTTCAGAGCAGGAACGGATTGAACCGCGAGCAGGCTCGGGAGAGGATCTCCACCCAGATTCCCATCGCAGAGAAGGTCGCCCGAGCTGATTATACGATCCAGAACTCTGGCTCTCGGGAAGCGCTCACCGGGGAGCTGGAATCTTTTCTCTCATTCTGCGAACACCTCCCTCCGCTCCAAGAAGATCACTCTGTCATTGCGTTGAGGGCCAAGTTCTCCGAAGATA
>JALEGQ010000122.1 GCA_022763385.1 bacterium
TACGTGCAGTACACTTTCGTCCTAAAAACTCGCCCAAAGCCCCAATCTGCACTACTCTTGTGGCTCTACGAACAAATTTTTATGCAACGCTGGGGTCTACATTTCGAAAAATCTTCAGCGTGATACTCTGCATCCTAAGAGGTCAAAGGGTTTGCAGGGGAGGGGCAAGACCGGTGAAGAGTTCAGGAGTAGGAATCGTTGCTGTTGGGGGGACCGTTGATTTTGCGCTTCTCGACGATCCGAAGCAGACCACCGCGGTGCTCGTGAAAGGCGTCGAAGAGGTGCTTGCCGCTATCCATGCTTCTCGGTTTGAGGACCCGCAGAGTTGCTACCGTGAACAGCTTCCACTGCTTGCTACCAAGCTTCACGACCTCTACGTCTCCATTGATTTTCTGAGAACTCCGAAATCGCACGGGGTGATGCCGAGCAATACGGAATCCTTTCAACTTGAGGTTGCCACGAGCTATCGAACGGTTTCCGCTTTCCTCTCCTTCTCCGAGGAGACGATTACTTTCACCGATTGGAGCTCCCTAAGCCGCACGGTCTCGCAGCTCGATATCGCCGCCAAGGGGTTTGTAGAGAAATTCTCCGACCCGTCTCATTGACCGGTTACCAGTGCGCCTTAAAGGCGTCTTCGTAGTGATGTGAACGGAGAGGGGAGGTGCTCCTCTGGCTCGGATCTTTGGAGATGGCATCTCCGGTCACGATCGAGAAGAGATCAAAGCGACACCGGATGTAGTGGAAACGCCGGAGTTTCTGCCGTGAGCGTCTCCGGTACAGCGCCCCAAGCCGGTAGAGCCGTTCCTCTTTCTCGTCATTCACCCACTCATTCATCGGAAAGTAGGGGGACCCCGTGCGGCGGGTCTTCACCTCAACGAAGGCCAGCGTGGTTCCACGGTGACATACGATATCGAGCTCTCCATCGCGCACTCGCCAATTGCGGTCGATGATCACATACCCTTCTCGTTGGAGCTGAGCAGCGGCGTAGGCTTCACCCCACGGGCCAACCTCCGTCCAAGGAAACGAGCCTTCCTCCACCTGCGCAACGGGAAAACAGGCATCCTCACAAAAGCTACGCCCGAAGAGCGCTCTCGGGAGCCTCATACTCCTCAGCTGCCAACGGAGGAGCGAGGAGTGCGTGGTACTCCTCGGGACCGGCCTCTTGGGATGAGAGGCAGAACTCATCTCCCGCTCCGGTAAGGGGGAGCGGTATCCGTTCTGCGCTCGTTTGGGCTTCTCCTGCTGGTGGAAGGAGGGCTGCCACCGTGCGAAAAGTGCGTCGGTGAATCGGTGAAACACCGAGCTGCTCCAACGCTGCTCGATGGGTCTTCGTCGGGTATCCTTTGTGTTTTTCAAATCCATAGCCGGGATAAAGCTCCTCATACACGTTCATGAGCCTATCTCGCCATACCTTTGCCACTATTGAAGCCGCGCCGATCTCAGGATGAAGTAGGTCTCCCTTTATAATCGGCTGAAAGGGGAGATTTGTTGTCAATTTTATCGTTCCATCAACGAGAGCTCGGTCTGCCTCCACCAGAGCGAGCGCTCGAGACATCGCGGCCTCGGTCGCTCGGAGGATATTGAGCTGATCGATAGTCCTCGGTCCGAGCGCTACCACCGACCAGGAGGAGGCCCGCTCGAGGATCTCTTCTACGAGGACCTCCCGCCTTCGGGCGGTGAGTTTCTTGGAATCGTAAAAGTGTTCTATCGACTCACCATCGGCCAGGGGAGCGCCGGGAGTCGCCTTCCGTTCAAAGACCACGGCCGCTGCCACCACTGGCCCGGCGAGCGGCCCGCGCCCCACCTCGTCGATCCCAGCGGTCAGTACGGTCTCTTCTGTCATGCGTATCTACCGGTGACGATACTTTTCCGAAGGCCGCGGCAACTTGTCGATCTTTGGACGACGGGTCTGTCCGATCGTGATCGCTGCCAGATAGAGCACCGCGGGGAGGAGGAAGACCCGCACCATCGGCTTGGGTACCCACTCGCCGAAGAGGAAGTCCACATGACCGCCCTGGATGATCAGAAAATCGATGAACGCGGTGACCGCTGAGCACCCGGTGAGAAAAAGAGCCTGGCGAAAGAGATCTCGTGGCTCCTCGTTGCGCTTCTTGCCCCTCTTGACCACCGAAGCCTGCTCAAGATAGCTCCAGAGCGCGAGGAGAAAGAACAGCACGGGAACACCGATCCAGATTCCTGCGAGCACATATATCATACGGGTTCCCCTGAGGTCCGAAATTACCGCCTTCTGCCGAGTCCCGAGACGGAGTACCATGGGACCGGCTGCTATGGAAATCTACCGGTATTTTCACCCGCATCACAACCCACGGCTTTTCCGCACCCCGCTGCGGCGACAGGAGGTGGGAGAGTTGCACCAAGCTTCTTCAGAGCTTCGGAAGGCGATCGAACGGGCTCGACTGCGCACTGAGCGATCCTCCTCGGAGAGCCTCTCCCCGCAGCTCTTTGATGATGCCTTGAATGCGGTTCGGGTTCTTGAAAGCTCTCTCAAGTCGCTCCGGGATCTCCATGAGGGGGACTCTACGAGCGCGGTGCAATCTCTTGTTGAGGAGCGTGAGGGGCTGAAGGGGTGGGAGAGTTGGGCTCGTATCGTTGCAGAGCAGCTCGAAGCCGAAGAGCCCACCGACCGGGAGAATCCAGAGCATCTCCTTACCGGAACGCTTCCCCCGGAGCTGCATCTTAAAAGGGAATAACACCGGAAGGGTGAATACCCAGCGAAGAAAGAGACCCCCATATGACCGACCTCCCAGAGATCCCCGATGAAGTAGATCAAACCACCGTTTCAGAGGCTAGTGCCGAAGATGTCGCGGAGCAGGAAGCCCTCCGCCAGCAACGAAAGGAGCGTCGCAAGCACCTTGATGAGCGGCTCCGCAGTCTGCACCAACGGGCACTTGTCATCGAGAAACAGCTTCACGAACTCAGAGATGGTCGTTTTTATCGGACCTGTATCTTTGGAAGTGCCCGTATCAAGCCCGACAACGTGGAATACCAAGAGGTGTTTTCTCTCGCTCGTATGCTCGCCTGGGAGGGGATAGATATCCTTACGGGGGGCGGGCCGGGATTGATGGAGGCCGCGAACAAAGGAGCAAAGCTCGGGCAACAGGAGAAGCAGTCAAAGAGCATGTCGTTTGGGCTCTCGATTCAACTTGAGTTCGAGCCCGAACCGAATAGTCACCTCGATGTGAAGCGACACCACCACAAGTTTTCTTCCCGACTCGATGATTTTATGCGGCTCTCTGATTCCGTAATCGCGACTCCAGGGGGAATCGGAACGGTTCTTGAGCTCTTCTTTGCGTGGCAGCTCATTCAGGTGAAACACCTTCCTCCTCGCCCGATCGTCTTGATGGATAAGAGCTTTTGGTGCGGCATGATTGAGTGGATGAAGGAGGTGGTCCTTGCACGGGGGTTGGTGAGCGCGAAGGACTTCGATGTGATTACGATCGTGGATACGCCGGAAGAGGTCTTTCAGGTGATCTCCGAACACCATAAGCTTGTGGCAAAAGACGCGCAGCAAGCCGCCGGGAAGTGATCGTGTCCTACCCCTTATAGCCTGCCATCCATTGGAGCATGAGCTTTGCCCACTCCTCGTATGAGCCGTGGCGCTGTTTTCGATCAGGCCCCATCTGTTTGATGAATTGGTGTTCGTCAAACTTCCCCTTCGCCACGGAGTGGATCTGGCCACGGAGGGAATTTACCCGTTCTGCGGTCTCGCAATCGATAAAGCTCTCTACCGCCCGTTTATCGAGCACGCCAGGGTGAGCGTAGGTTTTCTTCCAGTAGATAATCTCGGGATAGTATGTCGCCATAAGTTGAAGCTCATTGACCTTCTGCGGGTAATCTTAGCACAATCTCATCGTATGACGAGAGCGAAGCGAGATCCGGTGCACCAAGAAAAAAAGATATTCCAAGCAGCGCTCCCCGAGCTTTCGGCGCAGTGGCGTCGTGAGGGGAAGACGGTTGGCTACACCTCGGGAGTATTTGACATCCTGCACCGCGGGCATGTGGAGTACCTCACCAAGGCCGCTGAGCAGTGCGATATCCTCGTCGTTGGAGTCAACAGCGACTCCTCCGTCAGGCAACTCAAAGGGCCTGAGCGGCCCATCCAGGGAGAAGACGATCGCCTCGCCGTGATCGTCGGGCTTGAGGCAGTTTCTCACGCCTTTCTCTTTTCGGAGAAGAATAACAACCGCAACATCGAGCTTCTGAAGCCAGATCTCTATCTGAAGGCTGGAGACTACGATCGGTCACGGTTGAGCTCCGCGCCACTCGTTGAGAGCTACGGCGGAGAGATCGTCTTTATCCCTTTTGTCGAAGGCCGTTCCTCCACAGGAGTGATCGAAAAGATTCAGGCGGCAGGGCTTGCTCACGCAGAGCCACTCCCGAGCCCCAATCCTGCTCCCGCCGCCTTTCTCGATCGAGACGGAACCATCTGTCGCCACGTGCAGTACCTCAGTGAGCCAGAAAAGTTTGAACTTCTCCCTGGGGTTACGACCGCTCTCCAACGCCTTCAGAAAGCCGGCTACCGCCTCGTTGTTATCACGAACCAGCCTGGGATCGGCTTTGGCTACTTTACCCGGGAGGACTTCTACCGGGTGAACCTCGCCATGCTGAAACAGCTCAGTGGAGCAGGAATCCTCATCGATAAGATCTATTTTTCTCCGGCAACACAGGCGGAGCAGAGTTCGTGTCGCAAACCCGGTACGGCTCTTGGGGAGCGCGCGATCGCCGAGCTCGCCCTTCTCAGGGAAGATTCCATTATGTTCGGGGATGCAGCCTCAGATATCGAGTTTGCGAAAAACCTCGGGTGCATGAGCTGTCAGATTCTTACCGAAGACCCCCCCGAAGATCCCCCGCGGATCTCTTCTGCTGATGGGGAGCCAGGACGCCACTTCCGGGCGGCGACCCTTCTTGAAGGGGTGACCCACTTTTTGGCGAGTGCGAAAACTCAGGAAAAGCCCTCGTGAAGATACTCATAACGGGGACCACGGGGTTTCTCGGTTCGCATCTGGTGGCGGCGCTCACCTCGCCATCAGACCCCTTAAGCAGAGAGCGAGTCATCTTTGCACTGAACCGGAGGCCCCCCCACCGCAATCATGCGCAGATCCACCCCTTCACCTGGGAGCACACCCCTCGTGGTGAACTCATCCTTCCGGAAGCGCTGCGAGAGAATCCCGCTTCGGAAGTTCTTCCCGATGTGATCATTCACACCGCCGCCATGAGCTCTTTTCCGGGGTGTGAAGAGAACCCCGAGGCCGCCCACCGCGCCAACGTGGCCGTGACCGAGCAGCTCGTTGCTTTTGCCGCTGCTCACGCTGTCTCCCTTATCTTTCTCTCTACTGATCTTATTTTTGATGGTAATCGTCCTCCGCCGGTTGGAGGCTTTCGGGTGAGCGATCGTCCGATGCCCCGCTCGGTATATGCCCGAACGAAATCTCTCGCAGAAGCGAAGGTTCAGCAGCTTGGCCCCCGTGGACTCATCCTCCGCACAAGCCTTCTCTACGGGAATGCGCTCTCCGACCACGGAGGGCCACTTCAGTGGGTCAAGAACGCCATCGAGCAACGTGCCCCGATCCCGGCTTTTACCGATGAGTGGCGGACCCCCCTCGCTGTTGAAGAGTTGGTGGCGGTCATTTTATGTTGTCTTGAGCGCAAGACACTCGGCGGTAGCATCCTCCACTGTGCTGGTACCGAGCGGGTCAGTCGGTACGATTTTCTTCAGGCAGTTCTTGAGACCCTCGGGGCAGACCTGGAGCTCTTAAGCCCCACCAGCCGCACCACTGTCGGTGGGCCGCCCCGTCCTGCAGATGTTTCTCTCGCTGCTGATGAAATGAGTGCTCTCCTCGGCCGACCCCCTCTCCCCATCCGAGCAGCTCTGAAGAGGAGTCTTGGTGGGTCGTCCGAAAACAGCACCGATTGTGCTCCAGTAACATCATAAGGGAGCAGAGGGGAGATCCGGCCACTGCCGGGATGAGGTGAAGACCCCCTCCTCTGAATTTTCTGGTCATGGAGAATGCTTCGCAGTACACTGGGGAGAGGGGCAAAAGGGCGAATAAGAGAGCATCTGTGAAGGGTGCCGCACTAATAGACGGAGAACGAACGTGGGCTGGTGGACAAACGACGACGAACAGAATGACCGAAAAGAAAACAATCACGAGGCTCCCGTAACGCCAGCGCGTGCTCCCGAGAACAAGAACCTAGCGACAGCGCCACGGACAACACCAGCTCCTCAAGCAGCTCCAACGGCAACCGATGGCACCTACGATGAGAAAAAGTACGGCACCGTCCGGTCAGCGCTCAGTGATGGCACGGTTATTCAGGGAAAGCTCAGTTTTGACACTCCTGTTCGCATTGACGGGAAGCTCATGGGGGAAGTCTTCTCCTCGAGCGTCCTCATCGTTGGCCCGCAGGGCAGCGTCGCTGCTGATGTGAATGTCGAGACCCTCGTGGTCTTTGGCTCGGTTTCTGGCGAAGTAAAAGCCCGCAAGCGACTCGAACTTCACGCTTCTGGAGAGGTGATCGGAAATATCGAAACCCCATCGCTCGTGATCGAAGATGGAGCCTACTTCGAAGGTGCATGCGCCATGAGTGCGGGCGATAAGCGTATCCCGCAAAAGAGCGCTACAGCCGCCACAGAGGCAAAGAAAGAGAGCGAGCCCACCAAGATCGTCTCCGCGGAAGTCGGCGGAGTCGCCGCCTCTCAGAGCGCTTCGAAGGGCAAAACCCCCCGGAAAAACACCGAATCCGGAAAAGCGCTCCACTAAAAATTCGTCCCTGGTACGACTTTCCCCTTTTTCATGCGAGGAGGGGCGAGAATAGTCGCATAACACCGGAAAGGATCGGGCTCGCGCTCGAGGATTTCCATGTTTGCAACGCGAAGAAATTTACCGGAACTGCCCCGTGCGAGGTCGATACAAGATGAGTCGCAGAGCTTTGAAGCACTGGACTCTCAGCCAAAGACCCGGCTTCACTTTCTCCCCTTTAAGGCAGAGATCGCCCGTATCTTTACGGCAGCCCAGGAGCTTCACCACTGGAGGGTAGAGCAAGGTCACAAGCGGAGCGATGACCCCATCCAGATTCTTGAGGTTGGAGGAGGAGGGGGAACGCTTGCCCGAGCGATCCTCGAGATAGCCGGGCTGAACGACATCGCTCTTAAAATCACCAATGTGGAGCCCCGGACCTTCTCCAACGGACTCTCTCATCCCTGCTACGACCAGTTCGTGATGACCTCATCGGAATATCTCGATCTCTGCTTCTGCGAAGAGTCCGAGCTCCGAGCAGACTATCGACGATTGGTAGCCCTGTTGGAGGAAGGAGAGAAAACCTTCAATGCTGATTATGACCCGGAGACCGACCGCCCGGAGGAGCCCTATAGAGCGGAGTTGATGGAAGCAGAAGAGAAGGTACGTGGACACTTTCGAGATCGAGAGACCTGCTTTGATATCGTTCTTAACTCCTGGATGCCCCTGCTGCAAAACTTTTCTCGCGATCTGGAGCTGTGTGGCGGGGCTGGCATCGTCTATGCGCTCAGTTCTGATGGCGCTACCGGAGTTCCCACTCCAAAAATGGCCCATGATCTGGAGCATCAGATACAGTACGCCTGGCAAGGGAACTCGTATGCCGGAAGCCCCCTCTATCACAACCGGGCAGTATGGATGAATGTCTCCAGTGCCCAAGCAAGACACGCTTCCTGGCTTCGACCGACAGAAAGGAGAAATCCTCCGTTCTCGGGTGCCGTTCTCGTCCAGACCCGAGCCGATATCTCGCAACCACTTGATCTCTCAACTGAATCGCTTGACCTCGGGCAGCCGTATTCCTGGGAAGCGGAGCTCACTGAGCGAACAGGCCCCATCACCCCAGTCCACAACATCCCCGACTCAGAGAATTTCGACTACTTCCGCTTCTTTCAAGAAGAGCGCGCCCGCCTTATCGCAAAACGTCGATAAATTCGTCCCCGGGATGCCGGGTGGCTCTCCTCCTTTCTCGCTGGACAAGTAGCTGAATTCGTGGGGATTTGGCATCCTAAAAAAAGGGGAAAGTCATCCCGGGGACGAATTTTCTGAACTCCCTAAATGGACCTGCCGGCTGTATTCGCAGCTCTGTGAGCAATCGCTCCTCTGTTTTATTTCGCTCCGGAAATTCTAGGCTCATAGCGATGTGTTTCTCGTGGTCGGGGGATTTTAAAAAAGGTACACTTTGACCGACCGTAAAAGGCTAGCACTGTCGGGACGCTACACAAGTTTTGGAAGAAGAAATCTGAGAGGAAAGGGGAGCTATGAAGACCGTTGGATATGGTGTTCACGATGCGGAGTCGGTACTTGAGCCGCTTCACTTTGAGCGGCGAGCACTTCGGCCTGGGGATGTGGCGATTGAGATCTTGTACTGCGGGATTTGCCATTCAGACCTTCACCAGGTGCGGAATGATTGGGGAATGAGTCAGTACCCGATGGTTCCGGGGCATGAGATCGTCGGAAGGGTGCTTGAGGTTGGTGGTGAGGTTGAGCGATTTCAGCCGGGAGATACTGTTGCCGTCGGGTGCCTGGTAGATAGCTGCCAGGAGTGCGACCAGTGTCATCGAGGAGAAGAGCAGTTCTGTCGGGAAGGGAGTACAAAGACCTATAATAGTCGAGACCGAGTCTCTGAAGAGCCCACCTTTGGTGGGTACTCCAAGCATATCGTCGTGCGGCAAGAGTTCGTACTCTCTGTTCCGGAGTCCCTCGATATCAGCCGAGCAGCACCGATTCTTTGTGCTGGGATCACCACCTTCTCTCCCCTCCGTGCCGCTGCAGTCGGTTCGGGAAGTCGGGTTGGGGTTATTGGAGTCGGTGGTCTCGGTCATATGGCGATGAAGCTCGCAAAGGCGATGGGGGCAACGGTAACGGCGATTACGCGCACCTCGGAGAAGGGAGAGGCCGCTCGACGGATCGGTGCTGATGCGGTGCTTGTCTCTAACGACCAAGCCTCGATGGAGGCTGCCGCGAATGCGTTTGACCTTCTCATCGATACCGTCCCCGTGAAGCATAACCTTGACCGCTACCTTCCACTCCTTGATATCGACGGGAAGCTCGTACTGGTTGGTCAGCTCGGTCAGATGGAGGAGGTGAGTACGCTTCCCCTCGTCCTCGGGAATCGAAGCGTTTCCGGCTCACTGATCGGGGGGATCCCAGAGACCCAAGAGGTTCTCAACTTCTGTGCCGAACATGAGATCCATCCGGAGTGTGAGATGATCCGAATGGAAGAGGTAAACACCGCCTTCGACCGTCTCGAGCGCGGCGATATCTCCCACCGCTTCGTGATCGATATGAGCTCGCTAGAGCTTTCCTAAGTTGTGTTCTTCTATCGGTCAAAATACCCGAATAGTGTAATTATCGCCTCCTACCCTATATTCGCGGAATGGTTACCTTTTGCAAAGCTTCGGATCGCCTCTGTTGCCTGTTGGAGGGCTGCTGATTGGTGGTGCCAGCAGTGCCAGTAGAGGGCGCGGGTGATGGTTTTTTCTGGGGTGAGATCGCAGAGGACTTCCTGGTCAATGAGGTCTTTGACCTTTTGCCAGGGGCAGAGGCTGTAGGTGGTGCCGAGTTTGGTGAGATCGATGAATCCTTGGGGGGAGGGCATAAGGGTGAATGGGATCCCGTGCGGTTTGAGGCGAAAGTACTTCCAGAGCCACTCGTGGTGCAGCGTGTCGTTTTCATCGAAGTTGACATACGGTGCGGTGCGGAGGGCGTTTTTCTCGATGCCGTTCGGAAAGGAACGCTCTGCAAAGGTGGGAGTGCTCACGCAGTGGTAGCGGAGTGATCCGATCCGGTGCGCCTCGCATCCGGCGCTCGGTTCTTTGCGAGTGGTGACTGCCGCCGCAACTGTCCCCGCTCGGAGCAGTTCATCGGTCCTCCCCTCATCGGTGGTCCACACCTTGAGGAGGAGCCCTTCCTTTTTGAGCAGAGGGCCAAGCGCCTCGAAGAGCCAGGTGTCGAGTGAGTCGTTGTTCACGGCGATTCGAAGCTCTTGCCATCCGTCTCTGTTTCCCGAGAGTTGTTCTGCAAGATCTCCCTCAAGCGCTGCAGTCTGTCGCGCAAATCGAAGGAGGTGTTCTCCAGACCTGGTGGGGCGAATGGGCTTTTCGCGGATCAGGAGCGGCGAACCGATCTGCTCCTCAAGGGAGCGGATCCGTTGGGAGACTGCCGACTGGGTGATGCGGAGCTCTGCAGCGGCCTGCTCAAAAGAGCCACGCTCAAGGATGGCAACAAAGGCATCGAGGTTCGGGGAAAGAAGCATAAGTATTTCTTATGTAATTTAAATATTTTGAATTGTACTAATACTATACTCTTCGCCACTCTGAGTGCAACGCATGTACAGGAGGAGGCAATGGCAGCACTTACCGGATTTTTTCTTGGACTCGCACTCGTGATCGGAATCGGGCCTCAGAACCTCCTCGTGATTCGTCGAGGACTTGTTTCTGCTTCTCTCGGGATGACGGCTGCTGGTACGGCCGCGGTAACTGACTTAGTGGTGATTACCAGCGGTATCTTTTTCTTCTCACCGAACCTCTCTTCAGGGGGCTCGCAGTGGCTCTCGTTCGGGGCGGGGTGTTATCTGCTGTACTGTGCATGGGACGCCGCCCGTGATACTCCGCTGGAGGGAGCCGGGGAGGGCACTTCGCCTTCTCATATGCTTCACCGAGCGACCGCGAGGGCTGCGTTTCTCTACTCTTTTCTGAATCCGTGGGCCTGGTGTGATGCTGTCATGGTGATCGGTCAGCAGGCGCAGTCTTTTCAGGCGGGAGACCGGGTCCTCTTCGCTGCCGGAGCAAGCTTCGCTTCCCTTTTCTGGTTTTCGCTCGTCGCCACTTCGGTTTCCATCTTCGGCTCACGGGTGCTCACGCCGTCAGTGCAACGAGCGCTCCAGCGCGGCTCCGCACTACTGCTCGTTGCTCTCGCGCTGAGTTGCTTTTCGGGTGCGATCTTCTCGTGACCCCCGGCGCCTATAAAACACAGTTCCGACCCTTGCTCTTATTGCAATAAAGTGGCATTAAGAAGACTGGAGTTCTTTCCACAGCGCACGGAGTGAGAGATGAGAATTGAGATGAGGGGGGTGGCCCCTCTGTTGGTGGCAGTGGCAGGGTGTACCTCTCCGCCGATCGCGAGTGAGGATGTGGAGGCCGCAGAGGGGTTTTTGGCCCCTGCGCTTCTCTTTCACGAGACCATAGCCACCGCTCGACTGCTCGGTGGGTTGGTGGATATGAATCTCTATGAAGACCCGATCGCTCGAGCGCAGATGAAGGGGATGAAGCGTGTTCTTGAGGAAGGTGGGACGTGGGAGGTGCAGAGCGGGGACGGACATGGGCTGTGCATCGCGGCAACTCCGGTAGAGGCGCTCGGGAAGTGGGCGCGGGCACAGTCGAGAGCGTTTCTCGAGGCCTCGTTGCTCGTCGTAAAATCGGGTGCGGAGGCCTCTTCGTTTGCTCTCGAGCAGGGGCTCAAGCCGTTCGCCTGTGATCTGGAGACGGGGTACTTCTTTTTTCGTCCGACAACGGCACAGCTCGGAATATCGTCGCAGGATGTTGGTGCCTGCTTTCGGATGATCGGTTTCGGACCGCGGGGCGGCCTCTTTCTCACCCGAGAAGAGCTTCAACCGCAAGGGGTACTCTTGGCGAGGCCAGAATCTCTGCAGCTGTTGTATACGGCGCTAGCGCAGTGTTCGGTGCGGCTTATCGGTGGTCAGGGGGGTGCTCATGGCGCTCACTGATGAAGCGTTGTCTCATGGAGGGGGTGATACCGGCGCCCGTCTTCGGGTGGGCTTTGCAACGACTGTGCTCGGCCTCTTTTCTTTTGGATGTCGGTCGTTTGATGACACCCTTGATGGTTGGCCGGCGGGGCTCCGATTTGTGGATCCCACGGTACGTCAGATCTCAGAGGGACCGAACGGTCTTGATCTCCTGCGAGAGAATGCTGCGCTCGTAGAAGGGGAGGGTTCTTCCGTAGAGACCGGTGAAGAACGGGACCCGGTGTGGAGAAAGGTGCGGAAGAGGCAGGAAGCACTTGGTATTCCGGAGAAATCCATCGACGGATTGGTGGGGCTTATCGATCACTGTCACGCCGCTGTTGAGGATGCCTTAGCGTCTGGAAGGGACGGGCAGGCGATCCAGGGCGAGATCCTTCAGGGACTCCGGGAGGGGAGTGGAGCCGAGGTGCTCCGAGAGAGTTTCGGGGTCGATGGCAATGATCCGACCGTTAAGTGGTGGTTATCGAGGCACCTCCTCCCAAACATCATTCCGGCAGCCATCGCGTTCAGAGATTCGGGAGCTACTCAGAACGCCGCTTGGCTGCATATGAGCACTCATGGGCCAGCATTGTTGCCTCCAGTGATCCGTGGAGAGGGAGATCTTCAGGGTGAAGAGACGGGGGCTTACAGCGGGGCTAGAGACGGTGGCGTTACAGAAGACAGTGGTATTGCAGAAGACAGTGGCGCTGGTGGAGATGGCCGTTCAGCCGAGCCCTCGCTTGAGGGGCTCTCCATACCTGAGTTGCAGGAGCGCACCGGACTCTCACCGGTGCAGATCGCCGCACTCGAACGGTTTTTCGAGTATAACTGGGAAGTGGTCTCGGAGGGTGGCAAGCCACAAGCGCTGCTAACGAAGCTCCTAGGGATCTGGGTCGGTGGTGAAGAACCTGCCGAGAGCTTTCGAAGGGATATCGGATTGCGAAGACGAGACCCGCTCGGTTCGGTTTGGCTTAACGCCCATGTGACCGATAGTGTCGCTGAGATGAGTCTCGCTGAGGATCTTGACTCTGCGCGGATTGAACTGTGGAAAAAGTGCGTTGAGTGCCGCCCGGCTCCGAGCATCGTAGCGAAAGCGAGATCAGATAAGCAAGAAGAGGAGAGAGTTGCCGAGAGTGAGCGTTCTCTTGTGGGAGAGGAGGAGGACGAATCGGCGCAACCCTCTGAGCTGGTAGAGGTGCCGGAGCTGGTAGTGTCATCTGAGCAGGGAGAGGATGCTGCTTCGAGCGAGCTCTCTGAATCAGAGGCAGGGGTGATCTCAGTTCCCCTCGCTGTGCCGGCTCCTGACCCGGAGGTAGCGGTCATTGATCCGGTTACCCCTGCATCAGTAAGGGGTTGGGGGTTCTCGCAGGTTCTGCTCGGGGTGGGAGTGGGGGCCGCAGCTCTCCAGTTCTTCCGTGGCTCGCGAAGTGTGGGCGAGCAGCAATCGGGCAAAGTGCGGGACTCCTCCCCGGAAAAGGATCTCGGCACCATCGTCAAAGAGGCGCTCGCCGTGCGTCGGCCAGGGGTGTTTACCCGTGCAGTACACGGACTTCGACGGTGGTGTGGCCGTCCCGTGAGCGATGCTTTTCTCGAATCAGAGGATACCCTTCGAGAGACGGTGAGCCGACTTGCGCGTGAGGGGCAACACGGTGAGGTCGGAGACCTTCTGCTCGGAGTGGGCTCTCCCCTCCGACGTGGGTCGTCGTTCGAACGGAAACAGCTCAGCCGACTTCTTGGGCACACCCTGCAATACTTCTCCGCAGACTCGCTTGCTCAGGTCTTTGTCGAGAGGGCACGCGGTGATGGTTCTCTCTCCGCGATCCGTGAGGGACAGCAGAAGTTGCAGGAGCTCGGGATGCTCTCTTCCTCTCTTGCTGGGGCCACCCTGACTGCACGACGGGAGCTCGGCGTGGATCAGATGGAGGCGATGATCTTTGAATCTTCTGAGGCCCCTCGCCAGGTGATGCGAGATGTGAGAAGAGTTCGACGAGAACTTCGTCTTTCGAAGGATCACTACCGACAGGCCGTTGCCCGGGGAGTAACACGGCGACTTGCGACTGTTGAGGTTGGTGATGCCGGAGATGATACGCTCCTGCTCGCTCGACATGCCGTGAAGCACGTCCTCCGTGGGGATTCGCGGGCTCTCGTTGAGCTTCGGTTGAAACACGTTGCGGCAAACTACGCTGCAACGCTTCTCACAGACACCTCTGCACCTTTCTTAGAGGTTGCTCGGGTGCGTGATGTGGTCCGTCGTAATAAAGCGGATAAGGGAGTCATCGCTGAGGCGGTGTATCAGAGGTTTCAAGAGCTCCGTAGCGCAGCTTTCGAAGAACGTGATGAGGTAGCGCTCCTCCGGCTGCAACAGCTCTCCAGGTTCTCGTTTGGAGGGGTCTTCTCGTTTTCACGCGAATGGAGCCGGGTGAGGAAAGCTATACGCCACGCCCTTCGTGATTCAGAGCGCCAGACCTAGAACAGTACAGCAGCCTAGAACAGTACGGCGATAAGCCAATACAACGGCAAAGCCACCAAGAAGAGGCGCTCCCCTACGCCTCTTCGCTCTTTCCGCCAAACAGCTTTGTTTTAATGCGGGCGGCTTTTCCTCGGAGTGGTCGGAGGTAGAAGAGCTTCGCTCGTCGCACGGAACCTTGACGGACAACTTCAATCTTCTCAATCCGTGGGCTGTGGAGGAGAAAGGTTCGCTCTACTCCGATGTTGTACGAGATCTTTCGCACGGTGAATGAGGCGTTGGAGTGGGCGTTCTTCTTGGACCGCTTGATAACAACTCCTTCAAAGACCTGAATCCGTTCTTTGTTTCCCTCGACGATGCGAGCGTGAACCTTCACCGTGTCCCCTGGTCGAAATGCTGGGATCTCTTTCTTCAAAAATTCTTGTTGGAGTAGTCCCTCTTCAATTTCTTGGAGGAGTGAGTTTGCCGCCATGTTTCTGCTTCCTAAAGATACTGTTTCTGCTTCCTAATGATACTGTGTGTTTTTTTTACTGATACCGTTCCCAACCGTATCGGTGTTCCGCTTCAGCTGCATCGCCCGAGGCTTCTATTTGAAGGCTTTCATTACCCAGCCGCGGTCAGCTATAGTACCAGATACACTGAGGAAGACAAGTTCCTCTCATACCAGAAGAGAAGTCGAGGATGCAGAATACCCGAGCCGTAGGAATTGCCCGAAAGACACGGAAAAAGAAGAGCAACGTCAAGAAGCTCGATCCTAAAAAAGAGGAGTTAATTCGCTCTCTTATGTCGATCTGTGGCGATGCTGGCTATGCGGTTCGGCGAGAGAAGTTGAAGCGAGGTCCGAATTGGAGTGTGCAGAGCGGCCTCTGTGCGGTGCACGGGGAGACCTGTGTGTTCGTTGACCGGGCGAGCTCGCAGGATGACCAGGTTGATTTTCTTCTTTCGGCGGTTCGAGACCTCGAGATCTCGGTGAGTGAGGAGCGAGAGGCCCTTCTTCCGCCATCTCTGGTGAAGATGTTGCAGGCAGAGTCTTTTATGGCGGTGGCTTCGTAAGTGATCTGCCGACGGGTAAGCGTTAGGAGGCTGTCTTTCTTCAGGCGGTGCCTCTGCTGGCGGCGAGTGGGGTGAAGGGGAAGCTGCTCTGTGTTAAGGCATCATCGCATTGTTACTTCAGTCGTTCTCTTCTTTCTCCTTTCGTTGGTGCTGACGGCGTACAGTGTACGAAACCCAGCAGTGGGCCAGCTCGGCTCTGTGTTTTTTCAAACCCTCACCGTCCCATTTCAACGGACTTTCCAGGTGGGGTGGGCTCAAGTCTCGCACTTCTGGTCCGGTTACGTGTGGCTCATCGCCGCAGAGGATGAAAACACCATACTCAAGAAGGAGGTGCTCTCTCTCCGATCTGAGGTCGCACGGTTGCGCGAGCTCTCTCAGGAAGCGGCAGCACTGCGGGAGATCCTCCAACTCAGAACACAGACCGGTTACGAGGGAGTCGTCACATCGGTGATCGGTGAGGATCCTTCAGGATGGGTAGAGAGTGTAACGATTGATCGGGGGCGAAGCGACCGGATCCGCGCCCGCATGCCAGCGATCCTCGGAGGATCTGTGGTCGGACAGGTGCATGCCTCGGCCCTTCGGTCTGCTCAGGTGTTGCTCCTTACCGATCGCACGAGTGGGGTAGCCGGCTTGGTTCAGCGAAGCCGAGCCCGCGGAATTGTACTCGGCACGGGAACGGACGAGTGCACTTTTGCGTACGTTCGTGAGGAAGAAGATGTCTTGGTAGGAGATATCGTGGTGACCTCTGGACTCGATGGGGTCTTTCCGAAAGGGCTTGAGATCGGTCGGGTCGTTGAGGTCGGGGAGAGTTCTGGTGGGATGTTTCGGGAGATTCGGGTAGCTCCCTCAGTAGATCTCAAGCACCTCGAAACGCTTTTCGTTATTACCGGTTTCGAGGATAGTGGTGAGAAGGGTGTTCCCTCTCAAGGGAGTGAGGAACAGTAACTCGGGAACGACTTCATGACGCATCCGCTTCGGCTTCTCTTGGTGACCTTTTTCGTTGGAGGGCTCTCTCTCGGCATTGAAGGGTTGCTGCTCCAGATCGGGGTGCCGCTCGCCCTGGTGCCGGAGTTTGTGTTGCTCTTCGTGATCTTTCTCAGTTTTTACGTGGCCTCCTCCTACGGCGTCTTTCTCGCGTTTCTCTGCGGGTTCCTCGTTGATATGAGCAGTGGGGGGCTCCTCGGTCCGTGGGCAGGATCGTACGTGATCTGTTTCGGTGCGGTGTCTCTGATCTCGGACCGAATCTATGTGGAGTCAGGCTTCTCCCTCGTTTTTATCTCGGTAGTTCTCACGCTGCTCAGCCAGATCATCTATCTCTTGATCTCGATTGATCCCTTTTCTCAACTCTTCTCTGAATGGCTCAGTTTGTGCGGACGGGCGATGAGCACCGCGGTGATGGCCCCACTCTTTTTTCCTTTTCTTCGAAAGCTCTTTTCGTACTCGCGAGGAGATTCTATTCGGGGACGAAGTGGAGGATATTCGTGAGTCGAATTTTTCTCGCTCCTCTCTGTGAGAGATCGTTCTCCTCTCTTTGTGGAGTGGGGGAGTAGTGGTGTATTCGACGTACGAGAAGATGCCGATCACTCTTCCTCCTCGGGTGGTGATTGCGCTCTCGTGTATTATCGCTGCGTTTTTTCTCCTTGCGGCTCGGCTCTGGTATCTGCAGGCGATCCGGGGTGAGTCATTTGCGGAGCGCTCGAAGAACAACCGACAGAAGACCGTGTTTGTTCCACCAGCACGGGGAGTTATTCGGGACCGACACGGTGTGCCGCTCGCCAAGAATCGTCCAGCCTTTAATGTGGAGATGTATCTCCACGAAACACCGGATGTCGATCAAACGATTGATACGATCGCCGAGCTCCTCGGCGAACCGGCTCAGGAGTACCGCGAGCGGCTACAGAAACAGGGAGGACCCCGCTTTCGACCCCGCATTCTGCTTCGCGATGCCTCCCGCACAGAGGTGGAGCGGATCCTCGCCCATCGGTGGTATCTTCCCGGGGTGTTTATCAACCACTACCCGATCCGGTGGTATGAACATGGCCACCTCGCGTCACACGTCTTGGGACACATCCGCGAGATCGGTAAGTCCGACCTTGATAAACCAGAATTCAAGGGGTACTACCAACCGGGAGACCTGATCGGCAAGTCTGGACTTGAGCTGCAGTGGGAGCTCTATCTCCAGGGACGCCGTGGTTTGAACCGCTTTGTCGTCAATGCTCACAGCGTCAAGATCCGCGATCTGCCAGAGCAGGTTCCGGCCATTCCAGGGAATATCCTGGAGCTCACCCTCGATAAGGATGTACAGGCAGCAGCTGACACCGCGCTTCAGGGGGAATGGGGAGCGGTGGTCGCCATGGTTCCGAAGACGGGAGAGATCTTAGCGCTCTCTTCCGCACCGAACTTTGATCCGAACATCTTTACCGGCGAGCTCTCTCCCGATCAGTGGAGCGAGATGATCAATGGTCGAGAAAAAATTCTCAACAATCGGGCGGTTCAGGAGGTCTACCCCCCGGGTTCCGTTTTTAAGGCGTTTCTCGGGGCTGCCGGGTTGGAAGAGGGATTGATTACTCCCTCCACCACAGAATACTGTCCGGGATATCACAAGGTGGGGAATGCTACGTTTCGATGTCATAAGCGGAGTGGACACGGGAATGTCAACCTTGAGCAGGCCTTGACCGTTTCGTGTGATGTGTACTTCTACGTGCTCGGAGCGCGCCTCGGAATTGATCGCATTCACGAGTATGCAACCCGATTCGGTTTTGGTACACCGACCGGCCTTGATCTTGTCCATGAGGCGCCCGGGCTCATTCCGTCAAAGGCGTGGAAGAAGCGTCGCTTCGCCGGAACAGAAGAATCACGGTGGTATCCAGGGGAGACCCCTTCTGTCGCGATCGGACAGGGTGCCACCTCGGTGACCCCGATGCAGTTAGCAGTAGCGCTCTCTGCCCTCGTCAACGGTGGCAAGGTCATGAGGCCCTACCTCGTGAAGGCGATGTACTCAAGTGATGGACAGATCGTCACCGAGCGTGGCGAGCCGAAAATAGTTGGAGAAGTCGGGATTCGAGAGCAGTATCTCCAGCGAGTCCAAGAAGATCTCATTGAGGTTGTGCACGGCGCACGGGGCACAGCCCGTCGAGCTCGTCTTCCGGAAGAGTGGGAGATCAAAGCTGCGGGAAAAACCGGAACCTCCCAGGTGGTGGCCCTCTCGGCAAAGACTGATAAGCGAGAGCACGAACACCACGCCCTGTATGCGGGGTATGCACCGGCGAAAGATCCCGAGATCTTAGTGGCAGCGATCGTCGAGCACGGAGGGAGTGGAGGTCTTGCTGCCGCCCCCGTTGCGCGTCAGGTGATGGAGGCATACTTTCGGAAGTTCCACGGAAAGGTGCATCCAGATGCGCCCGTTCCTCTGGTGAGCGAAGGAAATCAGCAGGAAGGTGATGGCGTTGAGGGAGGAGGACCACCGTGATCCCAGAGATTCGCTCCTATATTCGCTCCCTCGATTGGGTACTTCTGCTGCTGATGTTCGTGATCCCAACGATCGGGTTAACAGTGCTCTACAGTGCAAGTTACGACCCAGACCTGGAGCGTCGGTTTCTCTTCTGGACCCTCAATAGCAGTCTCGTTTTTCGACAACTGCTCTATTGCGCTGCCGGAACCTTTGTGATGTTTCTTGCCGCTGCCCTCCCGGCACGTTTTCCGTATCGGTTCTCGTACGCCCTCTACGTGGTGCTACTTGGGCTCTTGGTCGTCGTGCTGATTAGTGGAACGATCACGAACGGTTCTCGTCGGTGGCTCTCGCTCGGGCCGGTAAATCTTCAGCCGTCTGAGCTGATGAAGATAGGAGTGATTCTCGCCCTCGCCAGGTATCTTACCAAAGTACCACCAAAACAGCGGGTCTACGGATTTTCTGAGCTGATCGTCCCAACCCTGATTTTTGTGATCCCGATGGCGATTATTCTGCGTCAGCCAGACCTCGGTACCGCGCTCACGGTGGGGGCGATCGGAGCATCCATGATCCTCTTTGTCGGGGTGAAACGGTGGGTCTTGATCAGTAGCTTCCTCACTGGACTCGGTGGAGTTCTCGTGGCGTGGTTCTGGTTTCTTCATCCCTACCAAAAGCTTAGGGTCACGACCCTCTTTGATCCCGAGAGCGATCCCCACGGATCGGGATATCAGATTATCCAGTCAAAGATCGCGGTGGGATCCGGAGAGATCTTTGGGAAGGGATACCTGGAAGGATCACAGACCCGTCTTGAGTTTGTCCCTGAACGAACCACCGATTTCATCTTCTGCGTGCTCGCTGAGGAGTGGGGCTTCGTTGGGTCTGTTGTGGTGCTCGCGCTCTACCTCTTTCTCCTCGCGAGGATCCTTCAAAATGTGGCGCGCTCGAAAGACTACTTTGGAGCGCTGGTTGGGGTAGGGGTGGTCGCACTCGTATTTTTCCACACCTTTGTGAACCTTGGGATGGTCGTTGGCTTTCTTCCCGTAGTTGGTTTACCACTTCCGCTCCTGAGCTATGGTGGGTCCTCGATGTTGACGACCTTTTTCGCCCTCGGAATAGTGTTGGCGGTCACCTCGCAGCGGAGTGCTTTTTCACGGTGAATGGCGACCGGAGAGATATCATGAACCTATCCTGTACGATGAAGACCACCTCCCAAAGACTTCTCTTCCTGCTTTTTTGCGTATCAATGCTCTTGCCAGGAGTGGGAAGCGGTGAAGGACCAAAGTCTGATGAAAGCGGAATCCTTCTCTCTGCAGCTCCCTTTGAAGAGCCGTACCCCGAAGAGCTCGGTGAGACCGTTTGGCAACGAGCCTTCCTGCGAGGGCAGTACTACCCCTATCCCCGCGAGCAGCGTTCCGTCTTCGGTGAGGTTGAAGAAGCGCGGCTTATATGGAAGGAGGGGGATATCTCGGTTCAGAGCCGGATAACGGAGATTACCTTGCAGCTTGAGTCGATCCGGGCACGTGGGGAAGGGCGGCGAGAGTTCTCGTTAACGGTGGTCTATCCCGAGGATTATCGGCGAGAGGGGAAAGTTTTTGTGCGACACTCCTCTCCGTGGGAGAAGGACCTCGCGAATGGCCTTATCGTCCGATTCAGTGAGCGGACCCTGCGGTGGGGAGGCTATATCTTTGGTCGTGATGTTCCTGGAGTGCTCGTCTTTGCCGCGAGGACCACCCCGGGATACATGCCGCCCCTCTTGTTGTGTCCACGCTTTGCATCGCAGGAGCGAAAATCCTTCCGACTCCACGGAAGAGATCCCAAGCTGATTCTGAAAGGAGTCTCGGCGAAGGTAACGGCAGATTTTAGCAGTCACTACCTCACGGGCTACGGTGTTGGGGCAACGAGAATTCAGCTCTTCTCGCTTCGAGCGGACCCTCCCCGTGCGGTAGAGAAATACGTCGTGGCTCACGACGTCAAGACCGCGCTCTCTTACACTCCGAGCAGAGCGCCTGCGCCAGAGCTCTATCCACCGGAATCGACCAGGGCCACCCCACTTGGAATCTCTGGACATTTTATGCTGCAAAATGCAGCAGGACGAAAAAAGCACGCCAAGCTCTCTCATATCGTATGGGTAAAGGAACGCCACATAGAGCGCTCACAAGAGGTGCAGTTTTATCAGTCAAATAAACTCCGAAAAACAGATCTCCGACCGGGCCTCTGCCTTGAGCTTCTCCCCGTGGAGTACAAGCGGCTTTTTTATACTGGCGGCGAGGGAGATACCCCCTCAAGTTGATCTCCTGAAGTGTCGACCATGACTCTGGACGAGTGGGAGTATACCGGTGCATCCCCTCGATCAATCCTCTCGCGATGAACTCTTTTCCTGAGTGTTGGGAAGAGCCTCGGTAGAGATCCGAGGTAGCTACATATGCAAACAAAGAAAGAAGCAAAAGAACGATTTGCCGTTGTCCTCTTCTTTGCATGGGCAGTGCTTTGCTTGGCGCTCGGAAGTATCCTTATGGTAAAGCATATCATCCCTCTTCCGGTTGCGTTCATCCCATCGCAAAGCTTTCTTTCCTCGGTGGCCAATAGTAATGAGCCCCTCAATGTTGTCCATGTCTTAACGGAGGGGTGCAAGTGCTCCGCAGTTATCTCTCGCTATCTCGTAGAACGTGGCCCCCTTTCGGGAGTCCGGGAGCGAGTGCTCTATGCAGCAAAGAGTGATGCAGCGATAGAGCCCTTTCGAGAGGCGGGGTTTGAGACAGAGTTACTCCGTTCGGAAGGGCAGATAGCATCCTACGGTATCACTGCTTCTCCTATGTTCGTCGTTGTCAATGGGGCAGGGGAACAGCTCTATACCGGCGGATACTCTGAGCGTCTTCTGAGGCATTCTGGCCAGGTGAAGGACCGGCAAATCATCGCCGGACTTGCGAAAGGGGACTCGTTTTCGGCACTCCCGGTTTTCGGCTGTGCGGTGAGTAAGAAGCTTAAAAAAATGGTGGACCCAATTGGGATAATATGAATTTGCTGATCTGAGTTCAGTGAGTATGCGGAGAGAGAAATGAAGCTACCGACGTATCTGACAAATATGAGAGGGATGCTTGAGAAGTATTTGTTCTCCATCAGCGAACACGAGGTGTCCTATACGAAAAGGGCCAACTTTTATCTCGTTATCTCACTACTGGTTCAGCTTCCGGCCTTTCTCTTTGCCGGGTATTACTTTGAGACAGGGATGTTGTTTGGCCTTGTTCTCTTTGCCATCTTTACGGCAGGCCCCGTACTCCTGTATTTGCAGAGAGCCAATTGTCGACTGGTCTCCGTGGCCATTGCGATCTCTTCCATGTGCTTGAGTGGGCTCCTCATTCACCTGGGCAGGGGAATGATCGAGATGCACTTTCACGTCTTTGTCTCTCTCGCCCTCATCATCGCTACATTACATCCGCTTCCTATTCTTGTGGCTGCTGTGACGATCGCCCTTCATCATATCTTGTTTTGGCTCTATCTCCCGATGAGCGTTTTCTCCTATGATGCAAGTTTCTCCGTGGTACTGTTGCATGCTGTCTTCGTGATCGTAGAGACGATTCCATCAGTGATGTTGGCGATCTTCTTTCGTAACCAACTCCTGACTCAAGCGGAAACGTTGGATGGATTGGAGAAGCTATCTGATACCCTTTTAAGGGATATATCGCACAATCTGGAGCAACTTGCCCAGTCAGCAAATGAACAGCACGAGAATGTCGAAACGGTCGAACAGCGCAAATCAGAAGTTTTTCATTCGACGCAGAAGAGTGCTGAACAGGTGTCATTGGTGAGCACTATCACTCATAAGGCCGTTGAATATGTGGAGCAAGGGAAGGAAGAGGTGAGCAAAATGGTTTCTCTGCTTCACGAGATTGAGTCCGCAAGTGATCTGGTCTCTGACATCGCAAAGACTATTGAGGACGTCGCGTTTCAGACAAACCTGTTAGCGCTGAATGCGGCCGTGGAGGCTGCCAGAGCTGGTGAGGCTGGAGCAGGGTTTGGTGTAGTCGCTGAAGAGGTGCGCTCCTTGGCGAACAGAAGCTCTGAAGCCGCAAGGGACACCTCAGAGAAGATCAGTATTGCGGTACAACGAGCTCATGCCGGGGTTGAGTTTGGTGAGAAGGTGAATGATCGGTTTCTTGATATCAGTAATCAGATCAAAGACATTACTGAGCGGGTCGAAACCCTGACTCATATTCGAGAACAACAGAGCGGTGCCCTGTCGCAGATGGAAGAGGTCTTCAGAACTCTACAGATGGCAAGTAAGACCCATCAATCCGACACTCTCGCGAATAATACGCTTCTCAAGGAGGCGCAACGAGAGATATCTCAGTACACGAGTGGTAGCAGCGCCTCCGATCCCCAGCAGTAGCAGCGAGGTCACTGCCGGGTTAAGAGCTATACCGTAAGAGTGTGGTGGAGAAGGAACACGCTCCACGGAATGATGGCGAATGCGATAAAGATGCCGGAGGTGATTCCGAGCAGCGGTCTGATCCATCTTCGGTCGTGTGCCTTGATCGTCAGCCAGACGATCAGAAGGGCGGTGCAGCTCTTCGTATAGAAGAGGGCGAGACCGGCGCTCTCCCACTCGACCATGAGTTTCCGGAGCATCTCGTTCCCCTCCATTTCGAATCCAAAGAGAGAGATGCCAGCATGAGTCAGGAGCGCATCTGCGATATTGAGGAGGATCAGTGAGAGACCGAGGAGAAAAGCATTCCGCGAAATGGCATGCTCCTCGCCAAAGCGGATCAGGACCGTTGGCTTGCGGGGACGAAGGGAAACAGTGTGCATAGTGCCGGACTCCTCGGGAATACTCCTTACCACACTCGTTGCATTCCCCATGCCAGCAGAAGGAGCACTCCCTTCGGTGTACCGTTCTCAGAAATCTTCGTATTTTGCGGGGAGTGCTCCCATCAAGCACAGCATACAGGTTGCTCTGCTCTCACTCAGTGCGGTTGAATACTTACCTTATCCTTGAGCCAAGTGATCTTTGATTCCTTGAGCTGCTTTTTCTAAGCGCTGCGGGACAGTAGCTTGGAGTTTGATCAAAAGTTTACCTTCTCCAGCAATCCAATCAATAAGCCTCAGAGTGACTTTTTCGAGAGTATCGGTGGGAGCGATTGCTGCTCGCCTGCTACTCCCAATCAGTACGTATGAGCTTTTTGGCAGGTTACTGTTAAGTCCGAGAATCATTCCTTCTTCCGTTCTAATTGCAATGAACGGACTTTTATTTGCCGGATCGGCCGACGGCCTGTCGAAGAAATCTATGAGCTGTTGTCCCGATACAGGAGCGTCAAATACAAGCTCATGCTGCTCTCTCATCAGACTCGCTGTATCAGGAAGGTTCGATCTCAAATCTCGTGGATTTAGTTCGTTGGAAGGGCTGTGCATAGGAAGCCTCTGGGTAAGACGAATAATGGTGATTATCAGCCGATGAGAGTGCATATCACCCCGTCGGTCTACTCGAGAAGCTTTATGATAGCTTCAGGAAGAGAGGTGACTTATAAGGGGGAGCGTATCACGAGGTAAGCCTCCATATGCTGGGTAAACATCTGAAATGCCAGGAGATTCAAGCTCCAGTGAGAAAACCTGATCGGCTTTCTGGTTTCTGTGAACGACCGAAAATAATTCGGGATAGATATCCCGGCAGCAAGATCCTACCTCCGGGGAGCAAAAAGTTTGCTCCGGAGGAGTGCGGCGAGCTCGCCGGTGATGGTGGTCATGGCGAGGAGGAAGAGGAGGGGGAGTGGTGCGGTCTCTGGGATGATGCCGGCGGAGGTGAAGAGGAGGATGAGGAGTCCGGTGCCGGCGGTGAGTTTGGCGAAGGTGTCGTGGGATGGTGGAAGGTGATGCCGGGGCGAGAGGTTTTTGGGGGAAAGAAGGATTGATCCCCAGAAGATTCCGGGGAGGACGAGGATGGCAGTGTCATAGTTGTTTGCCTGGAGGGAGAGGGCGGTGCTGATGGTGATCAGTTGAATGAAGGGGGGGATTGGGCACCACGTTCCGCTGCGCTGGATAAGCCACTCTCGTAATGCAAGGAGAGTAAGAGAAAAGAAGGCGAGCACGAAGGTGAGGGGGAGTGGTGTCGGCGTGATGTGATGAAGCAGTCGATACACTCCGACGCCAAGCCGGGAGGGGAGGTTATTCCCGAGGAGCGGTTCTCGTCCGGTGAGATATCGAACCACGGTTTCCAGATACACGAGGTGCTCCTGCACTCCGAAGACCACGAGGTGTGCTCCTCCGATCAGGAGCGCACCGGTGATCATCCCCGCGATGAGTCGGCGCTGAGCGATGAGGCTCAGCCCGATGATGAGGAGGAGGAAGAGCGGTGCCTTGTAGAGCAGGAGCGAGAGCAGGAGTCCAGCGGTGAAGAGTCTGCCCCTCGTAAAGAAGAAGAGTCCTCCGGCAGCCAGAGCGATGCCGACAGCAGAGAGCTGGCCGCCGGCGATGGTGTCGATCAGAAAGGGGGTGTAGCTCATGCAGAGGAGGAGGATCACGATCCAGTTTTCGGTGAGGGGGTGGGGTTGCGAGGCGCTGTGAGTAACCTCTTCCGGATTAAGTGAGGCGAGGGTTCGGAGGAGAAGCAGTATTCCAGTGAGGTACAGCCCGAGAGAGATGACAACCCAGGTGGCATAGGCGACCTGAAACGGAAGCAGTGAGAGTACGAGGAAGGGAAGGGCGACGAAGGGCGGATAGATAAAGGGGAGAAATGGGGCGCTCGCTCCAACGGTGTTTCCGAGGATCTCTTGCTGGAAGTTCAGTTGGCGATTCAGGTCATAGAGCGTGGTGAGGGCGGCGGTACTCGGTTCTCCCACTGAGATGCCTTGACGGAGGAGGGCGCCGCCGGTGTAAAACGCGATAAAGTCCCCGCCGAGGGGCTCGCCATGTGAGAAAAGCACTCCGGTGAGGCCGGAGAAAAGTGAGAAGTATCCCGCTGCGGTGAGGGTGATAATGGCGCATGAAATGGCGATGAGGAGTACTCGCGAGGTCCGACCGAGTACGGTGCTCTGCCTTGGTCGAGTGCTGGGCGTAACTTCAGTGGGGTGGGGCTGACTGGTTTTCTCATTCATAACGGAGTATAGTTCTGGGCACGGTATAGCCCCGGGAACGCCTCCCGGTACGGAACATGATTTTCTCCTTTTTGGGAAGCGTTTTTCTGTATTTCAGTGGCGGTATCTCAGAAGCTGTATCTGAGAAACGGATAGCGCGAGGAGGAAACGAGTAGTATGGCCCAGATTCTTGATGATATCTCCCGTACCTTTGATGAGTTTTTACTCGTTCCTGGGCTGACCACCGCGGAACATACGCCGAACAATGTTTCTCTCCGTGCTCCGATTGCAAAGTATCGTCCGGCCGATGGGCCTCCCACCAAGGTGCTGAACACACCGTTCGTCTCTGCGGCGATGCAGGCGGTTTCCGGAGATGAGCTGGCGATTGCCCTTGCTCGTCGAGGGGGAGCGGCTTTCATCTTCTGTTCTCAGCCGATTGAAGAGCAGGTCAAGATGGTGCGGTTGGTAAAGGAACACAAGGCGGGCTTTGTGGTGTCTGATTCGAATCTCTCGCCTGATGTGCCGCTTTCCGCTGCCCTTGAGCTTCGCGAACGAACCGGGCACTCAACGATTGCGATCACCACTGATGGGAAGAATTCTTCGAAGTTGGTGGGATTGCTCACGAGTAAGGATTACTGGGAGTTTAAGGATGATCTTTCTCGTCCGATCCGAGATTTTTTCACTCCAGTTGAGAAGCTCGTCTTGGCGAAGGAGGGCACAACTCTTACGGAGGCGACAGAACTGCTCTGGAAGAACAAAAAGGAGTGTTTGCCGATTATTGATGAGGCGGGAAATCTGAAATCCCTCGTGTTTCGAAAGGACTATTTTGACCACAAGTCGAATCCTGATGAGCTCACGGACGAGCAGAAGCGGCTCTTTGTCGGTGGGGCGTTGAACAGTTTTGATCATGTGGAGCGAGGGAGTGCCCTGGTGGAGGCAGGCGCGGATTGTCTCTGCTTTGATTCTTCTGATGGGTATACGGAGTGGCAGAAGAAGGCGGTGTGCGAGTTGAGAGAAGCGCTCGGAGCTCGTGCGGAGGAGGTGCCGATCGGTGGTGGAAATGTGGTCTCAAAAGAGGGCTTTGACTTTCTCGTGCGCGAGGCTGGTGTTGATTTTGTGAAGGTGGGAATCGGGGGTGGCTCGATCTGTATCACGCGAGAGCAGAAAGGAATTGGCCGGGGACAGGCGAGTGCGGTACTTGAGGTTGCGGCAGCAAGAGATGCCTACTGCAAAGAGACCGGAATATACGTTCCGCTCTGCTCTGATGGGGGACTCAATAACGATACGAATATTATGATGGCGCTCGCGATGGGCTCTGACTTCGTGATGATGGGGAAATATTTTGCCATGACGGCCGAGAGTCCAACGCCCACTCTCACCTATCGTGGGCGGTTGTATAAGCCGTATTGGGGTGAGGGATCGCGACGAGCTCGAAACTGGCAACGGTACAAGCAGAGCGAGAAGAAGGAACTTGTCTTTGAAGAGGGAGTCGATGCATACGTGCCGTTTAGTGGAGCGTTGGCGGATAAGGTGGCGAGCACGGTAACAAAGCTAAAGGCGACCATGTGTAATGTGGGGGTGCTGGACTTAAAGGAGCTCCACGAGAATGCTCGAATTACTCGGGTGTCTGAGATGACCCTTGTTGAGGGGGGAACATCCAACGTTGAGCAGCTGGACCGGGTGTATACCGAAGGTCATTAGGGTGGATCTGCGGAACGACTTTTTGGCGCAGTGTGAGGCGGCCATGAGAGGGGGATATCCCCTCGATTCGCGGCCGGGGAAGGTGATCGGACGAGGTTTTGCCGACGTTGGATATGAGGTGTTCCTCGTTCTTCCGAATCGGATGTTGCTCTCGTTGTTGACCGGTGAGCAGAGTCCCCTGCGAGACGAGGAAGGTTCTCACTATTTCTCTGTTCCGAGTGTGGAAGAGGTGGTCGCTCGAATCGAGGAGGGGGGCTCTCAGCTCACAAGGCTTCTCCGAGAGGATCGCAGGACGTGGAGTGTCGGTGTTGAAGGACCGGGCGGAGACCTTCGAACGGAGAGCGGAGCGGAGTTGCTCTCAACCTTGCTCACGTTTTTTTCAGCAGAGAGGGGTGAGAAGGCAGCATGAAGGAGTCGCCAGTGGAATTTCTGTACGAGAACGTTGCGGGACAAGAGATCGTTCTTGCTTCGAGTTCTCCTCGTCGGAAGACCTTGCTTGAGAGTCTCGGAGTGAGCTTTCGGGTGCATCCGAGTGAGTTTGATGAGTCTCAGATAGAGGCCCCTCCGGAGCGTCTCGTGGTGGAGCTGGCGCGGGCAAAGGCCGATGAGGTGGCAAAGGATTATCCGGCGAGTTGGGTGCTTGCGGGGGACACGGTAGTCGGAGTTGACGGTGATGTGCTCGGGAAGCCGGCAGATCTCGCCGAGGCGCGGGAGATGATGGAACGGCTCTCTGGTCGGACGCACGACGTCTTTGGTGGGGTGGCGCTCGTAAATCGTGAAGCGGGCTTTCAAGAGAGCTATGTGCTGAGGAGTACCGTGTCGTTTGTGGAGATCTCCGAGGAGAGCCTCGCCTGTTACCTGGCGACACGAGAGAGTTTTGGCAAGGCGGGGGCGTACGCGGTGCAGGGGCAGGCACAGGTGTTTGTTCGGGAGATCGTCGGGTCGTTCACAAATATCGTGGGGCTTGATATCACGTCAGTAGCTGAGCTGCTCTTCGAGGTGGGAGCAATTCAACACCGTTCCGGTGGTGTCGGAGGAGAGAGCACCGGTGAGCAAGGTGGGAGCTGAGGTGGTCGCAGAAGTGGTCGCCGGGGTGAAAGCGAGGTACGATGAGATCTGTCTTCGTATCAGTGCGGCTCAGGCTCGGAGTCGTCACGAGCGTTCGGTTCGCCTCGTTGCGGTTTCAAAACGTCAGCCGATTGAGCGGGTTCGGGCCTTGCAAGAGGCGTTGGTGGATCGGAGGAAGGGGAGTTCAGAGTTGCTCCTTCTTGGCGAAAACTACGTCCAGGAGTACGCAGAGAAACGCGACCTGCTCCTTCCGCACTTCGCTCACCTCATTGGACCGCTGCAGAGCAACAAGGCGAAGGCAGCGGTCTCTCTCTTTTCGTGTATCGAGAGCGTTCACCGAAAAAAAACGGCGGAGGTGCTCCAGCGGGAGGCGGAGAAGCAGGGGGTGCGACCTGCGGTGCTCTTGCAGGTGAATATCTCGGCTGACCCAGAGAAGGCTGGGTTTTTGCCGGAGGAGTTTCTTGAGCTGCTACCGGGGTGGGCCGAGCAGTTTCCTGCGCTCCAATTACACGGTGGAATGACCATTACGGCTCACCACGAGGCGTCAGAGGCGGTGCGCGAGGATTACCGTCGGATGAATGCGCTGGTCCTGGAGGGATTTGAGCGGTATCGGGAAAGCTTTGTGGGTGACCTGGTGGATGACCTTCCGGTGGTGAGTATGGGGATGTCTGGTGATTTTGAGATCGCTATTGAGGAGGGAGCCTCCCTTGTGCGGATCGGGAGTGCGCTCTTTGGGGCTCGGACGACGTAACCTCTGGAGGGACATGACCTCTGGTGGACATCGCTCGGCAGCCTTTTTTGCGGCTTGCTTGACTTTCCCCGGGGGGAACAGCGACTATGGAGCATTGGTTGAGCACACGCCTCCGCACGCCTTCGCCCTCATGTGTTGAGCACTCGGAGTGTCGCAAGTTATCAAAGAGTAATTACGTATGGCGAACGATCTTAAAAAGCGTCGGAAGAAGATTCGAAAACACAAGCATAAGAAGCGGCTGAAGCGCACCCGTCATAAGCGCAAGAAGTAGGCGATTTTACTGATTCGTAACTATTCAGCGTCTTTTCTCTCCTTGAGAGGGAAGTTCGGTGAGGATTCTCAAGGATCTCTCTGGTATGCCGATCTTTTCCCTGTATGGGAATTGAAAAGTACGAACGTGTCCACGGTGAGGAGGGCGTCTCAGGGTCCGCTGAGAGCGTCCCTCGAAGCTCGCCAGAGGAAACTCCGCTTGAATTTTTAAATGATGTAGCTCTGCCGCTTGCGGTTGAGTTTGGCGAGACCACGCTTTCGGTCGGGGAGCTCCTCAAGCTGAGGAAGGGCTCCGTCATTACGCTCGACCGGCGGGAAGACGAGCCTGCAACGCTTCGGGTAAGTGGAAAGATGGTCGCGCTTGGAGAGCTCGTTATTGTGAATGACTCGTACGGCATTCGGGTGACCTCGGTGGTCGAGCCCGATTTTTACGAAGAAATGGGTGGTGATTGACCGCTTATGCAACGGGGGAGTTGCTCTTCACTCCCAGATAGCGTCATTATCTCAGTATGTACCTGCTCGCAAATTGTATGCACGGCCTGGCGGCGATCCTCGGTTCGTTGATCTTTATGGCGGAGATCCTCGTCATCGCACGGGTTGTTATCTCGTGGCTCAGTGCTGACCCATCCAACCGGCTAGTTCAGTTCATCGTGGGGAGTACAGAGCCACTTCTGACTCCGATTCGACGGCGCATTCCGATCATCGGAGGGGGAATTGACCTCAGTCCGATCGTGCTGCTCTTTGGGTTGCTCTTTCTCAAGTACGCGCTCGTTGATTCGCTGCGGGTGTATGCCAACTCCATGTTAATGAGCGCTCGGATTCCCGTTCAGACGATGTAGACCGCCCGGCTTATCTCTCACCCGGGCTTTGAGCGAAGTTTCCGGTTCAGCACCTCCTCAACCTGGGAGGTGATCCAATCCCACTCCTCCGAGAGTCGTTGGGCTCCAGAAGGTTCGGTGGTGGAGCACTCTTCTCCGCGGTGGGTTTCGGTGCGCTCTCGGAGAAATCCGGCTATCCGGAGAAGTTTTCTGAGGGCACCGATCGCCGGACGGTAAGCCTCTTCCGCACTATTGCACTCACTGACGGCCTGTAGCCCGTCGACTGCAGCGTGGTAGAGAGCCTCTGCGTGTTCCTCCGACTCCTCGGGGAGGACCCCATCGAAGCTTTCGGAGAGAGTGCAGGCGATGGAGAAGAGGTCGAGAGATGTTCGGAGAGAGAGTAGGGTCTTCTGCGGAGTAAACCCGTTGAAGAGCCAGAGCTCGCCCCGTCCGCGTCGGAGCTCGGCTTGCCCGATATCGAAGGGCTCCGGGAGTGAGGCGAAGCGTCGCTTGCTCTTCTTGACTCCTTTGGCGATGGCGCTCACCTTTCCCTGCTCTCGCGTGAGGATGCGGTAAATGCAGTCACTCTCTCCGCTCGGGTAGCTTCGGAGGATCAGCCCGTCGAGGTGAAGGGAAGATTTTGGGGATGGGGAATCTCTGATTTGCAATGTCCGCATACGATGATTATAGCTACTGTGTAAGACCATATCAGAGATAGCCCCGGAAGAGAGAAGATGACAGAGAAAAACATACCTATTCGTGACGAGGAAGACGGAGAGAAGGAGTCTGGAGTGTTTCATGAGGATGGTTCTTCACCTGCTGAGGGGGGAAGCGACTCTGATGAGCAGTCCGGAGAAGGTGAATCGGGTGCTGCGGAGGGGGCGGCAGCATCTCAGGGGACGACGTTTCAGGGGCCGAACCTTGATGGGTTTGATGAACGGGACGCGAACTTCTCGGCCTTGGACGGGGGGAAGCAGAATGCTGGTGCGGTTTCCGGGTCTGCCCCTGAAGGAGCAGGAGACTACGACGTGCTCAATGCCCAGCTCCGTGAGGTACAGGAGAAGTATATCAGAGCCCTGGCGGACTTTGAGAACTACAAGAAGCGGGTCACAAAAGAGCGAAGTGACCTCTTGAAGTATCAGGGCGAGCGAGTCTTCGTTGACCTGCTTCCGGTGGTGGATAACTTCGACCGAGCGCTTGAGGCTTCTGGGAACTATGACCTCTCAGAAGATGGGAAGAAGCTTCAGGAGGGTTTTGAGCTCATTCACAAGATGTTCGTTCAGGTGTTGGAGAAGTGGCAGGTCAAGGGAGAAAGTGCGGTCGGAGAGCCCTTTGACCCCGAGAAGCATGAGGCGATCAGTCAGCTTCCCTCGGAGGAGCATGACGATGGAGTCATCATGAATGAGCTCGAGAAGGCCTTCTATTACAAGGGGAAGCTCATTCGGCACGCCAAGGTGGTGGTCTCGAAAGCCGCCTAGGTCTGGCCGCCGAGGAGCTTTTCTTCTTTTTTGCCCCCTTGAAAGCTCATTTTTTGATGGTTAAGAGTGGGAAGGCGCGGTTCCGCAGGGGGGCTACTTTGGGGGGCTACTTTAAGAATTTTCGGGAAAGAAGCTTTCGAGAAGAGACATTTTTAAGAGCAGAGGAAGGAAAGAAGTTATGGGAAAGATAATCGGTATCGATCTTGGAACGACAAACTCGTGTGTCGCGGTAATGGAAGGGGGGTCTCCTACTGTTATTGCGAACAGTGAAGGGGCTCGGACTACTCCATCAGTAGTGGCGGTGAATGAGTCAGGAGAGCGACTTGTCGGCCAGGTCGCGAAGCGGCAAGGGGTAACGAACCCGAAGAATACGATCTTTGCAGTAAAGCGTTTGATCGGACGGAAGTTTGATGCCAATGAGTCCCAGGATGCGAAGAAGGTTCTTCCGTATGAGATTGTGGGAGCCGACAATGGCGATGCATGGGTAAAGTTAAAGGACGACAAGAAGAGTCCGCAGGAGATCTCTGCGATGATTCTTGGAAAGATGAAGCAAACCGCGGAGGACTATCTTGGGGAGTCGGTGACGGATGCAGTTATTACCGTTCCCGCCTATTTTAACGACGCACAGCGTCAGGCGACGAAGGATGCCGGGAAGATAGCTGGCCTGAATGTTCAACGGATCATCAACGAGCCGACGGCGGCGGCGTTGGCCTACGGACTTGAGAAGCAAGGGGAGCGGAAGATCGCGGTATTCGACCTCGGAGGAGGAACCTTTGACGTATCGATACTCGAGCTTGGAGATGGAGTTTTTGAGGTAAAATCGACGAACGGGGATACCTACCTCGGTGGTGAAGATTTCGATCTCAAGCTCGTGGACTACTTTGCTGATGAGTTTAAGAAGGATCAGGGGATTGATCTGCGGAGTGACACGCTTGCGCTTCAACGACTGAAAGAAGCCGCGGAAAAGGCGAAGCATGAGCTCTCTTCTGCGAGTGAGACGGACGTGAATCTCCCGTTCATCACGGCGGATAGTTCTGGGCCGAAGCACCTGAATATGAAGATTACCCGGGCGAAGTTTGAGTCGCTCTGTGAGGACCTCTTAAAGCGTCTTGATGCCCCGTGTAAGACAGCGCTGAAAGATGCAGATCTGAAGGCGGACGAGATCGACGATATTATTCTCGTCGGTGGAATGACCCGGATGCCTGCGGTTCAGGAGCGGGTCAAGGCGATCTTCGGAAAAGAGGCTTCGAAGAATGTAAACCCAGATGAAGCGGTGGCGATCGGTGCGGCTGTTCAGGCTGGTGTTCTTCAGGGAGACGTGAAGGATGTTCTCCTCCTCGATGTAACGCCGTTGAGTCTTGGTATTGAGACCTACGGAGATGTCTTTACGAAGCTTATCGAGAAGAACACCACGATTCCGACTCGAAAGAGCCAGGTCTTCTCAACAGCAGCGGATAACCAGCCGGCGGTTTCGATTCACGTACTCCAGGGAGAACGGGAGATGGCCGGTGACAATAAGACGCTCGGTCGGTTTGAGCTCGTTGGTATCCCACCAGCACCCCGAGGAGTGCCGCAGGTAGAGGTGACCTTTGATATCGATGGGAACGGGATCGTTCACGTATCGGCGAAGGACCTCGGAACTGGAAAGGAGCAGTCTATTCAGATCACGGCGAGCTCTGGACTGAGTGAGGATGAGATCGAACAGATGGTGAAGGATGCTGAGGAGCATGCAGATGAGGATAAAAAGCGTCGTGAGCAGGTAGAGGCTCGCAACAACCTTGATTCTCTCGTCTACAGCACTGAAAAGCAGCTCACTGATATCGGAGAGAAGCTTTCGGCTGAAGACCGAGGTGCGGTAGATACCGCTCTTGAAGAGGCGAAGAAGGCGCTTGAAAGTAACGACGGTGATCAGATTACCGCTGCGATGGAGAAGTTGACAGAAGCAGCGCACAAGGTGTCTGAGATCGTGTACCGTCAAGCGGCTGAGTCCTCTGCTGAAGGTGCTACCGATGGAGGGTCTGGTGATGGAGCCTCTGCAGGGGGAGCGGCTCAGAACGGAGATGGCTCTTCAGATGACGATGATGTGGTTGATGCCGACTTTGAAGAGGTTCGGGATCGGTAGCCGGGAGGGTGTCTCGATTTTTTGGGGCACTGTTTGATTCACCGAGAACTCTTCCGTAGGGTGGTTTGACACCTTGCGGGAGAGTTTTTGCGTATCCAGGCTTTGTCGGAAAAGTTGACTGGCTGAGAAGCTGGTCGTGGTGCACCTGGTGTTCAGATTTCTGGTGAGAAGAGGAGATTCGTTTGGCAAAGAGAGACTGTTACGAGCTGCTTGGTATTTCAAAGAGCGCTTCTCAGGACGAGATTAAGAAGGCCTATCGTAAGGCGGCGATAAAGTATCACCCCGATAAGAACCCGGGTGATAAGGTTGCAGAAGAGAAGTTTAAGGAAGCAACGGACGCCTATAGTATTCTCAGTAATTCAGAAAATAGACGGAAGTATGATCAGTTTGGTCATGCCGCCTTCGAGCAAGGCGCTGGTGGAGGCTTTTCGGGAGACTTCTCCGGTTTTGAAGACCTCTTCGGAGATATCTTTTCATCTTTTTTTGGCGGTGATGGGGGCCGAGGTCGGGGACGTGGAACACCGGGTCGGGATCTGAAATACAACCTCGAGGTTGAGTTCGAGGACGCAGTCTTTGGTGTAGAGCAAGAGATTGAGATCTCTCGTCCTGAGGTGTGTACCACCTGTGAAGGAAATGGCGCTGCTCCGGGAACGGAAAAAGAGCGGTGCCAGCAGTGTCAAGGTCAGGGCCAGGTGGCTGTTCAGCAGGGATTTTTCACCATCGCAAGAACGTGTCCCGTATGTCAGGGGCAGGGGGAGATCGTAAGAAGCCCGTGTCACGATTGCTCTGGGCTCGGTCGTAAAAACACGAAGGCCAAGCTTTCGGTGAAGGTGCCAGCGGGAATCGATCACGGTCAGCGGCTGAAGATGCGGGGAGAAGGAGAGCCTGGAATCGGCGGAGGAGCTGACGGGGATCTCTATGTGCAAGTTGTCGTAAAGGAGCATCCGATATTTGAGCGGGATGAGTTTGAGCTCTTCTGTGAGATTCCGATCACCTACTCTGCTGCGGTCCTCGGGACAGAGATTGAAATTCCGACTCTTGAGGGAAAGGAGTCTTTGAAGGTTCCAGCAGGCACTCCGAGTGGAAAGGTATTTACGCTCCGCTCGAAGGGAGTTCCTCTGCTCGGTTCGAGTCAGCGGGGGAATCTTCACGTGCGGCTCGCGGTGCATGTGCCGAAAAAACTCGGAGATCGTCAGAGAGAGCTCTTAGAAGAGCTGCGAGAGCTAGAGGGAGACCATCCGCTCCAGGAAGAAAAGGGATTTTTTGAGAAGTTGAAAGAGAAGATTTTGTAGTAAATTTTATAGTGAATGGCGTCTGAGCCTATCGAATCTGTACCTCGGGAACATTCGCGATTATAAATGAAAACACATCAGCACTTGTGGCATTCGCGAAGAGGGTGCGATCTCCCTCGAGGCAGGTGATGAGCTCTCCAGACGAAACAATTCCCACAATGGTATCCTGCTCTACTCCGTTTTCATCTACAAACGTATAGATGGCAGGGCCTCCGGAGTCTCCGAAGCACGGGTTGCTACCGTTGCCGTTGTATCGGGCTGCAATATGGGCCTGAGTGATACTTGAAATGAGCATCTCTCCACTCTCAAGAACTCCAGAGTCCCCGTTCTCATCAAGTCCGTAGCCAAAAATAGAGATGGTTGATCCATCTGGGACTGGCCGGCTTCCGAGAATTGGAAGGGTTGGTTGTTCCGAAAGTGGTTGGTTGAGTCGAACGATCGCGGCGTCGTTGATGACGACCTGAGAGTTTGTATCGATAGAGAGGGCGGGGTGGGTGATGATCTCGGTCGCAAGAGCCCGGTTCCCAGCAACAGTGACCTCAACGGAGGTGGTAAGAGAAAAGAAGCAGTGTGCCGCGGTGAGGACGGTGGTAGGAGTGAGCAGAGTTCCAGAGCAGAGTCCAACATCTCCTGAGAGGGTTCGGATGTTGAGTCGTACGATCGGAGAGCCAGACTCTGAGCACGCACCTCCGTTAATTACTCGCGGGAGGGCGCTCCGTGCGGTGAGGTTCAGCTGAGAGCAGGCACTCGAGAGCAGGTTCGCTGAAGGGTCTCCATCACCTCCTCCATCCGTGCACCCCGCAAAGAGGAGAAAGAGCGTTGAGAGCACGAGAATTCCCAACGGCGCAATCCGCAATTTGAAAAATCTCTGCGACGGAAGGGAGAAAATATGCATAGTACAGGGGCTCCAGAGAGATTAGCGCTTAGCTTAGCGATAGAGAGCTCATTCGGCAATGAAGCTCTTGAGCTGAAGTGGAGAAAGCGAGACTCTATAGTGCCCGAGGTGGGAAAACCGAATCCGTTCCAGAAACAGAGAAGGGGTCTTTCTGAGTGAGAAGGCTGAGATACCAAGTGACGTATATGAATGATCAACAGAGAAGATTTGTGCGTATAGGATGTACTGCCCTGTTCCTTCTCATATCCTTATGGGGGTGTTCTGGCCGTGACGCTACAGAACCGCGTCGTGATACGGTGATTGACGAGAGTCGCCGACTGCCTCTGGGAGGTGAGGGAAGTTCTGGAGCAGCTAATGGGGCGTCGAGTATGCGAGAGAAGCTCCCGTGGCAGATCTGGGTTCCTTACCACGATCTCACCGGCTCTCCGGTGACGAATCGATTTCTGTTGGAGGGTGATCAGCTCTTTCAGCAAGGAGCTCATCGAGAGGCGTTGAAGCGGTATCGCTCTTCGAAGCGACTGGCCAAAACGAAAACCGAACGGGACTCGGTAATCGTACGAGAGGCATCAGCACTTATTGTTCTCGGAAAGGCAGAGGAAGCACTCCGTTTGCTGAGTGATTACTTTCGTAATCTCGGGCAGGGAGAAGATACAGTATCTGCCCCTTTTGCCCTTCTGTTTGCCTATGGATACGGAAGTCGGGGAGATATTGACCAGTCCCTTGCTTGGTTTTCTCGAACCAACAGAATGGAAGCCGGATTGGGAGGGGTGCATGAAGCGGCCGAAAAGGGGGCTCGTTCATTGCTACAGCTCCCTTCGTCCGCTGATCTCTTGACACTCAGTGAACGGTGGAAAACAGATAGCTTTGTGCGGTTACTCGTCGGAAGAGAGTTTCGCCGGCGAAATGCCTCTGACTATACCTACCTTCAGTTCTCTCCCGAGCGGTTTTGGGAAGTTGGTGAGGGCATGCGAGTACGGGTAGGTAAAAGTACGGAGGGACCGAAAACCGTTGTTGGAGTGCTTCTTCCGTTAAGTGGCCAGCATGCACCACTCGGAGAACGGACGAGGCGTGGGATTGAACTTGCGTTTCTCGGACAGCAAGCCGAGACAGACTTCGTGCTCGATGTTCGGGATACCGCCGGTGACCCTATGCGAGCAAACACGGAGTATCGTGAAATTTTGAATAGGAAAGAAAAGTCTGCACAAGAAGATTCGGAGAGCTACTCTGCGGTGGTGCTTGGTCCGCTTCTTTCGGAAGTAGCGAGTTCCGTCTCTGGGTTAGCATCAAAGACCTCGGTGCCGATGCTCACCTTTTCGAAATCGAGCCGTTTGGTTACCGGATTGGGAGTGTTCCGGCTTGGGCCGACACTGGAATCTCAGGTGAGTTCGTTGCTTGAGGCAGCAGCCCACTTAAAAGGTCTGCGGCGCATTATTGTGGTGAGTCCTACAGGGCCGGCGGCAGAGCTCTATCGCTCGGCCATTGAAGAAAATGTACGGCGACTCGGGATGCAGGTAGTGAGTGAGATAAACTTCGTGAGAGGAGATGACGAAAGTCTGGTAGCTGCAGCAACTGAGGTAGAGGAGATCGCAGCAGATGCCATCTTTTTCCCGGGCTCACTCAAAGATGCGAGTCGGCTGGTTGGAAACCTTTCATGGAGAAAGCGAGAGCAGATCCGTATGCTTGGTCTCGGAACGTGGGATGATCCGAGAGAGTTGATGAAGTCGCAGTCCATTCTCGACGGTGCACTTTTTGTGAGTCCCTTTTATCTCGACAGTGAGCGAGAGGTAGTCCAAAAGTTTCGAGAAGCTCATGAAAACAAATACGGCACTCGCCCCGATTTTCTTGCGGCACAGGGGTTTGATGCGGCCACCCTGCTTATAGCAGCAACTCGCCAAGCCCAGATGCTTGGACTTACTGCTGAGGAGGGGCTCCAGAACGTCCAGGCGTATGAGGGGCTTACTGGACGGATTTCTGTCGGGCCGTATGGGGAGCTTCACCGAGTTTTTCAGGTGCTGGAACTTGACGGAGGGGAGGCTCGACCTGCCGAACGAATGAGTTCCTTTCGTTCTTCGGAGGAGTCGGGTTCTGATATTCGTGAGCAAGAACAGGAGGTTAATCCCTCGTACGTATACCGAGGAGATGAGAGGGTTGAGGGCCAGGTTGAGTGAAGCAGCTTTTCTCTGGCGCTGTGAAAGGAGCAGAGAAGGAGAAGCTTATGTTCTTCGGAGGACGTGGCGATTTATTTCTGAGGTAGGCAGGCATGACAGCGAGAAAGACCACGAGAAAGAAGAGCTCGAAGAAGGGGGCTGAAGCGCACTTCACGACACCAACAGGGGAAGAAGTCCCGTATCATCTGCCGCTGTTGGCGACCTCCGAAATTGTTCCTTTTCCTGGTGTCGTCATGTCGCTCCTTGTTCGATTGGGCGAAGGAGTTCATGCCCTCACTGAAGCCGGTGACTCAGCGAATGACTTTTTGGTGCTTGGGACCTTCTTCGGTGCTGAGGAAGTCGAGTCACCCAAGCCAGAAGAGATTAACAGTATTGGAGTCCTCGGGAAGGTTCTGCGGACGGTTGCTCTTCCTGACGGAACCGTAAAAGCCTTGGTGCAGGGAGTGACACGAGTTCGCCTGACAGAGATACAGCTCGGTGCTGCGCAACTCGAATGTCGTATCGAGCCGCTCTTTGCTTCCAAACATCTGGAGCTTGATGAAGAGCAGCACGAGCTCCTGAGTGGGATTCTTGAAAACATTCGAGTGCTTGTTGATAGCGAGTATTTTCCGGAAGAGATGCTCGTATTGGCGGAGAATGCGGAAGGTCCTGATGAGTTAACTGACGTGCTCGTGGCGCATCACCAACTGGACCTTGTGGCTGGGCAACCGTTTCTTGATGAAACCGATCCCATTGCTCGACTACAGCTCTTGGAGGAGCTCCTGGCGGAGAGCCTCAGTCGCTACTACCTTACTGAGCGATTACGAGATCAGGCTGAAGAGCGGCTGAATGCAGAGCAGAGGGAGTACCTCCTTCGTTCTCAACTGAGAATGATTCAACAGGAGTTGGGGGAGACGAATGAGGATGATGTTGAAGGGCTAGAGGAGCTGGAAGAACTGCTCGCGGAGACAAAACTTCCGCCGAAGGTCCGGAAAGAAGCCGACAAACAGTTTAGTCGTCTCTCCCGTATGCCCTCGGAATCAAGTGAGTACGCTTTGCTCCGTACTTACCTTGAGTGGATAACAGACCTTCCATGGGGGAAGCGATCTCGGGAGCGTCTGGATCTGAAAAGAGCAAATACTATTCTTACCAGAGAGCATTATGGCCTTGAGAAAGTTAAGGAACGCATCATTGAGTATCTCAGTGTGCGGAAACTTCGAAGAGATCCAGAGGGACCAATTCTCTGTTTTGTAGGACCTCCAGGGGTTGGAAAAACATCGCTTGGTCGCTCTATTGCGAACGCAACAAACCGTGAGTTCGTGCGCATCTCAATCGGGGGAGTCCGCGATGAAGCTGAGATTCGGGGTCACCGTCGTACCTATGTAGGAGCTTTGCCGGGGCGTATTATTCAGGGGTTGAAACAGGCTGGAACGAAGAACCCTGTGATTGTCTTAGACGAGCTCGACAAGATTGGTGCGGACTTTCGGGGAGATCCCTCCTCGGCGCTTCTTGAGGTGCTGGATCCCCAGCAGAATACTGAATTCACCGATCACTATCTGAATGTTCCATTTGATCTTTCGCAGGTCATGTTTATTGCGACGGCGAATACGGTAGATACCATACCAAATGCTCTCCTTGATCGACTCGAAGTGATTGACCTCTCGGGGTATACGAGAGAAGAGAAGTTGCATATTGCTGACCGGTACCTTGTCCCGCGGCAACTCGACAAGAATGGGCTTGGAAAGTTCTCCATAACTTTTGATAAAACCGCGATTTTGGAGATCATCGACAGCTATACAAGGGAAGCGGGAGTTCGGAACCTTGAGCGTGAAATTGGAAGACTGTGCCGAAAGATCGCCCGAGGATATGCAGAAGGGAAGCAGCGAAAGCGGAAAGTCACCGTAGAGTACGTCAAAGCGTCGCTTGGGCCGACGAAGTACGATCCGGAAGCCACGGAAGAAGATAGCGCCATCGGACTCGTAAAGGGCTTAGCGTGGACGACTGTTGGAGGAGAGCTCCTCCCGATAGAAGCTTCAGTTGCTTCAGGAAAAGGGGTTCTTCACCTCACCGGTCGGCTTGGGGAAGTGATGCAAGAATCCGGAAGAGCAGCGCTGTTTTATACCAGAGCGAATGCGAAAGCGCTTGGTTTAGACGAGAACTTTCACGAGCAAGTTGACATCCACGTGCATCTGCCGGACGGAGCGACACCCAAAGACGGACCATCTGCTGGAATAGCACTTGTGACCGCACTGGTGAGTGTGCTTTCAAAAAGGAGAGTCGTAAAAGACATCGCCATGACCGGAGAGATTACCCTCCGAGGCAACGTTCGTCGAATTGGAGGCCTTAAAGAAAAAGCCCTAGCAGCGCTCCGTTACGGAATCTCGAAAGTGATCATTCCATACGAAAACATCAAAGACCTCGAAGAGATCCCAAAACAACAACGGAAAAAGATAAAGTTCCTCCCGGTAAAACACGTCAGCGAAGTCCTCGAGCTCGCCCTTCTGGACTCCCCAAGAACAAAGAAAAAAGCCCCCCAAAAGCGCCGCACCAAAGCCCCCCTCACCAAACGCCGCTCCCCCTAGGTGCGTGGCACCCCTCCGGTAGGTGCCACGCACCATTGAATGAGGAGAGGGGGGTGTAGAGAGGAGAGGGAGGTGAAAGGGGGGAGTTTTGCTCAGTTATCGGTGATCTTTGAGGATGAAGGGAGCCGTAAGGGAGAGTGAGGAGAATTCAGGGCAGGGGGAATCGTCTCGTAGTGGGAAGCGAGCGGTCGGAGGGAGGAGAGGCCTCCCCTGAAGCAGGTTATGAGGCTTAGA
>JALEGQ010000123.1 GCA_022763385.1 bacterium
AAAGTTCTTTCACCTGCGCAGCACGTCGCTGCGTGCAGGGCGAAGCCCGAAAACGCCTCCCAGGGGGACCAAAACGCTAGTGGCTCGTTATACCAATACCCATTCTATAGTGAAAAAACTTTTCTGACGAGACACCAGTCCCCCGATTCATCACCACGCCATCATCACCACGCCAGAGCCGACTTCTCACCACAGCTTGACCGAAGTTTGCAAAAAGTTGGCCATTTCGGTAACTTACCTCATCTTGAATCGGTATTGCAACTTTGGAAGACGAGTAGAATAGAGATGGAATCGGTAAAGCCCGGTGCAGACTTCCCCTCCCTTGAGGAAGATGTCCTGAAGAAGTGGCGCGAGCAAGACACCTTTCAGGAATCTCTTCGTCGTCGTGAAAAAGAGCCCCGCTACATGTTCTATGACGGGCCCCCATTCGCTACGGGGACCCCGCACTATGGCCACCTCCTCGCTGGAACCATCAAAGATATCGTGCCTCGTTACTGGAGTATGCGCGGATACTCTATCGACCGACGCTTCGGTTGGGACACCCACGGGCTCCCGATCGAAATGCTTACGGAAAAAGAACTCGGTCTCGCCGGTCGGGAAGAGATCGTGGAGTACGGCGTCGACAAGTTTAATGAAGCGTGCCGTTCCGGTGTGCTTCGGTACGTCGAGGATTGGAGAGAGACGACTGAGCGACTCGGCCGATGGGTTGACTTCGACCGAGACTACAAAACGATGGACCTCTCCTTCATGGACTCCGTGTGGTGGGTATTTCGGCAGTTATGGGAGCAGGGAAGGATCTACGAGGGCGCTCGGGTTGTGCCATACAGTTGGCGTCTCTCCACCCCGCTCTCAAACTTTGAAGCAAGCTCTAACTACAAAGAAGTCCAAGATCCCGCTGTCACCGTAAAGTTTGAGCGAAAGGACCAACCTGGCACCTTCTTTCTCGCCTGGACTACAACCCCGTGGACCCTTCCTTCAAACCTCGGATTATGTGTTGGAGCAAAGATCCGATACATCGAGGTCTCTCACGGCAGTGAACGCTACATCCTCGCCGAAGCTCTTCGGGAGCGAGTCTTCGGAAGCAAAGCATCACTCACGATCGAAAAGGAATACCTGGGAAGCGATCTCAAGAACATCGAGTACATTCCTCCCTTTCCCTTCTTTTCCTCCGTTGAAAACGCCTTCCGAGTGCTCGTGGATGACTACGTGACCACCGAGGACGGAACTGGAATCGTGCACCAATCCCCCGCACACGGAGAAGATGACTATCGTGTCGGAAACGCCAATGGACTACCACTTGTTGATCCGGTTGATGACGAAGGAAAATTTACCGAACTGGTTCCCCCGTTTCAGGGGCTCAACATCAAGGACGCTGACAAAAAGATCATCACCGCATTGAAAGAGAACGGATCGCTCTTCAAACAGGAAACGATTCAGCACAGCTATCCCTTCTGTGAGCGATCAGATACCCCGCTGATCTACAAGGCGATCTCTGCTTGGTATGTAAAGGTCGAAGATCTCCGGCAAGAGATGTCAGAGAACAATCAGGAGATTCACTGGGTTCCGGAACATATCAAGGATGGACGTTTTGGGAAGTGGATTGCCCAAGCCCGTGATTGGAATATCTCCCGCAACCGTTTCTGGGGGAACCCCCTTCCGATCTGGAGGTGTAGTGCGTGTGGAGACCTTCAGTGCCTCGGCTCCTCTGCCGAACTTGAGGAAAAATGTGGCGAGGCCGTTCCTGACCTCCACAAGCACTTTGTCGATAGACTTTCATGGAGCTGTTCAGAGTGCACTGAAGGCGAGATGAAAAGGGTCCCGGAAGTGTTGGACTGTTGGTTTGAATCAGGCTCAATGCCCTATGCTCAACTTCACTACCCGTTCGAAAATGAAGAACTCTTTGAAACCTCTTTTCCTGCTGACTTCATCGCCGAAGGATTAGACCAAACTCGGGGCTGGTTCTATACATTGATGGTGCTCTCGTCTGCCCTCTTTCAGAAAGCTCCATTTAAAAACGTCGTGGTGAACGGGATGATTCTCGCGGAAGACGGCAAGAAGATGTCTAAGCGGTTGAAGAACTATCCCGATCCGAGAGACGTCATCGATCAGTATGGTGCCGATGCTCTCCGGCTCTACATGATCAGCTCTGCCGTTGTTCGCGGGGAAAGCCTTCGATTTTCGGAAAACGGGGTGAAAGAAATTGTTCGAAGCGTGCTCATTCCCTTTTGGAATGTGTACTCATTCTTTACCACCTACGCTCAAATCGACGAATACGTCCCGAGCTCCGACCTCACCGCGAGTGATAATATTCTTGACCGATGGATCATCTCTCGTTTCCAGACACTCGTGCGACGAATCGAAGCGGAGATGGCCCAGTATCGACTCTATGCGGTCATTCCAGCGTTACTAGAATTTCTTGAGGAGTTGACCAACTGGTACCTCAGAAGGTCCCGCCGACGATTTTGGAGCGAAGACCCCCAAGATAAGCAGCTCGGCTACGATACCTTGTTGTACATCCTCACCGAGTTCTCCAAGGTGCTCGCCCCCTTTCTCCCCTTCATCACCGAGCGTATCTACGAGAACCTGAAGAGTCTTGAGAAGAACCCGTTGGAGAGCATTCACTTTGCAGACTATCCAACCCCCCTCTCTCAACGCCAGGACGAAGCCCTTGAAAGTGACATGAAGCTCATTCAGCTCGTCGTGAATCTCGGAAGAAGTCTCCGTGCACACCACGATATTAAGCTTCGGCAACCTCTCAATTCGATAACCGTCATCACAAAGGATGAAGCGGCAAAGGGCACTCTTGAGCGACATGCCCAGCACGTCCGAGAAGAGCTGAATGTAAAAGAGGTCATCTTCCGGCCAGACGAATCATCTTTCGTTGAGCTGGAAGTTCGACCAAACTTTAAACTCCTCGGACCGATCTTCGGGAAAGAGATGAAACAGTGTGCTGCAGAGCTCAAGAAATTACCGGACGATCAGATTTCGCAACTTGAATCTGGAGGGGAGATCACAATTCTCGGAAGAACTCTTTCGAGCAGTGAGATAGAGATTCGCCGAACCCCCATAGATGGGCAGGAAGTGGAAACGGCAGCCGGAGTGACCGTGCTTTTTGACACTGAGATCACCGGGGAGCTCCGTTCGGAGGGGCTCTCACGAGAACTCATCAATCGCATTCAGAGACTCCGAAAAGAGGCAGATCTCCAAGTCTCGGACCGAATAAGGACAGAGATTGCTGCTCCAGCAGAGTTCCTCGACCAGATAGCGCCTCACGAAGGGCTCATCTCAGGAGAAACCCTCTCGGATCAGTTTCTAAAACTCTCCGCGGAAGCACCTTCCGGGACTCACACCACCGAGGGAGAGATAGAATCGTTCCCAATACAACTCGGGATTTCGGTCATTTCTCCTTCATGAGAAAATGACCACCTCGCGAGTTTGAGCCTCTTGTGGGTATACTACTCTGTGATCGGAGCACTACTGTTTCTTCGAAGCACTACTGGGAGTTCAAGGAATTTTCTTATGTGTCCGGCATGCCGTGAACGGGCCCTTCAAGTAAAGAGCAAGGTGAGCTATGAATACCAATTTGACCCATTCTGAACCCGTAGCGGGACAGGTTCATGTCACTGAACGAGATGGAGTGTATACCATCTTCCTCGGCACGGAGGAGGAACGAGTGGTGACGCTCACCAGCGAACGGGTCGCCTCTTTGAAACAGACCGTCATCGAACTTCGCGATCTGAAGGCCAGCGCCGTCATCATCTCTGGTCCGCGGCAGGATATGTTTGCTGCCGGAGCCGACATTAATGCTATTCAGAGCATTACGGATCCCGTTGTTGGCGAAGAGCTTGGGAAGGAAGGGCAAGCCATCTTCCAGATGATCGAAGATCTGCCGTGCACCACCATTGCTGCCATTAGCGGCCCATGTGTTGGGGGCGGATGTGAACTCGCGCTTGCTTGCAATTTTCGTCTTCTCTCGCACCATCCGAGCTCGCAGATCGGACTTCCAGAGACAAAACTTGGAATCCTTCCCGGGTGGGGCGGAACCCAACGGCTTCCCCGTCTTATCGGAATTCAGAAAGCGCTTCAGGTTATACTTCCGGGAAGAACCCTCCGTCCAAAACAGGCAAAAAGTTATGGGCTCGTACACGAAGTCGTCGCACCGGATGACATCTTGGAGCGAGCAGAAGAGATCGCGCAGAAGAAGAATCTCCCGTCTCCAATTGAGATTTCTTTTCTTGACTGGCTTCTCACCTACACTCGAGTCGGAAGATTTTTCGTTAAACGAAAAAGCGAAGCGGCCCTCCAGAAAGAGACCAAGGGCCACTATCCAGCACCCCCAGCCGCACTCAAAGCCGTTCTGCTGGGACTAGAAAAAGGGACAAAGGTCGGATATGAGCACGAAGCCGCCGAGCTCGGCAGACTGGTAGTAACACCTGAGAGCAGAGCGCTCGTTGGACTCTTTTTCCTCACTGAAGGGGCAAAAAAGCTCGGCAAGAGCGCACGGGGCGAACTCAGTAATCTTCGAACAACGGTGATCGGAGCTGGCACCATGGGAGCTGGAATCGCACACGTACTTGCTGGCAAGAAATTTCCCGTAATCCTCAAAGACACCTCTCCAGAAGCGCTAGAGCGAGGCAAGGAGCAGATCACAAAAAGTCTTGCAAAGAAAAAGCACATCTCGTCTTCAGATCGAGAAGCACTCCTTTCCCAGATCACTTTCACCACAGATCCGGAGCCGAATAGACTACAAGAAGTTCAGCTGGTAGTAGAGGCCATCGTTGAAAACATGGAGGTGAAGAAGAGTGTTCTCCGCAAGATCTCTGAGCAGGTAGCAGAAAACGCGATTATCGCAAGCAACACCTCTTCCCTCTCCATCAGTGAGATCGCCAGTGAGCTCCCCCATCCGGGGCGAGTCGTTGGAATGCACTTCTTTAATCCGGTAGAAAAGATGCCACTTGTTGAAATCGTTCGTGGCAAGAAGACAGACGATCGCACCGTAGTGCTCATCGCTGCGTTGACCACCAAACTGGGGAAGTTCCCCATAGTGGTCGAAGACGTTCCGGGCTTCCTCGTCAATCGCATTCTCACACCATACCTCAATGAAGCCGGAAGACTCCTCGCGGACGGATACAATGGAGAGGAGATCGATCGAGCCGCAACCGCATTCGGAATGCCCATGGGGCCACTCCGCCTTCTCGACGAAGTTGGACTCGACGTAGCTCGACACGTCTCAAAGATCATGTCAGATGGGTATGGCGAGCGAATGAAAAATTCTGGATATGTCGACAAACTCGTAGAGCAAAAAATGCTCGGCAAGAAGTCGGGCCTCGGATTTTATGATTATTCCGAGAAGAAAGAACGCATTCAACCCAACCTCTCGGAGCTACTTGGAATAGACAAGCAACGCACCGTCGGTGACCGTCAAGCAATCACCGACAGACTCATTATGAGCCTCATCAACGAAGGGCTCCGCTGTCTTGACGAAGGAGTAGCCGGAACCCCCGGAAAGGAAGCCGCCGCTCAAATTGACCTCGGCACCGTCATGGGAATCGGATTTCCCCCCTTCCGAGGAGGACTCATCACCTACGCCCAAACCCTCGGCCCAAAGAACATCCTCCAGAAACTCCAACACCTCGAAAAAGAGCACGGCCCCCACTTCCGCCCCCACCCCGGCATCACCTCTGGTGCACCCCAACAGGCGGTTAGGAGGGGGGAAAATTGAGGGATTCATCGTGGTTGAGGGGAGGAAGGAGGTGGCGTGTGGCGAAAAGAAGGAGTTCTCGGACTCGAGAAGAGCACACCAAGCACGAGTATTCGCTCAAACAGCTCTTGTTATGGGTTTTTGAGGGGATTTCCCGATCTCCAGACGGATCTCTCCTGTGAGTTCGGAATTAGTAGTTG